>JAYPIL010000036.1:0-19763 GCA_038127845.1 Candidatus Poseidonia sp.
CGTTGTCGTTGACTTCGTTGATGTTGGCGACGATGAACTTGAACGAGTCGGTGTTTCCAGCGATGGCTTGGAAAATTTGTTGGTCGTTTTCTACGCCGAGAGCTCGCATGAGGAGCACGACGGGGATGGCGGTGGTTCCGGCCGTGCTGATTTTGACCATCAGCATACCGTCACGGCGCTTCTCGACGGTGAGTGGCTTGCGCATACCGTCTTTTTGTGAGAAGATCTTGGCGACTTCCGTTTGCTTGGCATAACGCTTGTTGATCTCGACCGTCACTCGGTTTGGGGCGAGGTCTTCCATTGAGATGAGGACGCGCTCGGTTCCGTTGATGATGAAGTAACCACCGGGGTCCAGCGGGTCTTCGCCTTTCTTTTGAAGGAGTTCGTGCCAGGTAGCCTTGTCTTCAGCGGAGGTTGTGGGCGTCAAGACGCGGTCGCCAGCGATGTGCTTGGGGTGAAGGTTGCATCGCTCGGAGCGGACCATGATGGGCATCGAACCGACGGCAACCCCGGATTCGGTTGGCGAGGGGACGCCGTTTCGCTTGATGGTGAAGTCAATGGTCACCGGTGACATGTAGGTCAACTTGCGAAGGCGGCATTCCATCGGGGATGATGGGTTGAGAGCGCCGTTGGCTTCCTTTACTGTTGGCTGACCCAACTTGACGTTCTTGAGGCGAATGACGATGTCCTGGTCGTGGACGTCGAGTTTGATGTAACCTCCTTCATCGTCGTTGAAATCTTCATCGGTTCCGACACGGATGTTTCGGATGATTCGCTCCATTCGAGAGATGGTGTTCTCGGAGGCAGGGATACAGTCGTTGTAGGATGCCAGTTGGTGGTTAACCAAGCTGCGTTCTTTGAAAAATGATTGAATGATTTCCTGCATGATGTCTTCCTCCTTCAGTTCCCCTCCACGATGAGTCGGTAGGCTACGGTCCGGCCTGCCGACGGTGATTGGCGAACGACTTTCAGCACGCGGTCGGCAATCCAGCCGGCTGCGAGTGGTCGGTGGTCGGGGTCAGCGAGGTGGGCAGCCGAATCCTTGGCTTCCTCCGTCTCCTTGATGACTTGGACGACCGGGTCCGTGATGAGAATTTTCGGAAGCAGTTCCTTTGCCAATCGGTCTTCGCCGGTTTCGACATCGGGTTGAACCATTTGCCAAGGGGCGAGTTCTTCCATCTCGATGGCCAACTGTTCTTCGGGGGAAATATTGGCTGGCCCGACGAGTTCTTGATGGGGGACAAGCTCGTGGTTGAGGGCGTTGAATCGTGAGGTGATTTCCGGGCGGTCAAGGTCATCAATGGCCTTTGCACGGATGGTGATCTTGGTGCTCTTTTTGGCTGCTCGACGGCGTGAGCCTTGCTCGGCGATGATGTTCATTGTGTTGATGAATTCTTCAGCGTCTTTGGAGATGCCGAGGGTCGAGGCGACGTCGTCGTGGGACATGTTTTTGATGTCCGTCATGTTTCGGTCCGTTGCCAGCTTGTGAGCGTACTCTTCTGAGACGCCAAGTTCCATAAGACGCTTTTTCGTTGCACTTTTTACGACCATTTTTACACCCCGGATCGCCCACCCACGTTGGACCGGTAGCGCATTCAGGCGGGCCCGACGGGGTTCGAACCCGCGACCATCGGATTAAAAGTCCGACGCTCTACCTGACTGAGCTACAGGCCCAATGTAGCAACTTGGGCTTTTCACCCGACCTGCAAGGTGTTTTTATACATTTCGTGCTGCACGTGAGCCAGCATATCGCCCTCGGCGGTTGTTAACAACACAGCCTCATCAGTGTTAAACCTGCCCAAATGAGAAAAAATCGCTGATTCCACCGTTTTTCTGCACGCATACGCTCATCAATAGGTGCTTACAGGCCATTCTGTGGGCTCGTCACCTCCATTCGATTCTTCGCTCGCCGAGCGAGAAATTGAGCACATCGGGACGGCTTCAAAACAGGTGGCGTGGAACGCACCAAACGGGTCGACGTATACCCTCACGGTCCCACCAACGGTTTACCCTCCCAGAGAGGACACTTCGCTGCTTGCCAAGGTGCTTTCTCGCGGGGTACTGAGCTCAGGACTGCAATTCTTTGAGATCGGATGCGGGAGTGGTGCGTTATCGCTGCTTGCGGCATCTTACGGATGTGTCGTTCGGGCCTGCGACGTCAACCCGCTCGCTGTAGCTTGCACCCGCGCCCTGCTCAAGAACGAGAAGTTCGGTGGTCAAGTGTTTGAAGGGGGTCCCGGACCTTCGGCTGATGGTGCTCCTGCCCAGTGGGGTGGCGACCATCGGTACGATGTGGTGGTTTGGAATCTCCCGTATTTGCCTCTGCCGCAGGAAGGTCCATACCTCGGGCCGATGGAAGAGGCCGCCCTGGTGGACACGGACCCATCCGGTTTGTATGAACGGTTTCTCAACATGCTTGCAGCAGGTTCCCTGTTGCACAAATCAGGACATGCTTACATTCTTCTTTCGAGCAAAAAAGACGGGCAATACGCACGGGAAAAAGCATGGTCAAAAGGCTTGGCCGTTCGAATCGTCGAAGCCACCACCTTGGGGGATGGAGAGGAGTTGTACGTGCTACAGATCTGGCACCCGTTCGCGAACACATCCGTTCTTCGACATGAGGAGATTTCCAGCACCAATGAGGTGCTGTTGAGTTCAGACGAACCCGTTGGGACATCGGTCATTGCCCAACGTCAGACACAGGGGCGAGGGCGGAGAGGACGGTCATGGGCCACACACTCAGGGGCTCTTCTCACCTCTTGGGTCGTAGCCAATGCTGCAGCCCTTCAACATCACCCAAGCGACCAGGTTCGAACGGGTTCAGACATTGTCCGCCTGCTCAAGTATCTCGTACAGGCAGCATCAGCCAGCAAGATTTGTTTGAAGTGGCCTAACGATGTGTACTTGTGGACTGAAACATCCGGGTCCTGGCGAAAGGCAGGAGGGGTTTTGTTTGAAGGAAGGAGCCAAGGGAGCAAAAGCAGACTGGTGTTGGGCGTGGGTTTGAACATCGACAAACCGAATGTTCGAGAGCACGCTGGTCTTTTGGAAGCAGGTTGTCAACTCACTTCTGATGCTCTTCACTCCATGCTTCATGCTTTGGTCGCCTCCCGTTTTGAACATCGTGGTTTACATTCGCTGAAGGAGGTGGATCATACGAGCGTTGAAGCAGAGGTTTTGGACGGAATTGATTGCCTCAAGCCAATTTTCTATAGAGAAAAAGAACTCAAGGTTGAACACGTGGATTGGAACGGTGCTTTGGTCACCTCGGACAGTCAGGTCATCGATGAGCCAGAGGACATCCGATGGTCAAACATCTAGTTCAGCGTCCAAGACACCTTCAACCTCGGGCTCGGCGTCCTGCATTGCTTTCCGCTGATACAAGCCGAAGGCCAAAAAGAAGGCCCCGACCGGGAAGGGGAGAAGGTCGATCATCAGTTTTCGGTCAATGTCCAGTTCAAGGGTTGCTGCCACGCCCTTTGTGTCGATTTCATAGGTGTAGTATCCCGACTGCTCGGCGTCGAGGGTCGCTTCGTGCCGCTCGCCTGCTGCCAACACGATGGACTCGGCGGAAATCACCGATTGGTCTTCGTCATAAAACACGAGGCGGACCGTCGTTTCGTTCTCTACCGTGATCTCAATACGAAACGAATCTCCCTTCATCATCGAAGCACCGTTGGTGTACGGTTCATCACCGGCATTGAGGGCGACGGGTGACACCCATGCGTGCATGAAGAGGGCGCCCAACAACAGCGTCGTGCCGGTCAAGATGAACACCTCGTTCATCTTCATTTTCGGTGCGGTGCCTCCTGCGCCCATGGAAAGGGCTGGCCAGCGAATGCTCTTGAGCCGTTCGGCGTTGATGGCTCCAATCAACGACGAGGTGGTTTGGGAAGACCGAGGCGCTGACGAACCAATCGTATTTTGCCGCTTGCGGTAAGGCTCCTCAAGCCGTGCGAGTCTCGGGCCTCTTCGTCTTCGAGCAGAGCGCGCAGGTCCCTGTAGGCGTGAAGCGGCACCTCAATGATAGCGAGGCCTCCTTGGGAAGAAATGTCTTCCATGCCAGATTTCCCTGTTGTTTTGTGCTCCCGTTCTTCTGCGAGGATGCAATCAAACAGGCGAAGACGAACATCTCCAAGGCCCGACGAAAGCCGTTGGAGGGATTGTTCCACCTTCGTTTTGGAGTCGAGCGACGGGTCAACCTCAACGCCCACCCAACGACGTTTCCCCCGGAGGGCCTTGCTCAACCGCTTTGCCACAAGTTGGCCAAACGTTCATTGTTCAAGAGATTTCACTCCGAGGTGGCCATAGTCTCAAAACGGTGCGGGTGCAGGAATTGTCATGGAGGAGGGTGAGACCAATCCGCCAGAAGGCGCCGGAAACTCGCCTTCGCTTGAGGACCTCAAGCGCGAAGAAGCATCGTTGATGGGCTTGCTCCGGGTGCTGTTGAACCCGCGAACGCTCCCTCATGTTCTTCTCCTCGGGTTGCTTGCCACCGTGTTCTTCACCTATGCACGAAGCGGGCAGGAAGGGTTCAGCGCGCAGGGTTACATCGCCCTCTCCGGCGGGTATTTTCTCACGGGACTTCTAAGTCGGTTTCCGAAAGTCCGTCAATGGACCCAACTCTCCGATGAAACTGATAAGGAACGGCATGTTCTCAAGCGACTCATCTCTTCCTTCCGAATCTGTCTCTTTCCGCTGTTGATGGCCGTGATGTCGTGGTTCATCGTGGATTCCTTGTTTGGCGAAGACAGGCTGTTCGGGGCAGGCCAAGACCTGCTTCCGGTCGCGCTTGGCTTTGGCTTTGTTCTTTGGGCCGTTATTCAAGGACAAAGCGTCGGTCGCTGGATGGCATCCGCCTCGGCAGCAAAACTTCCCGAGCCGGGACAACGGTCTGCGGGGACGCGCACCTCAACGAGCGTGATTTTCATCCTCTTGTTTCTGGTCTCTGCCGCATTAATGTGGACGTTTGATTTGGTTCTGGACCTTTCGGACGGAAACGGCGTGGTTGGTGTGGAGCAACTGGTGTTTTTGGGGGCCTTCGTCGGCGTGTTTGCGCTTGCATGGAAACGAACCGCAACCGAACGGCAGCAGGCTTCCAAAATCAGCGATGTTCATGCCTTTACCAACCGTTGGATGTTGTTGAGTCAAGCCCTCATCACCTGGCACATGTTGACCGTATGGCGGCACTCGGTTGGCGAACATGCTGCGATTATGATGATCGAAGAACTTGCATTGATGGCCTTTACCGTGGTGATGGCCATTTGGGGATTGACGTCACGATCGTTCAAATCGTCATTCAAACTTGTCGATGAAACCAACGCCCTCCCCGTTGGTCTTTCTTTTGGCTACGCCTATGCGGGCAGCGTGGCCATGGTGACGGCGGTGCTTGAAACCGATGTCAAGATGGTCATGATCATCGGACACGCCATCGTTGTTCTCACCTTGCTGTGGATACAACCAAAGGTCCTTCGCGGTGTGCTGTCCACCCACCAGCAAGCATCCACCATCCACGATATCGTTGAGCAAATTGAACTGCCCCCATCCACTGCTGCCAACAAAGAACCCGCTCCGGTGGCCGAAACGGTTGTGGATGAGCCCGAACCGAGCGTTGCTGTCGCCGTTGACGACATCGGCGGTGATGCGACGTGGTCGCCGCCTAACGTGCTCGCTGAGACGGTTGAATGGGACGACGAAGTTGAGCTTGTTGACTAGTCTGAAGTAATGCCTGAGAGCAACGTCACGACGCGTATGGTATCCTCGAGGTCCTCGCTGACCCTGGCTCCGAAAATCAGTTGGGCGTCGTCGTCCACTGCGCTGGTAAACAAATCGGCAACCGCCGTGACCTGACCGATGGTCATGCCCAAGCCGCCTTCCACCTGGATGAGGCATCCTTTGGCCCCGCTAACGTCCATTTCGGCCAACGGTGCTTTGAGGGCGGATTCCAAGATGCCTTTCGGGTCGTCGGGGCGTCCGATGCCGACCAGCATGGTGGCTTCTCCCGTTTGATTGACGATGGCGCGCAAATCCATCAGGTCGAGGTTGATCAGCCCCATGCGCATGAGCGTACGAACCAACCCATCGACCAGGTCTTCAATCCATTCTGCACCCATCTGCCAAAGTTGTCCTCGTTCTCGGGCTTGGCGAGCAAGCCGCTCGAGCGAGAGACGGACGGTCACATGGGCGGTTTTTTCCAACCGTGCCAACCCTTCAATGGCAAGCTCAAGCCGGGTTGGCTGTGCTTCAAACGGGAGGGCAGCCACGGCGAGGACGATGGCTCCTGATTGCCGCGCCTGTCGGGCGAATTCTTGAGCAGCACCGGTGCCGACGCCTCCTCCCAATCCCGTGAGCAGAATCACCAATTCGGTGTTGGTCAACAACTGATTGGTGTAGGTGTTCAAGCCTCTCATGCGCTGCTCTGCAAGGGGTGGGAGGGCAGCACAACCGACACTGTCGAGCGCATGGCCCAAGCGGACAACGTGAATGTTTTCCCCGGTGTGAAAACTGTCCTCGTCGGCGTCGATGAGGGCGAGATGGGCAGATTGCTGACAGCGCTGATGAGCGTTGTACGCCCAAGCACAGCCGATTCCCCCGACGCCAGCGATAAGGATGCTGGAGGGGTCCATGCCGAGCACGGTGCGTGGCATCTCCATGAACTTTGGTGTCGCCTTTGCCTAGTCGATGTACCGCATGTAGCGGCGCCGGGCGTCTCTGGCCCATGCATTGTCCGGTTCGAGGGCCAGTACCCGGTCATAGTACTCCACAGCGGTTTCAAATTCCGACAGGTGGCGGCCGTAAAGGTGGCCAAGGTTGGAGAGAACAGGAATACACGCTTCGTCTGCTTTGAGCATGCTCAACAGCATTTTTTCTGCTTCGCCCAAGGCTCCCTTCAGCATCAAGTCCTCGGCTTCATCGAGAAGTTGCAGTTGTTCGTTGGAGAGATTGTAGGTGTTTTCAAACGGGTGATTGGACATGAGGCTCATGGCTCCCAACGCCTCACTGAAAATGAAGTCTTCTCTCCTCGGTGTTCTGTGGAGGGGGATGATGAAAGATTGGGGTCGGAAAATGTCACAAAAAACGCTATACTGCGCCGCACTTTCTGTGGTGTTTTGCTGACAATGTTTAAGGAGTCCTTGCAAGTCGGAAAGAACGAAAGGGTGAGGCTATGCACAAATCTGCTTCCATGTCCCGCGTTGTGCTCCTCACGCTCGTGGGGTGCCTGCTGCTTCTTCCAGCCCTCGCCTCGTCGTACCACGGCGGGATTGGTGGCCCTCAATCTCATCAGGGTTCAACGGGACAAGTGGACATTGCCGACGTGGCAAAATCAGGGTGCCTTTGCCACAACGAAATTGCAGACAACACCGTGCAAGTGATCCTCGATGATGTCCCCTACGGATGGGTGGCAGGTGAGACCTACACCTTCCATCTCCAACTCATCGGCGGCCCTTCCTCCTCGGGCCCTTATTACGGGGGCTTCTCCATGCGTGTTTCTCTTGGAACCCTTGCCAGCGATGAAGCCCAGAATTGGGAGATTGACGGGGCGCTTGATGAACAATCGCTGACCCACACCGAGGCTTCCTCAGCGAACGAGGACCGAGCATGGGTCATCCAATGGACCGCTCCCGCCGATGCCGGTGCCGGTGAAGTGAACTTCTGGATTGTTGGAAACTCGGTCAACGGCGACCAAGTGCCTGGTGTTGAAGACCGATGGAATCAACTGAATTTCGCCCTCTACGAAGGCGATGAATCCACCAGCGCCATGGGAACTCGGACACTGTTTGCCGGTGATGGCAACGTCAGCCCTCCAGAGCCCGCCCACCACGGTGTCGACCTGCACCACATGGGGGCAAAACTCCGGGCGCACTGGCTGGGGCTTCTCGGTTTCGGTGCGGTCATCGGGGTCATCATTTTCGCAGGCCTGTTGCTCCGCTATGGCTTTTCGACATCCTACGAGGGACGCAGCAATCAACTGCGTTTGCGATACAAACTCATGCGCCGAGGTGATCAGTGATGGACGATACAATTACGACGTTGCTGCGAGGCGTTGCCGAGGGAACCATCACCGTGGATGACGCCAGAACAGCGTTGGAGGATGCGGAGTTGACCGAAGAGCAAATGACGTCGGCCATTGACCACGGTGTGTTCAACGTCGCCGAACCCGGTACCATTGTCAGCGCCTCCCTTGCACCTTCCGGAGGCTCCTACCTCACGATGTTTTTCTTCGCATGGGGGCTGTTTTGGATTTGCTACTGGAGTTTCTCGATGGTTTACGGTTTGGCCAACGGCTGGGACCAACAACAACTCTCCTTCCATTTGGCCATGACCTTCACCACGCTCATCATGGTGGGCATCATCTATCTGAAGTACATCGTGCCCGATACCATCATCGTCAAACACGCCCAAAACAAATTCATTCCAGAGCACCAGAAAGACTGGCGGGAGTACAAGTGGTGATGCAACATGGCACGTGAATACGAACTCAAACCGGCCCCCTCCGACGCCGCAGAGGCTCTTGAAACCGGAGCCACGACCATCAACCGACGGCAGTTCATGCGCTACGGCTTCAACACCGCAGCGGGTGTACTTACTGCCTCGCTTGGCATGCTCGGTTTCGCAGCGATTCTCCTTCCACCCGGTGGCGGGAGTGGCGGTGACCTCGCCGTTCAGTTTTGGGCCAAAGGCCGCGAAGACGAAGCATGGTACGGTGCCAAGCATTTGCAGCCCATGACAAAATCCGACTTTGCCGCAGAGGCTGCCAGTTCCTCAACCGGCACGGCCGGTGCGGCTGGCGTTTGGAACGGGGTCCCGGTTGTCGTCAACTATGTCCAGCACTCCAAGTACGCTGGAACGCCGGAATCCAACGGTAAGGCCCGCTTCCAGTTCATGGAAGGCTACGATGAAACCGGCAAGTATGTTGGTCACTTCGAAGATCTCGCCGAGGCCGACCCTCGCCTGATGCCCTCCGACGACCTCGTGATGGTGTTTGGTCGTTGTACGCACCTCTGCTGCATCCCCGGCTGGCAACTTGTCTCCAACTCCTTTACCGAGGATTCGTGGACACCCGGTGGTGGCGACGACGGTGGCACCAAGATGTTCTGCATCTGCCACTCATCTCGCTTTGACCCCACGGCACTCGAGATGAACACCAACCGCAACCGCTCAAACGGTGCCACCTTCAACTACGCTGGTATCCGCCGGGCAGGTGGCCCTGCTCCTGTGGGCTTGCCCATCATCCCCATCCAACTCAACGGTGACGTCATCGAAGGCTTGACCGACTACTTGGACTGGTACACGTACTGTGATTGAGGTGAAGACATGACAACAATGTTCTGGATTTTGTGGTTCTTCATCGCCTTCTTGGTTCTCATCGTGGCGTTCACGCTGCGCAAGGAAAACGAGGAAATGCCTCGCCGGGACATTCTTCGTGCCGTCGAATCAACCGGTAAGATGGGCGTCGCCGAGCGCTCCTTCCTTTGGGTGTTCTCGTGGCTTGACACTCGCTTCCGTTTGCAGGACTACTGGAACATGTCCAAAGGGGCCTACTACAACATGCACCGTCAAATGCCATTGACGCACGCTGAGAAATACAAGCTTCGCATCATCTGGTATTGGTACCCGCTTTACTGCTTGGGAGGTATCTCCTTCCTTTCGTTCATTATTTTGGTCATCACGGGAACCGTGCTGGGTATCTACTACGTTCCGGGAGGTGAAGGCGATCCGTCCCCTGCCTATGCGAGCATGCAGTACATCATGACCCAATTGCCGTTTGGATACATCTTGCGTGCCGTCCATCACTGGACCACGCACTTCATGGTTGCAAGTGTGTTTTTGCACATGTGCCGTGTCTACTTTACCGGTGCTTACCGTAACCCACGTGAACTCAACTGGCTCATCGGTGTCGCTCTCATGGCGTTGACCATCGTCTTCGGGTATTCCGGATACCTCCTGCCTTGGGACAGCCTTGCCTACGGTGCAGCCATCATCGGCATCAACTTGGCCAACTCGAGCCCGTTGGTTGGAAAATACATCGCCACCCTTCTTTTCTCAGGCTCGGAACTCACCCCGCTAACGGTGACGAGGATGTATTTCATTCACGTCTTCATCCTCCCCGTTATCGTCACCACACTCATCATCATTCACTTGTTCATCGTTTGGGTGCAGGGTATTGCGGAGCCACATTGATACGGAGGAAGATGTATGGGACTGATTGACAATTTTGGCCGAGTAGCCTCCATGTACATGGAGGAGAAAGCGAACCTCCAAGAGGCGGAGCAAAAGCGAAAGCGCACGCGAACCGGGCACGGATTCTGGCCGCACGAGGTGTTGCGTGATACCATCATCTTCGCTTCGATGATCTCCATTTTGTTGTTCTATGCGTGGCTCATTCCACCACCGCTTCACGGTGCAGCCGACCCCTATGCACAAGCAGGGTTCGTGTTCCCAGACTGGTACGTGCTGTTCTCCTACGGATACCTACGATGGGGCGAATACCTTCCTCAATTCGTTGTGCCCACCGGATTTATCGGCGATATTGTCGGCCAACCCATGTTCCCCTGGAACGCCGCTTGGTGGGGCGCTGCTTTGACCGGCATTCCTGTCGGCATCCTCGCCCTCCCTCCGTTCCTTGGTGGCCGTGAAAAGCGACCGGTTGAAGATCCGTGGTTTGCCGCTGCGGGTGCGGTCTATCTTGCCCACATCTGGTTCATCTCCGTGTTTTCCATCAACATTTTCTTGGAACTTTACGGCAAAAATCGTTCGGATTTCTGTAAACTTGACTCCCACGGAGACCTCCTCTGTGGTGTCCGGGAACCCTGGATTGCGGATGTGTTCAATTCGATACCGTGGGTCATGACGGGCGTGTTGTTGTGGATTTGTGTCTACTTCGTTGGAAGAGGCTTGCTCATCAAAGCATGGGGTACAGGGTTTACCGTTGCGAAGAGCCGACAACTCATCGTTGGTGCCCTCATCATCTCCTCCGCAGCAACTGTTGCCACCTACGACACCTACGACAATGGGTTCTGGGATGCGAAAGGCCTGTTGACCATCAAGGATTACGGCGAGCTTGAAGCGATGCGAACCCAACCCACGGATGTCCACGTTCACGACACCAACGAGTTCACGGACGACCGAGGCTGGTCCGAAAGCGGCGTGGTCCCCACGACGGCGTGGTTGGATTGGAACATCTACCAGCCTGCCCGATACATCATCATCGATTTCGCCGATGCAAACGGCCATCAAGATGCCGCCAACGGCATCAATGCCGCTGCGGGTGGGACGACGTTTAACGGCGGAGAAGGCTTCGTAACCACGGGCACATTCACGGTGACCGAAGACACCACCCTGTTCCCCGAAGGTCACCACGAATCAATCAAAACACTCACGACCGACCTGTCTTGTGAATTCAGATCCAGTGAGCGCAAAATCAACGATGTCTCCACACAAACGATGGTGGCGACCTCCCTTACCGTGACCGATTCGAGCGGTGCTCAAGTGGTCTCCTTTGCAGATTGTGAAGGTGCAACGGCCGAATTGGCCACCGGCACCTATACCTACAGTTACGATGTAGTCGTGAGCGGCGCACTGGCACTCAACAACAGCATCACCACCGAAACAGCGTTCTCGATTGCAACCTACCAGCCCTTGCTCGTCTGGGACACCGACGCCCCTGCAGGTCTCGCTGGTCACACGGTGAACCTCTCCAACGCTGAAGAAATGGCCCTTGGCGGCTTGGCCTTCACCTCCATTGAGAATCCAACCTACCACACCAATCCGAAGGCCTTGGATGCCAAGTTGACCTACGCCATGTTCATCCCTTGCGTGACGTTTGGCGCCCTCGTGTTCGTGCTCCTCCGCTACATGGCCCGTGGCTACGAGTTCGAGATGAACAAGTGCTACGGCTGTGACCTCTGCGACGATGCCTGTCCTGTCCGCCTGTTCAACGGCGGTGACAAACTCAACATCATCTACAACTCGTGGAACAACGAAGACGACGGTGTGCCGTTGTATTCTTGCCTAACCTGTACGGCATGTACCAACGCTTGTCCTCAACTGGTGAACTACGATTCCTACGTTGATATCCGTCGAAGTTTGATCGTGGGTGGCCCTCAAGCAGAGATTCCACACACGGTGCTTCAGGCCGTCTTGAACGCCGAAGCCGAAGAGGCCGCTGATGACGATTTCATCGCCACCGAGGACTACCCAATCACCTCCAATGTCGGATACTATCCCGGTTGTGTGGATTACCTCGACCAGGAGATGGTCTTCTCCCACGTCAATGAAGGTACGATGAACCTTGGTGACACGACAACCGCTGCCTTCACCCTGTTCGAGGAGATGGAGACTGACGTCGCCTACCTCGGCCGTGACTTCCTCAAGTGTTGCGGACACGACCAGAAATGGCAGGGCCTCGATGAAGTCTTTGAGAAGTTGAAGGCTTACAACCAGCGCAAGATCAACGAATCGGGCATCGACACCCTCGTCTCTTCGTGTGCTGAGTGTTTCCGAACCTTTGCCCGTGATTACGAACTGGAGAACGTCAAGGTCATGCACACCACGGAATTCCTCATTGAGCAGGGCTTTGACATGAACCTCCAAGCCGAAGAAACCACGGTCACCTACCACGACCCGTGCCGCCTCGGCCGTCAAATGGGCATCTATGATGAGCCTCGTGAACTGATTGGAGCCGTTGAAGGTGTGGAAATCGTTGAGATGGAGCACCATGGCGAAGATGCCATGTGCTGTGGCGTGTCAAGCATGATGTCGTGCAACGAAAACGCTCGCTCGCTCAGGGTCACGCGCATGGAAGAAGTTCGTGCCACCGGCGCTGACACCATGCTCACCTCGTGTCCAAAGTGCGTCTCTCACTTCGAATGTCTCAAGTTTGAAGGCGACGAGGCCTACGCTGACATTGAGATCCTCGACGTCGTGTCCTTCCTCGCTCGCCAAGTCAACGAGAAGAAGAGTGCCCTTTCCGTGTCGGGAGCCGTTGCTGAAAACGCAGAGGCTTGAACCGGCTGAAGCGTGTTTGGGGAAGTTTGTATCAGGCCTCGCCCTCTTCTTCCTCTTCGCCCATGCCGACGATTTCGTAATTTGATGGGAACAGAGCTATTGCAACACCGGCAACGAGTGAGGCGAAGCCCCAACCGAATGCTTTCTGAACGAACAGCAACTCAAGAGCGAGCGCCACGAGAATCAAACCGCCGATGTTGGACGTCCAGACCAGCGTCTTGAACGTCGACAAACTCACACCGGTGGTGCCAGGTTTTCGGTAAGGTCCAAATTCTCCACCGAAGCGTTGGGCTGTTGCATCTTTTCCTTTCTTTGACATCGGCTTCACCTCATCGGTCGATCATCGTGATAGCATCGGTTGGACAAGCAAGAACACACAACCGGCAGCCCGTGCAAGCATCACGAATGATCTTCGCTTTCCGGTTGCTTTCCACCGTCATGAGCGGACTTTTCACATCGACGAAATAGAGTTCAATGGCGTCGTCGTCACACACGATGGTGCATTGGTCACATCCGATGCATTTTCGTTCTTCGACAAAGGCCACCGTACCCTCGCCACCTTTGGTGTTGGCACGTTGCTCGCCTCGCTGACGATTCAGCGCCGTACGGATGCGCAACGCCTCCTGTTCACGGCGCTTCCGCAATTCGTCAGCGCCCGTCATGCTGTGACCTCCATCGGCCGTTCCCCTTCAAACTTGGCAACGCACAGGTTGACAAGGAGGTCGCCAAAACAATAGAAGGCACCCACCAAAAGAGGTGGATTCCAAGCGGTCAGACCGGTCCATGGTACCTCAGCAGCCCAAACCCAGTTGCCCAAGTATGTGCCCCAGAGTTCCATGGCAAGGGCGGCCCATGCCATCGCAGCGTAGAGTCTGGGTTGAGGACCCCATTGCGTGAACGCAAGCACCAGAACAAGCATGAACACACCCGATGTATCGCCTCCTGTCCACGCACCGTAGAGAACCAGCGGAACAAAGGGAAGCAGAAGGGGCATGGCCCAAGAGACCTTCATCTTGAGAGCGGCTCGACGGCCGAGGTCAAAGAGGAAATAATGTCCAGCGGGTACGAACAGCGGCATGAACTCCCGCTGGTACTCGTAAATGAGCCACACCTCGGAAAAGAACAATTCCATGGGGGTGGCCAAGGCAACGACCGTGAGCATCTCGATGCGTTCCCTTCGTTCTGCGCGTGCATAGATGGTGCAGAACACTGCCCAACACCAGATATTGACGGGCCACTCAGCCCAAGCATCAGGAATCAAGCCCCCCATGCCGGTTGCGGAAAACCAGAGCCCTATGCCGATGGTGGTGATGTACAACCACACGCGTTGGCTCATGGTCGTGGGAAGGCACGCTGCCTTTCATCCTGTTGTGTGAACAGCGTTGAGGTGGTTCATGCCTCATCCGACGCTTTGTTGATGCTTCCCGCCCATTTCACTGCCTCGGCGCCCATGGCGATCATGCTGAGTTCTGCGACGAGGGCGTGCCACCCGTGTGCTTCGCGAAGGTAGGGGTTGTCGCTGTCCTTGTAACTCTCAAAACGAGCACTGGGGGAGTTGAGGTTATCCATATCGGATTTTTTGGAATTGATTCTGTAGAACCACGAGGCAGCTTCGCCATCTACCAAGTACACCACGGGTTCGAGGGCTTCACCTGCCTCGGAGGTGAGGGCCGTTGGGATTCCTTCCTGAATCAGGTAGTTTTCGACATCAGCGCCGCCTTTTGCGTATCGAAGTTTGTTGGCTTTTCGATTGGACAAATTGAGAATTTCTTCTCCAGAAGAGAGCATCATCACGCCAAGACCGTAGGTTCCGCTGTCGTTCTTGATGACCACCGTTGGTTCCCTGTCAATACCCATGCTGGCGTATTTTTCTCGCAGTCTGTCGAGAAACTGATTGATTTCGGCCGCCAAACGGATTTTGCACGGTTCCTCCGTCAGACATTTGTCCTCAGAGACGAACCATTCGGGCATCAAATGCCAAGGGTCGATGTCCAGCATTTCTGCCATCTCGTCGACATAGGGTTTGAGGGCCTCGTAGTGCTGTGATTTTCGTCGACGGAACCATCCCATGTGCGGGGGTGGTGTGGTGTTGGGGGTGTTGATGCCGGGGATGGCTCCTTCGGTGAGGTCATTGTTGAGCAAAATCAAATCCGGTTGGAGCCCTCCGACCCTGAGTTCGTCGTTCTCATTCACCTCAACCTGGTCGAGCACCAAAGGTCCTGAAATGCCGTGAACGGCAGGGAAGTCGTTCAGTGCCACCGACCCAACCGTGCAACGGAAGCCTGCACGTTCAATCATGGATTTGATGGAAGCGATGTTCTCCACGTAGGCTTGATTCCGTGTATGGCTTTCCGGCAAGAGATGGACCCACTGGCAAGCAGGATGGGTACGTTTGACGTGATCACCGAACAACATGGCCAATTCTTCGAGTTGTCCTTTCTCGACGTTGTTGAAGCCGGCAGGGAAGTGATTGGCGTCCACAACACCGATTTTCCATCCTGCATCTCGAACATCTACGCTGCCGTAGATGGGGATGGGGACTTCACTCCGCTTTTGCTTCATCCATGCCGTGATGGCCTCCCGTTGTTGTTCCAACAAAGATTGGTGATTTCGCAGAATCATGGTCCGATCACTCCTGCGAGCAATTCGTCAATGCTTTGGTTTGTTTTTCTATGCCCGTTTTCGTTCAAGTGGAGAGCTTCGAACAGGCCAAGGCCGAGCGCCAACTCTTCTTGTCCTTTCAACACGGGTGCCCACGGCTTGTAATGCTCCAACAACGCCACTGTTGTCGATGCGTGGTCGTTGAGGAATGTTTCCAACATGGTCGGGGACGTGGCTCTCCCAGCGGGCAATTTGGGACGGCGAACGATGTCCTTCGGTAAGGCAGTGAGGTCCGCTGCTTTTCGGAGGGCTGCTTTTTCCTCACGACCTGCACCACGTTTCCACTCGAGTGGGAGGCGGTTGGCGGCTTCACGGTGTTCCCTACCGAGGAAGGGAACCCGTACCTCAAGTGAATGCGCCATGGAGTGTCGGTCCACCAACCGCAACTGGAAATTGCTCAATTGACCGTGCTCGAGTTCGAAGTTGAGCATGGTTTCAAGCTCGGCGGTGGTTGCCAAGGGGTCGTGAATCGACCGATAGAAGCCGTCTTCCGTGCGTAAGCCACCACGAAGAAGCGCCTCTCGGTGATGTGGTGGAAGGGCATGCATGCGGTGTTGCAGTTCTTGTCCGTGTGCCTGAAGGTCGCCGTAGCGTGGATAGCCCGCATGCAATTCATCGGCTCCTTGACCGCAAAGGCCGACCTTGACGTGCTTGGCCATGTGTTCAAACAGGGGATGGAAAAACATCACCGTCACGTCGGCATCCTCGCCGTGCCATGCGAGTTTCGGTAGGTGCTTTTCAAAAGCATCCGGTTCCAACACGTGCTGATGATGGACGAGGTCAAGGTGGGAGGCCACCCATTCTGCGGCCTTCCAATCGGGGTTGTCTTCGCTCTCCGCCACCGTCCAACACTCGGGAACAGGCTGTCCAGCCCGGGTTGAGGCCTCATGAGCCACGGCGCACACGAGGCTGGAATCCAATCCTCCCGAAAGCACAATCCCCACGGGAACATCGGCCATGAGACGTTGCTGGACACTGGTGACAAAGGTTTCCAGCAACCCATCCGCCTGAGACGAAGCCTTCCAATCGGTGGAAGGGGTCAGCCGTTGACGCTCAACGTTAGCGATGGAGGTCAATTGAGGCGTACCGTTTCCGTTGATGCTCCAGCATTCCACCGTCCCCGGACGGACTTGGTGAACGCCACGAAGCAAGGTGGTGGCGTCAAGCGGGTATTCCCACACCAGACGGGCCGCCATCGCTAACTCATCCAATTCCGGTGTGTACCGTTCGTCTGCTCTGAGGGCTTTGACCTCGCTTGAAAAGAGCAATGTATCGCCTACGCGTGTTCGCACGAGCGGTTTGATTCCAAGAGGGTCCCTTGCGAGAAGGAGTTGGCCCGAGGTAGGATTCCACAACGCAAACGCATACATGCCGTCCAATTGTTGGATCCAAGTTGCATGTTCGGCAGCCGTTGGAGGATGTGTTTTGCTTGCGTTAAATCCTGCGTGCAGTGCGAGAATGGTTTCACTGTCTCCCGCTGTTGTGAACGGATACGAGGCGTGGTCTGCCCGAAGTTCTCGATGATTGTAGATTTCACCGTTCACAATCAGAACGCTTCCGTCCACCCCCATCATTGGCTGCCGGCTTGCGTCGAGGTCAACGATGGCGAGGCGGGCGTGTGCGAAGCCCACACGCTCATCCAGCCAGACATCGTTTGCATCCGGGCCACGATGTTGTTGCAGGCTGTTCATGCGCTGGAGGACGGTTTCGTCGGGCTGCCCGAGCATGCCGCCTATACCGCACATGGTATGAGGAACAGCAACCCCCTTTTGAAGAGGTGTTCAATTTCAGTGTTGAAAAATCACCAAAGAGGGTATCGGACCATCGTCACGGCCAACAAGAGGATAGCTAATCCAAAGCCAACTTGGTAAGCGATTTGCGGTGGGTCATTTGATGGGGCATCATCGGCCATGTTGTTCACCAAACCGAACCACATGAACCCCCCATTTGAACATATTGAACCGTACGACACGAAAGCGATGACTTAGACCATCACTTGGGCGAAGGGTTCCAGCAGCATCACAAGGGCGAGCGGAATGAGCAGCATCGTCGCGTTGTCGTCGATGTAACGCAGACGCGGCCACTCAGCGATCATGCACACAGGTGCCAACAACACCGCCATCCAAAGCGGCGTTTCGAATTGATGCCAGCATGCAAGCCAAATGGCCCAGAGAGCCAAGGTTGCGTAGAGCATGACTTGCTTCGAATCCATACCCTTACGACGCAATTCACCCATCAACGGGTCGCCAAGCGCCAGCGAAAGGATGAGTGGCCACGCATAGGCTTCGTGGGGCGTGAGAAGAAAGACAAAACCAACCGCTACTGCCCCCCATGCAAGTGCAGAAACCTGGTTGGCTTCGTAGTCCCGCTGTCCAAAAACGGTGACGCCAAGTTTCAATCGAACACCTTCAGCAAGAAGAGCAAAAAGCACAACCGCTGCGACCACTTGATTCAGTTCCATGTTTACGGCATCTGCCACCCGTTCTCCGTAGGCGAAGTAGACAAACGGGAGCAGACCCATGCTGAGATGGATACCGCGCCGGAGGAGGTGGCCGCGCATGCCGCCGACCGATGTCTCAACGGGATTGGTTAATTCCACCTGTTCACTCATGGTCGTCGCCTTGAAGTTCAGCCAATGCCCCTTGAATATCAAGGGTGCCCTCACACAACGCATCGAGAACGGCATTGTAGGAGGGATTGAGGACCAGCCGACGTTCGTGTTGTCCCAAGAGGCGCTCACGCATCCGTGCTCGTGTGGCTCGTCCGGAACTGCTGAGGTTGAGCAGGGCTCCGGCAGCCTCAGGGACACCGTCGCCTCTCAGGCCCGAGGTAAGCATCACTTCGGGCGCGTCATCACCGTCAAGGGCGTAGGACTCCCGCAACTCACCCGCATGGCGATCGGCCCCTTCCAGGTCGGCCTTGTTGACCAGGACAAGATCAGCCAGTTCCAAAAGACCGGCCTTTTCTGCTTGGATGCCGTCGCCACGAGCAGGTCCTTCCACAACGACAATACGATCGGCAACCGCAGCACATCGCAGTTCTGCTTGGCCAGAACCGACGGTTTCGATGAGGACACGTTCCCATCCGCAAGCCAGCAAAAAGGCGGCCATGTCTTCCACGATGAGCGGGACGCTGCCGGATGAAGAACGGGTAGCGATGGAGCGAACATAGACAAGGTCGTTGATTTCGGGGTTGTCCACCGATGTCATGCGGACTCGGTCGCCGAGCAAGGCGCCGCCGCTTCGAGGCGAGCTGGGGTCAACCGCCAGCAACGCTACACGAATTCCCTCCGTTGCCCAGTGGGTCATGATGGCGTCGACCAACACGGATTTACCAACGCCTGGGGCTCCGGTGATGGCCATCGTTGACCATGATTCTTTTTCTATAGAAGGTGATTTTGATAGGATGTCTTTGAGAACGAGGGCGCCGTTTTCAATCCTGGAAAGTACACGAGCGATGGCCCTTCGGTCCCCGTCACGGGCTTGCTGAAGTTCATCGGCCACACATGCCGCCTCCATCAAGCAGATGATTCCCAATGCCAGTCGCTTGCTTGGCCAACGCCAGCATCGTCCATGGTCGAAGCAGTTTGGATGAACTCGAGGATTTCGCTGGTGGGGGTTCCAGGCCCGAACACGGCTCGTATGCCCACAGCATGGAGTGCAGGGCGGTCATCGTTGGGAATGATGCCCCCGCCGAAAACGATGACGTCGTCGAGACCGGCTTCACGGAGTTTGTCACAGACTTGCGGGAACAAATGCGCATGAGCGCCCGATAGCGAAGAGAGGCCCAAAAACCGAGCATCTTCGTCGCGGACGGTATCAACGATCTGCTGCGAAGTACGACGCAGACCGGTGTAGATGACTTCGTGACCTGCATCACGAAGGGCACGAGCGACCACTTTCGCTCCGCGGTCATGACCGTCAAGTCCGGGCTTGGCAACCACGATGCGCAACGGCTGGTCCATGGTTACAGGACAGGGCGCTTCCCTATCAACGCAACCCCCAAGAGCGGTAACAATCCATGAAATTCGTTCTCACTCAAGAGCAAGCAATAAGGGCGGCTTGGGCTGAGAAAGCCTTGGGGAAGTTGATGTC
>JAYPIL010000037.1:0-13560 GCA_038127845.1 Candidatus Poseidonia sp.
CCCCTTGACCGGGCCTCTGGCCCAAGACGCTGCTGGTTTCACGTACGGTGCAACCGAGGCTATCACCGACCTGAACGCAATGCAGTCGGACATCTCGTTCGAACTCGTCGAAGCCGACTCCGGCTGCGACGGAACTGCGGCTGCAGCAGCAGCACAAACGGTGCTCGACTCCAACGTCGTCGCTGTGGCTGGTGCTGCCTGCTCTGGAGCCTCCATGGCTGCCAACGCTGTCCTTTCAGCGGCTGGCGTCCCCATGATCTCCTACGCATCCACCAACCCAGGATTGAGCGACGCAACGGCGTACCCCAACTTCTACCGTGTGGTGCCAAGCGATGCCATCCAAGGCCCAGCCGCTGCTGCCATGGTGGCCAGCGCTGACGTTGAGGATCTCGCCATTCTCCACATGACCAACGATTACGGCTCCGGCTTCGCCGACGCCATCGAGGGTGCATGGGAAGGCGACCTCTGTGCCAAGATCGGCTACGCTGAGACGGCCACTGACCTCTCCTCGGAGATCTCCCAAATCGCTGACGCAGGCTGTGAAGCCGTGTTCATGGTTTCCTACGTGACCGATGCTGCCCTCATCATCAACCAAGTGAGTTCACAAGGTTTGGACATCATGATGTTCAGCGGTGACGGCCCTGCTGGTGAAGGTCTTCTGGAAGAGTTGACCGACGACGCTGCGGCTGACGGCCTTGCCGTGACCGCACCTGCTGCAGGCACCTCTTACGGTGACTTCGAAGCACGCTACGATTCCTCGGACGTTGGCAGCATCAAGCAATACGTCTTGACCGCCTACGACGCAGTCTCCATCATTGGAAAGGCCTACGTTGCCGACGCCACTGACATGGACGCCTCCATCCGCTCCGTTGGTACCGGCTACGAAGGCGCCAGCGGTCTGCACACCTTCCTTGCCAACGGTGACGTTGGTGGCGCAGGTTACGACATTTGTTTCTACAGCGCTGACGCTTCAGACGACGGCGAGTACGGCTGCCACGGCAGTTGGACCGTCGCTGACGGCGTGTCCTACGACTGGGGCGACGAGGGTACCAACGTGAAGCTCGGCTTCATGAACCCCATCACCGGTCCTCTCGCACAGGATGCTGCTGGATTCACCTACGGTGCTGAGCAAGGCATTGCCGACCTCAACGCCATGGGCGGCTTCTGGGGCTACTCCTTTGAACTCGTCGAAGTCGATTCCGGTTGCGATGGTACCGTTGCCTCCTCTGCAGCACAGACCCTGGTTGACTCCGGCGTCTGGGCTTCTGGCGGTGCAGCATGTTCCGGTGCTTCCATGGCTGCCAACTCCGTTCTATCGGCTGCTGGCGTGCCCATGATCTCCTACGCATCCACCAACCCCGGCCTCAGCAACGCAAGTGCCTACCCTGACTTCTTCCGCATTGTCCCCAGCGACGCCATTCAAGGCCCAGCTGCGGCTGACATGATGGCTGCTATGGGTGTCAACAACCCCGCTGTCATCCACATGACCAACGACTACGGCTCCGGCTTCGCCGATGCCATCGAAGGTGCATGGGACGGCGACCTCTGCGAGAAGATTGGCTATTCAGAAACCCAAACCTCCTTCGCCACGGAAATCTCGCAGATTGCGAACTCTGGTTGTGACGCCGTGTTCATGGTCTCTTACGTGACCGACGCTGCGCTCATCCTTGACGAGATCTCCACGCAGAGCCTCAACATCATGCTGTTCAGCGGTGACGGACCTGCTGGTCTCGGACTGCTCGAAGAGTTGTCCGACGACATGGCTGCAGACGGTCTCTACGTGACCTCGCCTCGTGCTGGTTCCTCGTTCGGTGACTTCGAAGCCCGCTACGACGCTTCCGGCGTTGGCAGCATCAAGGCCTACGTCCTGACCTCCTACGACTCGATCATGATGCTCGGTGAGGCTGCTGCCATCTGCACGATGATGGCTGATGAAGGCATGACGATGACGCCATCGGAGTGCATCGCCATGGTCGGCGACGAGTACGAAGGGGCAAGCGGTCTCCACACGTTCCTGGAAAACGGTGACGTTGGCGGCGCTGGTTACGATATCTGCGGCTACGCAGCAACCACCACCGACGACGGTGCCTACACCTGTACCAAGTACTGGACAGCCACCGACGGCGTGCAAGACGCTTGATGACGAAGTTGAACTGACGTTCACCGAACTCCGTCCAGTCGCCCGTGAGGGGTGAACCCTCAAACGGGACCTGTGGCGTAGCGAGCGTGAGCAAGGTGCGTGAGTCCATGGAAAGTGTTCGAGAGCGGCTGGGAGACCTCTCCCGTCTGCAAAGAAGGTTGCTGATTGCAGCCATCTTTGCCCTCGACGCATTCCTCGGCTTGCTGTATCAATCGGGTATCAGCAACGGCATCGACGCTGTGTTGGGGGGGAACATCCCCAACGACATGGTGTGGTTGTCGCAATCCCTCCAACTCATCTCCATGGGATTCTTGCTGGTGAAGGTCGTCTTCGACGATCTCACGCCTGGTTGGTACCGCTCAGCCTTGATGGTGCTCTCACCCTTGTTCCTGCTTCTGGTTGTCCTGTTCACCATTGAGTTGCTGATGCGTGGTTTGGATACGCAGGCCACGATTTACTTCAACCTGTCATCGATTGGCTTCAGTACCCTCACGTGGTCGTCAACCTACTTGGCCATCGCCGTTGGGTGTACGTTGACCTACAGCGTTCAGCGCTACGGGAACTTTGCGCAAAGCGAGTTCTTCATGCTGGGCATGTACGTTGCCGTCATGCTGATGTGGATGGATTTCTTCTATCCTTTGCATGCGGCACCATCCGACGGTGTCCTCGTTTGGTCGCTCCTCGTTTGGACCCTTGTTGGCGCCTTTGTGCTCACAGGGATTGCGGGCATCATCATCGACCGCTTGGTTTTTCGTGGGTTCAGAGACCGAAAATCGAGCCCTGACGTGATGATGATCGCTTCCTTGGGTGTCGCCTTGGTGCTCAGGGCGATTGTCTATCTCCGGTTTGGCGCAGGCACCAAGTTGTACGAGCCTGACGTTGACTGGCGCATTGCAAGGGAGCAACGTTTCGAAGCCTCCACGACAGTCACCAAACTCAATCTTGGCGACCGAACCATGGAAAGTGGCGAAGTGTACCGATACGGCGCCTGCGAGCAAGTCGGCACCGACCCAGAAACGGGTGCTCCCGTCTACGAGAAAATCACCACGGAAGGATCGGCGCCATTGGCCGATGTCTATTCGGTTGGCAGCGATTGTGTAACGGAACTTACGTCCAACTATGCTTATTACAGCGCCGCCATGCCCTTCGTTATCTTCGCCTCCGTTGGTTTGCTGTTATTGCTGCTGACCAAAACTCGCTTGGGCCGTCGCATGCGGGCCGTGGCCGACAACCCTGAACTCGCCGCATCGTGCGGCATCAACGTTGAGCGCGTTCACATGATGAGTGCCTTCCTCTCGGCGGGGATATCGGGTATCGGCGGTGCCATCTTTGCGATGACCATTCGTTACAGCCCCGAGACCGGGTTCACGTTGTTGCTGCCGGCCTTTGCTGTGATTGTGCTCGGTACCATCGGTTCCATCCCCGGGGCTATTGTGGGAGCCGTTATCATCGGCTTCGTACGTTCGGTTTCCTCCCCCATCCTCATCGGCATCGGTTCACCGCTTGAACGCTCAAACTACGCCAACCTTGCCGAGGTGATGCCGTACGTGCTCATCATCGCCATTTTGCTCATCATGCCGAAGGGTATTGGCGATGCGTACGACCAATGGAAAATCAAACGCATTCGACAGCGGGCCGAGGACGGTTTCACGCCTAACCCGAAACGAGCGGCCTGGTTGGGTGTGTTTGCCGCTCCGACCGGTCTGCATCATTTCAGCATGCGAAATGGAATTCGTGGTCAACGCTACCTTTTGTTGTCCATCATCGCCTACATCGTTTATCGGTTCAGTGGATTTGTTCGTGAGCACTCCATAGCGGACGAGGGCATCTTTGCGAAGTTAACCGATGGAGCGAGCAACATCACCCTTGCCCATGCTCCATCCGATTTGTCCGTTGCCGAGCAAGAACATTGGTTGTGGTTAATGCACGGTGAAGAGGTGTTGATTGCCTTCCTTGCGAACATCGGCTTCCTTCTCTGGCCCGCTGTGCCCATCGTGCTGTACCTCCTCGCTTGGCGTGAGGCAAGTTACATCCTGCGTGACAAAGAAATGAAGCAAAGCGAGCGCCTTCCGGAGCTGCTCAACAGCGTTTCGACGTCATGGCATCGTGTCAATACGACTGTTCAAGCCCGTCTCAACGCTGTCACGGATTTCGTTGATCAGAAAACCAAGCAGGTCAGTGTACAGGCCAGCGCTGTCGGTGCTCGTGTGTCCGGCTTTGTCAATGCAAAGGTGGATGTCAATCGTGAGGACATTCTGGCCCGCTTCAAGATGCCGTACGGCCGAGAAAGCGAACGAGGCTCCTGGGCGCTCTTTGTTGCCCTCGCTCTCGTGATGGCGTTGTTCATCAACTGGCTACCCGTTGCTGACTCCGACCAAGCCACCTTCGTCAAGGCCCTTCAGGTCTCCAACGTGTTGGTCACGCTCTCCATCTTTGCCATTCTCGCCATGTCGCTTAACCTTCACACAGGTATCACGGGTCAACTCAACTTCGGTGTGATCTTCTTTGCTTCAATCGGCGCCATCACCGTTGGCTTGCTGACGGCACCAAAGGAACTTCACGGATACGAATGGCCGGTTATTCCCGCTGTCCTCTTCTCCATGGTGCTTGGTGCCCTTGCTGGGTGGTTCCTCGCCTATCCAACGGCTCGCCTTCGCAGCGACTACTTTGCCATCATCACCATCTCGCTCGGTGAAATTGTGCGTGTTCTGCTGAGCGGTGAGCCGCTGCTTCGGGCAGGTTCCTGGGGTAGTGCGGTCGGCATCTCACGTTACACGCTGCCCCTTCAGGAGTGGTGGTTCTGTGGAAGCGACGGGCCGGTGGATGCGAACGGTGCTCCCCTCTCAGCCACGGCGTGTTCAAACACCGACGGCATCGACAGCATGGCCGTCACCGTTGGGGACCTGCTTGGCCTCGGTCAACCTGCGCCTTATCTCATGGTGCTGGCCATCATCGGTGTTCTTGCGACCTTGTTGACCTGGTGGCTGCTCAATACCGTTCTTTCCTCGCCCTGGGGGCGTATTCTCCGCTCGATTCGCGAAGACGAAATGGTCGCCCAGCACCACGGTCATGATATCTTGAGGCACAAGGCCGCCAGTCTTGCCTTGGGTGCGGCTATCGCAGCCTTTGCTGGTGCGCTGTGGGCTTGGAAACTCAATGGCTTCCAACCAAGTTTCATGTCGCCGTCCAAAACCACCTTCCTGGTATGGGCAGCCTTCATCATCGGTGGATTGGGCAACAACCGAGGCATGCTCATCGGTGCGAGCATCATCGTGCTCATGGAATTCGTGTTCAACGTCCTCGTCGCAGCGCAGGGCAGCTCCGATTTGCCACTGCACGAAACAGCAGCAACCATTGACGGCTGGTTTGAGTGGTTGGTTGTTGATACCCTTGAGGCCATGTGGATCTGTTTGGCCATCATGGTGGTTGCCTATTTGCTGAGATGGCGTCCGATTCAAGAGACCTTCATGCATTTCACCATTATTCTTGCGTTAGCGGCGTTGTTCTTTGATGAGCGCTCCATCGATGAGGTGTTCCTCAACGGTAATATTCGAGCGGGCATGGCCTACGTCAAGGTCCTCCTCGTCGGCCTCTTGCTCATCTTCTCACTGCGGTTCAATCCAAAGGGTCTGTTGCCTGAAGTACCCTATCGGCCCGACCATCCACTCAAGGGAGGTGAAGAACAATGACGGAACGCAAGGACGACATCGCTGCTGAAACACCGTTGCTTTCGGTGAAAAATCTCCGCAAGGAGTTCGGCGGTTTGGTGGCTGTCAAAGACGTCTCGTTTGAGGTGAGGCCTGGTGAATTTGTTGGCCTCATTGGGCCCAACGGCTGTGGTAAATCAACCACGTTCAATTGCATCAGTGGACTGCTTGAGAAAACCAGCGGTACCGTCGAGGTGTTTGGTGTTGATGTCTCCGACAAGCGTCCAGATGAAATTCAGAAACTCGGCATGACCCGAACCTTCCAACATACCCGACTTTGGAAAGACATGACCGTGATTGAGAATTTGTTGGTCCCTCCTCGGAAGCAATTCTCCCCAAATCCACTGCTTTCGTTGTTTCGAGGGCGGTCAAGGCCTGCTGAAAAGGAACGGCTGTCGAAGGCGTTCGCCGTGCTCGACCAGCTCGAAGTGCCGCACATGGCGCACAACCTCGCTGGTGAATTGTCTGGAGGACAAAGCAAGCTGGTTGATATTGGCCGTTCAATGATGGGTGACCCTCAACTGCTTCTGCTCGATGAACCGGTGGCGGGTGTGGCCGGACCCCTCGCCATGAAGATCTTCTCCAATCTGCGAGATTTGGTGGATACGACGGGGATTTCTGTCTTGGTGATTGAGCACAACATGGACTTCATTCTGCGACAGGGCGTGGACCGAATTGTGGTGATGAACGAAGGCGATGTGTTGATGGTCGGCACGCCTGATGAAGTGCGTTCAAACCGAGCGGTTATCGAAGCCTATCTTGGCGCAGCAGGCGACGATGGAGGTGAGGAGGAATGACGCGACTGCTTGATGTCAAAGGCCTGAGCGGTGGATACGGCAGTGTCCAAATTCTTTACGACATCGATTTGTACGTGGACGAAGGCGAATTTGTGACCATCATCGGTCCAAATGGATGTGGTAAATCCACCTTCATCAAGACCCTCTTTGGCATCGCCACTTACTACGGCGGTGAAGCGACGTACCGTGGCGAGCGTATTGAGAAGATGCGAACCGACCAGTTGGTGCGAAAAGGTATCGCTTACGTCCCACAGGTGAACAACGTCTTCCCGACCCTCTCGGTTGAAGAAAACCTTCAGATGGGAGGCAATGCCCTTCCCTCGGCCGTTCTCAAAGAACGTATTGAACGGGCGCTGACCATGTTCCCCGACCTTCGTTCCCGGGAACACGATCTCGCCGCCTCGCTGTCGGGCGGTGAACGGCAAATGCTTGCCATCTCTCGTGCGCTCATTTCCGACCCGTCCTTTTTACTGCTTGACGAGCCGACGGCTGCTCTCTCTCCACTTTACCAACAACAGATCATCGAACGGATTGATAATTTGCGAAAAGAGGGCATCACGGTGCTGATTGTAGAGCAAAACGCACGCTTGAGCCTTGCTCGTTCGGACCGCGGCTACATCTTCGCCAACGGAAAGGTCGTCCATACGGGCGATGCAGATTTCATCCTCAATGACCCTGAAATTGGCGAATATTTCCTCGGTTCGCACGATGATTAGGGATTGACATCTTGCCCCTCAATACGGAAAGGATATAATTCGAATTCTTGAGCACACGCTATGAAGGGCATTGTTTTTCGGGAATTCATCGACATGGTTGAGGCAACCTTTGGTGACGACATGGTCGACACCATCATCGCTTCGTGTGATTTGGAAAGCGGTGGTGCTTATTCAGCCGTTGGGACCTACGACCACACCGAACTCGTCCAGATGGTGGTTGCCCTTTCCGGAGAAACTGACATTGAGGTGCCAGCGTTGGTTGAAGCATTTGGAAACTATTTGTTCGGTCGTTTTTTGGAGCTCTTCCCCGTGTTTTTCGACCACGAAAGCTCCTTCGAATTTTTGAATTCGATCCACGATGTTGTCCACGTTGAAGTGTTGAAGCTGTACCCCGATGCGGGACTCCCGTCGTTTGAAACCCAGATTTCCGAGGACAAGAAAACCTTGCACTTTGAATACCATTCTTCTCGCCACTTCGCTGATTTGGCCGTTGGCCTGATGAAAGGAGCCTTCGCTCATTGGGGAGAAGATGTTCACATCGATATCGAGGACAGAACGACGGGTGAAGAGCAGGTCGTCATGTTCACGTGCACCCTCAACGGCTGATGGTGACCGGCGTGGACATCTTTGAATTGGCCAAAAAAGCCAAGAAAAACATCGCCGAAAAAAAGGATGATCCAGCCACCACCATTCAGCGTCTCGAGCGCAAGGTCGAACGGGAAAAAAAAGCCAGGGAAACGGCTGAAAAAACGATTGAAGAGAGTTCACGCCGCTTGTACTTGGCCAACCAAGCCCTCGATGATGCGAACCATCAACTGGAAGCCACCGTGCTCGAACTGAACGACACAATGTCTCGGTTGACATCGGCTGAGGTAAAGCGCAAGGCGACCACGGCCACGCTCGTGGTGGCCTTGGTCCTGTTCATCATCAGTGAGTTCGCTATCGAACCGGAGTTGGAAAAAAGCATCAACAACACCTTGATTCTTCAACTCGCCAAAGTTGGGATTTTTTCCCTCCTCATTCCGTTTGAAATCATTGCCTCCAGAGTCATTGAGAGTGGCTTGGCGGAGTCACAAGATTTGAACGCTCAAATGTACAAAAATCTCCTCATATCGGCCTACGAAGACGATGTTGTGACCGATATGGAACGAGCCATTCTCCAGTCCAGTGCAAACCAACTGGGACTCTCCAAACAGGCCGCGGACCGAATTGAATCGGAATACCTGGAAGAGATTGGGTTCTCCACGCCCGAACCAGCATCTTCCCTTGTTTCGAAAAACGAAACGGTTTGACCCAGTCTTATCCTCGTGCAAGCGAGCAAGTCCTTTTGAACAGCAAACGCCCCCAACCTTGCATGGCTTCCAGCGTCATCAGCAACCAACCGATGGGCTTTGTCCGAACCACGCTGGACCCGTTCCTCTTTTGCGTGCACCATTTGGATTTGTACCCAGAAGGTAACGAAATCATGGGTCCAGATGAGCCACTGGTCGGCCGACACATCGGTTCTGATTTTGACGAAAACAACGAGTGGAAGATGTATCACGGTCGCACCGTGCCCGGATTTCCAGCACATCCACACCGTGGGTTTGAGACCATCACGGTCGTCCTCGACGGCTTGGTCGATCATTTTGATTCGGGTGGAGCCACGGGTCGGTACGGCTTTGGAGATGTTCAATGGATGACGGCAGGCTCGGGGCTCATGCATTCCGAGATGTTTCCGTTGGTGAATACTGACAAACCGAACCGACTGGATTTGTTTCAAATTTGGATCAATCTTCCCTCAAAGGACAAAATGACCGACCCGGGTTACGAGATGATTTGGGCCGACCAAGTGCCGCACCTCCAACTGGATGGAGGCGACGTGCGCATTATCAGCGGGACGTGGGGTGACGTAGCGGCTCCTGCTGCACCTGCTGCTTCATGGGCCAACGACCCCGTGAACGAAGTGGCGCTGTACATTCTCACCGTGAAGCCGAACGCTTCAGTTCAACTTCCAACGGCTTCCAAAGGAACCAACCGGATGATGTACCACATTGACGGTGGTACCGGAGAGGTTGAGGGCCATCAGCTCAAGCCCCGTTACGGCATGGAGTTGGATGCGACTGTAGCGACGGTGTTGACAGCACACGATGAGGCCGTTCGTGTCTTGGTGCTTCAGGGCCGTCCCATCGATGAACCCGTTGTTCAGCACGGCCCGTTTGTCATGAACACGAGGGAAGAGATCTACCAGGCCTTTGCGGATTACCAACGGACGGAGTTCGGTGGGTGGCCTTGGGGCGCAAGCGATGTGGTTCACCCGCGGCAACAAGGACGCTTTGCTCAGATGGGGGATGGTTCGGTTCACGAGCCCAAGCCGGTCTCGAACTAATTCTATAGAAAGAAGTCTTGAAGTGCTGGTACCGGGATTTGAACCCGGGTCGAAGGAATGAGAGTCCTTCATGATGGGCCACTACACTATACCAGCGTGGGTAAACTTGCGACCTTGCTTTCCTATTTAGCCGTCACGCCAGGATTGGTCGCCACGAGGGCTGAGTTATCGTTTCACTTTAACTGAAAATGAAAAGTGAAAAAGAGGTGCCTGCGGCGAACTTTGGGGTCGACTTCAAGTTGTCCTCTCTTTCCTTCCTTCATATACGCCCGCCACGGAATCCTGCAACATGGAACAACAACATGCTCCAACAGAACCAAGCTTTGCCGACTTGACCGCCTCATCCTCGGTTGACAAGCGACCCGTTTGGGCTCGCAACAGCCGAACGATGTTGGCTCACGGAACGGGGCGCCTCCCTGCTCGGGAACATCAATTGGGATGGCAACCCATCGCCGGTCCGGGTTCACTCAGCGAGCAACGACCGATGTCAACCACGCTTCGTTCCCTTCACCAGCGCATCGTACGGGGTGAGGCTTGATGAGTCGTACGCAACGGCTGCGAACCGAGATCTCTTCGTTCCTCTCCGAAGTTGGTGAGGCCAACACGACCACCATTCTCGACCATGTGAACCAACGCTTCCGATGGGGTGCGACGATGAATCAACTCGGTAATGTTCTGGCACGTGACCGCCGATTTGTGAAGGTCGGGTTCGATGAAGGAACCGATGTTGGTGGATTCCGCATGCGGGTCTGTGTGTGGTCGATGGCGACTGCTTGAGCCAAGCAATCAAGAATCGGCGTGCTTTGCCCCCAACATGGCAGGTCGCATCGGTGCATCCATCGAACTGATGCGCCCAAAGAATCTGGTGCTTGCTGCTGCGACCGTCCCGCTGGGTGCCTATTTCGCTCTCATGGAGGGTGACGGCCCGTTCCCCTGGATTGCTGTGACCCTTCATCTCCTTGCTGTTACCTGTTTTACCGGTGCAGGAAACGCCATGAACGACATCAAAGATTCCGAGATTGACCGAACAGCCCATCCATCTCGACCCATTCCATCCGGGCGATTGAGCGTTGAGCAGGCCAAGACCTTTGCAGGCGTGTTGTGGGCATTGAGTGTTGCAGCGCATGCTGGAGGATTGCTGTCCTTCGACGCTGGGCTGTCGGTCGTTTTGCCGACCGGCGGTATTTACCTTCTCGCGGTGGTGTTGATGCTCACGTACGATCACGGCCCTGCCACCAAGAACAAGGGGCTTGCTGGCAACATCGTCATTTCGCTCCTCGTCGGTGCCGTCATTCTCTACGGTGCTGCAGGCGTTGGAGGTATCGGTGCTCCGTTGGTTTGGTGGATTTTCGGTGTGGTCTTCATGACAAATTTGGCTAGGGAGATGGTCAAAGATTGCATGGATATGGAAGCCGATGAAGGCAGTCGCCAAACACTCCCGATGGTGTACGGAAAAGAGCGTGTGCGAATGGCCGCTTATGTTCTCTTAATGGGGGCTTTGGTCTGCTTGTACATGCCGTTTTGGCGAGGGCCGTTTGCCTTTGGTCAATTGGTTTTGCAATTGCCTGCGATCCTGCTTCTCATCACGCTGAACGGCCCCCTCTACAAGGGCGATGATGCTCTTGTTGCAAGGCGGATTCGACTGGCGATGTTGGCGGGTTTGGTGAGTTTCATCGTCGCAACACAGGTCTGATCAGACCAAGCCCATGAAATCGCTCATGGCGGCCCAGGCGCCTTCGTTGATAAGATAGGCCATGAGGGACATTTGCGCCCACATTCTGTTCTCTGCTTGGTCGAACACGATGCTCTGCTCGTGGTCCATGACCCAGTCGGTGACTTCTTCGCCACGATGGGCAGGAAGGCAGTGCATGAACGACCAGTTCTCGTCCATGTGACTCACCATGGCTTCATTGACCTGGAAGCCATCAAAGGCTTCCATTTTGTCCTTCAAATGCTCCTCGCCCATGGAAATGAACACGTCGGTGTAGATCACGTGGGCGTCGCGAACCGCCTCGACAGGGTCCGTGGTGTGGACCACACTGCTTCCGTTCTTTTCGGCGAGTGCCTTTGTTCGTTCAACCACATCCTCTGCGGGTTCGTATCCTTTCGGACAGGCGTAGCTGATGTCGATGCCGAGCATGGCGCAAGCGAGCATCATGTCGTGAAGCACGTTGTTGCCGTCACCGACCCAAGCCACGGTAAGGTTCTCTGTCCCGTCGTGGTGCTCCATGACGGTCATCAAATCGGCAGCCGCCTGGCACGGGTGGTGTTTTGCAGAAAGAGCGTTGATGACGGGCACAGTGGCGTGTTTAGCAAGAGCAACGACGTCTTCGTGTCCAAAACAACGGTAGGTGATTCCTCCAAGAAATCGGGAAAGCACTTGCGCGGTGTCCCCGATACTCTCGGATTTCCCAAGTTGGATGTCGTTCTTCAGGAGGGTGAGTGCACTTCCTCCGAGACGTTGCACGCCGACTTCAAAGGACACACGGGTACGCGTTGAAGGCTTTTCGTAGATTGATCCAATGGCTAAGGTGTCGAGCGGTAAAAAATTGAGCGCGACTTCGTCGCCTTGTTTCCACAAGCGTTTGAATTCAATCGCCCATTTCAAAATCGCCTCAAAATCTTCCTCTACATCGTCAATGGCCAAAAGATGCTGCACCATGAAAACGCCATCACAAGACGGCTTCTAAGCGTTATGCGCTCAGTTCTTTTCATGCTCAATGTCAGCGGCGAATCCGTCACGTGCATCGCTCATTCCCCCAAAGAGGGCTTGCGCAAAGGTGAGGATGTCGGCCAACCCTTCCTCCAGTTCTGAAGACAAGGGCGTCAACCCTGGTGCTTGGGAAAATTCTTGCATCATGCGGAGCTGATTGATGGCGAATTCGGTCCGCTGACCTCCCGCCTCGTCGTAGAGCGCCATCTCAAGAATCTCCAGTCGCTCCGACCACTCGAGAATTTGTTCGAGGTCCTCAGGTTCAAGCAGGTCAGCCTTAGAGAGGAAATTCTTGGTTGGCAAACCGAGACGGAATTCAACAATGGAGGACAGCAGCATTTGCGAAACAAACCCGGAGGGCGAACGGGAGAGCATCGGGTCAAACAGGTAAATGATGGCTGATTGTTCTCGACCAAGCGTCTCAATCAAGTGATTGCTCGCTTCTCGAAAGGCGAACAATTCCACCTGGCCGGGGGTATCGACAATCATCATTTCGCCCGAGAGGGTGTGCAACTGGTCGGCCACTTCGCCAGCCTGTGCAGCCAGCAAGTCGGCTGCGAGAATTTGCGCCCCGTTTGGCCCAAGGTCGTACTCGTCCATGACTTCGGTGAGCGAAATGAGGTCTCGAACATCAAACTCTGCGTCATAGTGAACGCGTTCAGCTCCCGGGTCGAGGTTGACGGCAATCACTTCGGTTTCAAGAAATCTTGACCATCGCTGGAAGGAGGTAACCAACGACGATTTTCCAGCGCCGGCGGTACCGACGACGAAGAGAACTGGGGGTGAACTGTTATCCATGCCGACCATGGTCAACCCTCATGATGACCCTTCATCAATCCTCCCATACAATCGTTGAACCAAATGAGATTGAAACGTGGTTTTCAAAATCATTCGTGGAGAATGGTTATGTGCTCATCATGCATCCAACACCATGTCGCACTTGAGCGACGCTGAGGAATTGAAGATGAGCGAAGAGAAACCACCGATGCCACCAGGCCTTCCACCGATGCCACCAATGCCGCCCGGCGAGGCCCCTCCGGCTCCACCAGGCCTTCCGCCCATGCCTCCAATGCCACCCGGCGAGGCTCCACCTGCTCCCCCAGGTATGCCGCCGATGCC
>JAYPIL010000037.1:13660-19364 GCA_038127845.1 Candidatus Poseidonia sp.
CTCCAATGCCACCCGGCGAGGCTCCACCTGCTCCCCCAGGTATGCCGCCGATGCCAGAGGCACCAGCCGCTGACCCGCTCATGGACCCGCTTGCCGCACCCCCAGCACCACCAATGCCGCCGATGCCTGAGGCCCCGGCCGCTGACCCGTTGATGGATCCGCTTGCCGCACCCCCAGCACCCCCCGCTCCAGATGCGCTGCTCGATCCTCTGGCGCCATCGCCGCTTGATGAACCGCCACTGCCCGATCTCGCACCTGCTGACCTCTCCGGGGAACAAGCCGGTGCGACCATCCGAAGCATTGCTGAGGTGGAGTCGGTTCCCGGTGACAAATTGGAAGGAACCCTGCACGAAGTTGAATCCACGACGCTCAACGCCGATGGTGTCATCATCAAGCAATCCGTCAAAGGGACCCTTACCGTCAACAACCCGTCATCCGACGACCGAATTTACGACATCGACGTTCTGCTTGACAACATCGATGCAACGGACATTGGTGGCGAACACGTTTCGGTTGACGAATTGGAACCATCAAAGAGCCACACCATGGCCTACAAGGTCAGCGGAAAGCAATTGATGACGCTCCGTGAGCGCCTTGACACCAACCCGTCTCGTTCCCAGGAGCGTTCGCTTTCGGTCGCCATCAGTGAAGATCCGGGTGAAATCGCCCTTGAATTGGAGGTCGAGAATGTTTCCAATGTTGACCTGCAAGATGTTGTGGTCACCCGTCCGCTTGCTGGCGAGATGCACTTCGATATGGCAAGTGGAGCCGAGTTGGATGACGGTGCCGTTGTTTGGACGGTGGGTCGCTTGTCCGCTGGTGAAACTCAGACCCTCTCGTTGACGGGGACCATTGCGGTCTCCACGACCAAGGCCATCAAGGCCGGCAAAGCCTCTGCAACCTACCGAGCCGACGCCACCTTGTCGAGCATGTCCTTCCGAGAACTCGATGCGTTCTGCCGAGGATTTACCTACATGCGGGTTCGTGAGGATGAGCGACCTGACAATTGGTTGTGTCGAGCCATCTTTGAGAATCGCTCCTCCTTTGCGGTTGACTTGACGAAACTGCAGGTTCGCATGAAGGGAAGCGACGAGTTGTTGTTTGATGTTCATGACGTCGACCAAGACGTCACTCCAAACGGGAAGTGGGAATCCGAAGAGCGTGTGGTTATGGCCCAATCCGAGCCAGATTTCACCTACGATCTCTCTTACACGGTGTTGCCTCGTGCTGTTCAATCCGCTGAAGGCACCATGACGCTCGAAGAGAAGAAGTTGGATGTTCTTGAGGCGAAGGTCAGCAAGGTCTATTCCTCGGGTAGCCTGCGTTCCTACCGCTCTCAAAAGGTTCAATCCACCCTTTCGTTGACCAACGAAGGTTCAGCCACCATCAACTTGATGCGCATCACCGATGACATCCCGGGCTTGTTTGAGGCTCCGCTCGCTGAGCAACTCAGCATCAAGTTGGACGGCAAGGCTGTCGATGACGACCAGTTCAAGGTCGAAATCTCTGAGGGGGTTACCATCGAGAAGGAACACCGTTCACCTGACGGTCAAGGTCACACAATGACGCTGACCATCGGTACGCGCGGTCCTCTCGGACTCAAGCCAGGAAAGACCATCGACATCTCCTATCCGCTTACTGCACCTGACCCATCGCCCGGAAACGAGCGCGTCGACGCCCCATCTCGCATTGAGTTCAGCGCCGAACGTTTCGGCCCCGTGTGCACTCGAGAACCCGAGACATCACCTTCGATCAAGGTCATTCACAACCGTCGCAACTTCAGCGCCGGTAAGCAGGCCATCCCGCTGGGCGGCAAAGGTCGCTATGAAGTGCTGATTTTGTTTGAGAACAACGGCGATACGGCCCTTAGCGACCTCTACATCAACGACGTTCTTCCACCGCAGTTTGAGATCAAGGATTACGAACTCAAGAGCGGAAGTGGAAAGCGTGACGACGTGACCATGACCTCCGAAGAAGGAGAAGGTGGTCTCCATATCGTTTGGCACGTGCCTGTTGTTGAGAAGGGTGAGCGCCTTGAGGTGTCCTTTGACATCAAGGGCTCCGGAGAAGTTGACGCTGAAGCCCTCAACCGCTTCCATGGCGTTCATTTCGGCGATGAAATAGAATCTGACGAACTGCCTGCTCTCGAAGAAACCACCGAAGAATCTGAGGATTCTGCGGAAGATGCTACCGAGGAAGCGGCTGCTGAGGACCAAGGACCGAAGATGAAGTTCCGAGAGGACATGCTTCTCAAGGTCATGGACGCCAACGGTATTGATGCTTCTCATCGTGACGAATTTGTTGCGTTCGCCAGTGACTTTGACCATGACGACAACGGCTACCTCAAGAAATCCGAACTTGAGGATGCAGCCAAGGCATGGAACGAGAAGGACGAAGCCGCAGAAGAAGCATCGGAGGAGGCTCCTGCTGAAGAAGCGGCTGCTGAAGAGGCACCCGCCGAGGAAGCCACCGAAGAGGCACCTGCTGAAGAAGCACCAACCGAAGAGCCACCTGCCGAGGATGCCGCTGCGGATGAGAAGGCCTGCATGATTTGTTCAACCATGAATGCAGCCGACGCGAGCGTATGTTCGGCCTGTGGGTACACCTTCGAAGCTTGACCACGTTCAGTGAGTGGCTGCTTGGCAGTGGGTAGTCATTGCTAACTACTCGGGAAGTACCCACTGCGGCCAATCCTCGTGATCCGGTGAGCGACTGACCAAGATAAGAACCGGGCGCTTCAATGAAGCCAGCACCTCATCAAGAGAACGTACGGTTGATGGTGGAAGCATTCCATCTCGTAAATCCACGGCGAGCCATGCCTTTGGATATTGGACCGACCACGCTTCCAATTCGGCTTCAATGCCCGATGGTGGAACACCTTGTCGAAGGCTTGCAATGAATCCCCATCCCTCAGGACATTTTCGCTCGGCGTCTGTCCAAAGGAAGATTTTGGGGTGGGCCGGGAGCCGTGCGAGTTGGTCAATCGCTTCCCGTTCCGTTGCGCACACGGGCTGGCCCGGCATTGGCATTGGAAGCGGGTATCGCCAAGTCGGGGCGACTTCGAGCGGTTCTTTCCTTCGCATGCAGTTGTTCCATAGGGCGCTCTTGTTTGAAGTTCTCCACGCGTTGTTAACAAAATCCGATGGCGAACGATGCTAACCTTCATGCCCTACCTTCGTCGGACATCCAACATGGCCAACAGCTCGTCGCCTCCACCACCCCCTCCACCCAACGGGTCGATGGGGATGATGTTGCTGTTCATGATCCTGATGACGTTTCTCATCATGACGCCCTCCATTCGTACGACGTTGGGTACGGCAGCCGACCCGTTGTTGTCTCCGGTCCTCCCTGAGGAATCCTTTTTCGTCATCACCGTGATGATTCTCGGAATCTTTTCCATGACCCTGAACACCATCATTCGGAATTTCTTCGTCGACCCGATGGACCAGGCTCACATCGGCCACCGTCAAGGTCAAGTTCGCCAAATGATGAACGAGGCACGACTCTCTCGAGACCCGATTCTTCAGGAGAAAGCCATGACGCTTCAACAGCAGATGATGCCCGAACAGTTGGAAGTTCAAATGGGGGCCATGAAGCCGATGATGTTCACCATGATTTTCATCATTGGAATCTTTGCCTGGTTAACCACCAAGGTGGAGACCTTCAGGGTGGATTATGTCTCCCTTCCGTGGGCGCCCGAGTGGCATCTTCTTGATGGTCGATTCCTCTTTTTCCCCGCATGGATTTGCTGCTATATCTGCATGAGTGCAGCCTACGGCCGTGCTCTTGACCGCCACATCAAACTCGCTCGCTACAAAACGCACCCGCTGGTCGTCTCCGGTGAACTGCTCAAGGAGCCTTTGCTTCACTTGGTGGCCACCAAGCCAGCAGCCACCTCCTCTCAAGCGAAAAAGAGACAACAGCGTGCAAAACGAAGTCAACAACAACGCAAGAAGGCTGCTTCAAGCCCTGCAGCCGCACCCGCACAGGAGGCGCCAGCATCAGCACTTGCGTGTCCGGAATGCGACGGTGACGTCATCACCCACGACGGCCCGAGAACCAAACGATGCAACATCTGTTTCCATGAATGGGTGTAAGCATGGTCCGCATCACGGTCTCTGGCCATCCCGGAAGCGGCACGAGCACCTTGGTCGGTGGATTGGAAGCCCGGTACGGCTGGACTTCGCTCAACGGTGGTGATGTCTTTCGCCAAGAAGCAAAACGACGAGGGATGTCACTTGGTGAGTTTGGTGAGTTGTGCAAACAGGAATTGGATGTTGACCGCTCCCTTGACACCCTCCTGCAGGAAAGCATGACTGGCGTCGATGCCGCTGAAATCGTGGAATCAAGGCTCGCAGGTTGGTGGGCGTACAAACTGAATCTTCCGTGCCTCCGGATTTGGTTGGAGGTCAGCGACGAAGAGCGTGCTCGCCGTGTTGCGAATCGTGAGGGCTTGACCCCGCAAGAAGCCCATGCGGCGAATCAGCAGCGAGCGAACGTTGACGGTGAACGATTTGACCTTCTCTATGGCCTCCAGCCCCAAGACCCGGAGCCCTATACCCATGTGATTGATGCAACGACCCTCAATGCAACTGAAATATTAGAGCAGGTCGTCGCAGCATTGGAGGAACAGTCGTGAGCTCACATCAATTCGGCGAAGAGCGCCAAACAGACCCGGCATTCGGTTGTCATCCTGATGAACGAACCTTGGAGCAACGCCTTGCATCCGGGTTCATTCTCATCGACAAACCCGCAGGGCCAACTTCGCATCAACTGGCATCGTGGGCACGTGAGCTGCTCGGTCTGGAGCGTTTGGGTCACGGAGGTACGCTCGATCCCTTTGCGACCGGTGTTCTGCCGTTGATGGCAGGACGGTGCATGAAAATCACCAACAAAATTCTCAAACACAAGAAATCCTACATCGCCGTGTTCCGGTTCAGAACCATGCCGGAGCAAGCCGATCTTGAAGGCGTCATGGCGTCGATGACAGGACGAATCTACAACGTTCCACCCGAAGTGTCTGCGGTCAAGGTTCAAGTTCGGACGCGGAAAATCTTCGCTTTTGACCTGCTGGACGTGGACGGAAACGATGTGATTGCTCGCATCACCTGTGAGGCAGGGACGTACATTCGAACCATGGCGCGAGACATGGGCTTGATGCTCAACACGCCGGTTGACCTCAAAGAACTCCGTAGAGAGCGCTCTGGAATGTTCCAACTTGAACAGTGCATCACGATGGACCAACTTGCCGATGCCGTTTGGCTTTGGAAAGAATGCGGTGACGAGACCGCGTTGAAAGCGGTGGTTCACCCCATCGAGAAACTCTTGGTTGATATGCCTCGTTGCGAGGTGAAAGACAGCGCTGTTGCGGCCTTGGCCTACGGCGCACCCTTGCTTCGTCCTGGATTGGTCAGCCTTCCAGCCCATCTCTCCAAAGGAACAGAATTGCTGGTTACATCACTCAAGGGTGAAGCCGTGGGCTTTGTGAAACTGAAGGCTGACGCTGACGACATCGTCAACATGGATGAAGGCGAAGTTGCTCGTCCCAGCATGGTCTTGATGGATACTGAAGTGTACCCACGACGCTGGACAACGTCTTCTTGACTTCACGCTTCGATGTATTCTTCGTAGATATATTCGTCCGTTTCTATGCGGATTTTCAATTGAGACATGGTCCCCACTCCTGCTTTGTCAACCGAAGTTG
>JAYPIL010000038.1:0-16374 GCA_038127845.1 Candidatus Poseidonia sp.
AAGGCCTACATGAACTTCGACATGGTTTCGCTCAACTATCCCATCACTCCGCTCACAGAGCCCATCATCGACCCGCTCACGGGCGACCTCTTCGCCCCCACCAAGTACGACTGGGACATCAGCATCGCTGGTGCAAACCAGAGCAACATGGAGCGCATGATGGCGTGGGTCGGCGAGACCATTGAGGAAGACCTGGCCTACACGCCCACCGAGGGCAACCCCATCAACTGGCAGATTGCAGAATCGTGCGCATCCGACCACTGTTCCTTCTTTTCGGCAGGCTACCCGACCTTCAATTTCTTCAGCCCCGGTGGCGACATTTCCTTCTGGCAAGAGTGGCATTCACCGTCGGACACGCTCGAATTCATGACCGCCAAAGCCGGAGGTCAAGCAGGTATGGCGAGCGGCTTCAACAGCCTCGTTTGGTCGTCCTTGGACCTCTTTGTACGGGTGGACAATGCCGAAAATTTCTATGGCAACTGGTACGATGAAGGCAGTGAGGCTTGAGCAGACGGTACCGTCTGCTCAGGCATCCTGTGCTATGGTTTCTGAATTTAAATCCGAGTGGTTTCGCGTCACGATTAGCCCCAACAAGGCACCCAACGGAGCGACCATCATTGAGAGCAGCAGGACCGGCATGGAGACGTAAATGGGTTGACCGCTCGCAACCAAGCGTTGCCATGTCCAACGACCAACGAACAGGTCGAACGCAAGATAGTGGAGCCAACCAATGAGAATGACTTCACGCTCCGAAAACATCTCCACCACAATGTCGGGTGTTGGCATGTCACTGCCAAGGATGATGAAAATGTCCACGATGTTCGGCAGCACCGCCAAGGTGTAGGCGACGGCAAGCGGGGCAAGGTACACCCATTCACTTCGCAGCAGGGCAGCGGTACGCTCGTGGGTTGGAGCAAACCACATCATCAGCCAGAAGGGGAGGATGTACAGGCTGGAAAACCAAAAGAGGACCTCAATGAACGCGACCATGTCAAGCGCCACCCGTTTCCATGATGTTCAAGGCTTCTGCCAAAACGGTGCTGTTGGCCCAATATGTCTTGGAGGTCCACACCAGCCGTCCGTCGTCATCCAAGACCTGCAACGTGGGTGTGACCGGTTGCTGGAAGGCTCTGTAGAGGCCCACATCGGTCATTCTGCCCGATTCAGCATCGATTACGGTGGTCCCTTCACCGGGCAGCATCAGGGGCCACGGTGTGTAGTGGGAGCTGTTGTTTTCGCCGTACCGGTCAGCGACGGCCTCTTGTGATTCAAACGCTGGATAGCGGTGAATTGAGACGATGTTGGTGCTGTTGGAGATGTTGCCAGCCTCCAATTCATCTTTCAGCATCGATGTCCAGTCGTGGCATCCGCTGCAACCAGCGGCGACCCACAAGAGCAGTACGGGGCCGTCAAAACTGCTACGAAGGTCGTGTTGTGCGCCTTCGTCAACAGCCCTGTCAAAGGTGGGGGCGGAGAACGAAAGCATGGCGGGAACCGGTGTCAAGACCGTTTCCTCTTCCGTGTTCATCTCTTCCACCGTTTGCGGGGCGGTGCACCCTGCGAGGAAGGTCAACACCACAAAGCAGGCGGTGATGGAGCGGATGTTCATGTTGGGAAATCTCCTGCTTCGGTATTTGAACGCCTGTTCCTACCAGCCGAAATTGAACACCCAGTAGATGGCATCCCACCACGTGCATTGAATCGACAACATCACGCATCCTGCGAGGGCGACCCGTGCCCCGTCAAGCCGCTCTCTTGCACTCCAAACAAGCACGCCAAAGCCCACCGACGCCGCTCCTGCCGTCCACAGCACGCCGATGACGGCGAGCATGCCGAGGGTACTCGGGGCTTCGATGTAAAGCCGCGTCAGGTCAATCCACACCATGGAAGCGAGGAGAAACGCAGCGTAGAGGGCGAACAAACGCTGAACACCTCGACCGTCGGGTTCACGTCCCGGCCACTGAAGGGAAGCAACATCCTCCTCACGCCAGGCAAAAAAGAATCGATGCCACATGAGCAGGTATCCCGTTGCCGCCACAAACATCCAAGGGACGATGAACGACTGCATGGATTCGGGGACGTCGCCCCAATAGACGAGCGGGTCACTGACTGCGCCGACACCACGCCAGTACGAAGCGAGAATCAAGGGACCAACGATGTTGGTAAACCAAAAAACGGTTGATCGCTTCATTCAGCCTCACCTTGTGCCTGGGATGCCGTTCGCTTGAGGAACGGTGTGTACAGGGCAGGAAGAATCAGCAAACTCGAGAGAAGTGCCAGGGTAATGGCCACCACGAAGGCCTGTCCGAACAAGCGGAGCGGGAGCAAAGCGGAGAGGTTGAGCACGGCAAACCCACCTGCCGTCGTCAAGGCAGCACCGGCCATCGCACGTCCCGTGGTGGCGGTGGATTTGGCGACCCATTCCGAAGGTTTGGCCATCGGGAAATGCTCGGCTTCTTCCTCCAATCTCGTGGTGAAGTGAACGGCATAGTCCACGCCTAAACCAAGCGAGAGAGCACCGATCGTGACCGTTTGCGAGTTGATGTTGTACCCCGTGTACCCCATGAGCCCGTACACCCACACCACGACCATCATCAACGGAATCCATGAAACGACACCTCGCTGGAGCCCTTCCTTCAGGTCGTTTCCGTTTCGGGTCGTGTGGATGCCAATGAGCATGAAGAGAATGACCACGGCGACGATGGCGGTCGACTGCACCGAAGCCGAGGCCACATCTGAGGTGGTTTGGGCGTTGATGAGGCTACGGCCGCTCAATCGCAAGGTGAATTCCTCGCCGATGTCTTCCTCAAGGTCGGCAAGGGCGGCTTCAATGCTCTCCGCCAAGTCAACCGTTGCGGCCCAATCGAGCGTATCGGCTTGGAAGGAAAGCACCGTTTGTTCACCGTCCCGTGCGAGCAGGCTCTTGGTGGTCTCGATGCCCGTTGCGTTGTCCAACGACCAAGCGAGGAGGTCGTCCCATGCCTGTTGGTCACCGTTTTCGGTGCCGGTCAACAGAGCGTCAAGGTCTGCGTCCTGCAGACGTGCCTGTTCCAACACATCCCACATGCCGTTGGGCACGCCGCTCACATCGTCACGCTGCGTTAACATGCTGGCCGCTAAGGTCCATGCATCTCGACCTTCATCGCTCATCACATCACCGTCAAGAACGACGTACAGCGGCGAACGGCTGGTACCGAATTCGTCACTGATGAGCAAGAAATCCTGCACGACAGGTACGCTGTCATCCAGTTGGTCACGCTGTTCAAACGCAACATCCAGTTGCTGGAAGCCACCGATCATTGGAATCAGCAGGAGGACAGCGATGAGCCCCACCAGGGCGGGTCGTTGTGAAAGGTCGCCCATCTTGGTCGCCAACGGACCGACCGTCACCTTGCTTGCTTTCTCCAGCGGCAAGCGCTTCGGCGGAAGCATCAGCATCAGCGCAGGCAGTGCGGAGATGCTCAGCAGGTAGATGAGCAGCAAGCCAATGGCGATGACCGTACCGAACACCTGGAGGAAGGCCAACGAGGACAAGCGGAACGAAAGGAAACCAACCACGTCGGTGGTGATGGCGATGAGCAGGGCGATCGATGTCAAGGTGGTGCCCTGTCGAATGGCTCGTTGGCGGGCTGCTCGGTCAAAGTCTCGCAGCGTCACTCGACCCTCTGGATTTCGAGTTTCCTCCTCGGTTAATTCTTCTCGAACCCGTAAAACCACGTGCAAGCCGTAGTCCACGCCGATCGCCAAGAGCAACACGGGGATGGAATTCATGGCGGCGTTGAAGGTCATGTCGAGTCCTGCGAATTGCAACCATCCGGAAAGTCCGTAGGTGGCTGCAATCGCGATGACGGTCAGCACAAGAACGTAGGCGGTTTCTCGCACGCTTCGGAAATTAAACCACAGAATAACGCCCAAGAGCACCATGGCGGCACTGGTCAACATTCCGATTTCCTTTCCAATGGTAGCACTGGAATTTTCTGCGAATTGAGCGAACGAGAAGGTGCGGAGGCTTTCGTCTCCGGTTGCGGCGATGATGGTGGATTCCATGGACTCGGCCCATTCCGCCAAATCGGCCTGCACGTCTCCAAGAATTTCATAGCCGAAATCAACGGGTTCGCTCGACACCGCCAAGGTCACCAGCACCGGTCCATCGCTGTTCCACGGGTCGGAGGCGTCATCGGTGGGCAAGCTCGACAGAATGGCCGCTCTAAAATCAACGGATTGAAGACCCATCAACGGCCCAAGTTGGCCTTGAAGTGGTCCTGAAACGCCCATGATCTGCCCTGTTTGAGCCGGTGACCTCCCTTCTGCTAAACCCTCGAGTTGCCCCGAGAGCGCACCGAGTTCGCCTGAGAGGTTGGTTCCGTTGTCCATGCGAGGAAGCCACGCTTCGGGTTCGCCTGCGTCCCACGCCAACAGGCGTTCAGGAGTGACCGTCTCAACGGCAGGCACCGCTGCTGCAGCGGAGGAAAGGTTGGCGAGCGCAGCGGAAAGCTGGTCATCGTCCATCGCTGATTGAACATCCAGCACGGCTGATTGCAACGGTAACAACCATGCTTCAGCCGCGGCATCGTCTTGAAGCACCATCCACTGCATGGCGTGTCCAGCCGGCCCGTTGTTGGCCTGCGTCCCGAACAGCGGATAGTGATACGGGGCGAAGTTGCTGTCGTTGAGCATGTTTGCTTCGATAACAGCGAGTTTTGACCACGATTCGGCTTGGCGCAAGTCCCCTTGTTCAACCTCAGCCAACACTCGAATGAAATCGATGTTGGCCCTGTATTCACCTTCAACCTCGTTGAGCAAATCCACGCTCGGATCGTCCGGGAAGAACCCATCCTCGCTGTTGTCAAACTTGAGGTGCATACCGCCAGAGGCAAGCAGAATCATCACCAATAACACGGTCGCAAAAGCCCGCTTTGGTCGGTTTACACTCCAATCGGTCAGCAACATGAAAGGATTTGCCATGATTTTTGCACATCTTTCTTGCTTATAACCGCCTGTTTTCTGACGGCGACAACCACCTCAATTCCCATCGTATTTTTCGCCAGAAAAGGAAGAGAATTGCCGGCGTGCGGTGGAGAAAATCAATTGAATAATCAACTATTCAATTGCTTTCTTCAAGTTCAAGAAGCGGAGCGCCCTGCACGACTTGATCGCCCTCGGCGAAGTGCAAGGCCGTCACCACGCCGTCTTCGGTTGCAACGATGCGGTGCTCCATTTTCATCGCCTCCAAGACCATCAACGCCTCACCGGCCACCACTTCTTGTCCAACAGCAACCAAGACCTCCAGAACTTTCCCGGGCATCGGAGCGACCAGCCCTCCATCCTGCCCGCCTGATGAGGAACCAGGCTCGACCCGCTCCCATCGGAACGTTTGCCCGTTGAGGTGAACCCACCACACATCACCGACCTTGGCGGCATGGGCGATGTGGGTCGAGCCGTCAGAAAGCCACACCCTCAAGCGGCCATCAGGGAGCGCCATCGCACGGTGCCCGTCTAAAACAAAAGCATCGTCCTCTTTGGCCAAGGAGACTTCCACCTCCCCATTCGTCCCGGCAAACAGATGGTGCATCATGGATACCTCCGTTGCAGGGTCGTGAATGGATTGGGTGCGATGCCGGTTAAGGCTGAGGCCGTGGCCGGTGTTCGACGGTGCAAGCCGGATGTTTCGGCGGCTGCGGCGACCAACAGCGACGCATCTTCTTCGGATTGTGTGCGTTGGGGCTTCCATCCGTGCGGCCACAAATCATCGATGGTCGTGGTGGTGGTTTGGCCGGAGATGACGTCGGGTGCATCGCACAGTTCACGGAGGAAACGGATGTTGGTGGTGGTTCCAAGCACGACGAACTCGTCGAGCGCCCGGCGCATTTTCTGGAGCGCCTCTTCTCTTGACGGTGCCCAAACGATGAGTTTGGCGAGCATCGGGTCGTAATTGGGCGTCACTTCGTCACCTTCACGAACGCCCGTGTCAAGTCGGATGCCGGGTCCTTCAGGCGGCCGGAAAACGGCCAACGGGCCGATGGAGGGCAGGAAGCCGTTGGCGGCATCCTCTGCGTAAAGTCGAACTTCAATCGCATGCCCTCGCATCATGAGGTCACCGCACGACATCGGTTGGCCCTGAGCAATGCGAAGTTGCTCTCGTACGATGTCAACACCCGTGACCAATTCCGTGACCGGGTGCTCAACTTGAATGCGGGTGTTCATCTCGAGAAAGAAGAATTCACCCGTGGGTGCAAGAAGGAATTCCACCGTGCCCGCTCCGACGTAATCCACGGCTTTCGCAGCAGCAACGGCGGCTTGACCCATGGCTTCACGCAACGCTGGCGTCATGGTTGGACCGGGCGCTTCTTCGAAGACCTTCTGATGCCGCCGTTGAACACTGCACTCTCGTTCTCCCAGATGTATGGTCCTGCCGTGTTGGTCCGCCAAAACCTGAATTTCAACGTGTTTTGAGCCGGAGAGCAACCGTTCAATGTAGATTCGCCCGTCTCCGAAGGCCGCCACCGCTTCTCGACGGGCTCCAGCGGCTGCCTGATCGAACGCTGCAGGGTCGTGAACCGCTCGCATGCCTTTTCCTCCTCCGCCGCTTGATGCCTTGAGCAGAAGCGGGTAGCCCACTCGTTCAGATGCCTCCTTGAGGGCGACAAGCGCAAGGGCTTCGTCGGCTTCTTCGATCTCCTCTCCGGGGATTACGGGCACGCCTGCGGCTCGCATCGTTTGCCGAGCCGTCATTTTGTCACCCATGTTTTCAATGGCTTCAGCCGACGGTCCAATCCACACCAGGCCTGCTTCTCCAACGGCTCGGGCAAATTCAGCACGTTCCGAGAGGAAGCCGAAGCCTGGATGGATGGCGTTGGCTCCCGTCTGCAGGGCTGTGTTGATGATTTGGGTTTGGTCGAGATAGGTCGTGGCGATGGTGTTACCATCGAGCATGACCACTTCGTTGGCCAGTTCAGTGAAGAGACTGCCAGCATCGTTCGGCGCACAAATAGCAACGGTTGGGTGGCCCGCTTCCGAACACGCACGAAGAATTCGGCACGCGATTTCTCCGCGATTGGCCACCAAGACTTTGATGCGCATCCCTCCTATTCATCACTCGGCGGCTTCCAGTTCGGTGCGCGCTTCTCGAGGAAGGAAGACAACCCCTCCTGCCCTTCATTGGAGCCTCGCATGCGGCTCGTGAAGTCAAGGGTCCACTCACGCAGGGCTTCGTCACTCTCGGTCCAACGGTCGAAGCCGAGGGTCAATTCCTTTGCCAGCGTGACCGCAGATGGCCCGGTGGTCATCACCTCATCAACGATGCTGTTGACCGCATGTTCCATGTCCTCAGCGGTTTCAACCACTCGCTCAACAAACCCGATGCGAAGGGCTTCATCGGCCTCAATTCTGCTGGCTTGCATGGCGAGCCGACGGAACGTCGCCGAGCCCAATCTTCGGTAGACATACGGTCCGATGACGGCGGGAAGAATCCCGAGTTTTCCCTCCGAGAGGGCGATGCGCAGATTGCTCGTGCCCACGACGTAGTCGCAGCAGGAAATGAGCCCTGCTCCGCCGCCAAGAGCCACGCCTTGAATGGCTGCGATGGTGAAGCAAGGATGCGACCAAAGGCCGTTGAACAGCCGATCAAGCCGTTTTGAATCGGCTCGGTTTTCCTCAGGTGTGTTGGCGCCTGCATCTCGCATCATGTTGATGTCAGCGCCTGCGCAGAAGTGTTTCCCCGTTCCCTGAATGACCAGCGTGCGCAAGAACGGTTTTCCGTTTTCGTCCTCAAGTGCATCTTGTTGACCGGCACTTCGTTCGGCCGTCCATTCAAAGACGCTGATGAGCTCTTGAATCATGGCGATGTTGAGGGCGTTGAATTTGTCCGCCCGATTCAGCGTAAGCCGTGCCTGTGGGCCGTCAATGGCAAGCGAGACCAGCGTTGTTTCGGGGGGTGTGTCCATCCTGACCATAGAAAAACCTCAGTTGAGAAATTAAATTTTATATTGAAAAATCACATTCGGAAGATACCGTAGCGGTGCTCGGGGAGCGGGGCGTTTCTTGCAGCCGCAAGGCAGAGACCGAGCACGTCTCGGGTGTCCCTGGGATCGATGATACCGTCATCCCACAAGCGGGCCGTGGAGTAGTAGGGGCTTCCCTCGGTTTCGTATTTGTCAAGAATCGGTTTTCTGAACGCTTCGAGTTCATCTCCCTCAAGCGGAGACAGGCCTTCCCTGGCACGTTGGTCCTGCTTGACCGTCGTTAACACGTCGGCGGCTTGGGGACCTCCCATCACCGAAATACGGCTGTTGGGCCACATGAACAGGAAGCGTGGGTCGTAGGCCCGACCGCACATGCCGTAATTCCCCGCGCCATGCGAGCCGCCGACGATCACGGTGAATTTTGGAACGTTGACGCAGGAGACAGCGGTCACCAATTTGGCCCCGTCTTTGGCGATGCCTCCGGCTTCGTAGTCCTTGCCGACCATGAAGCCCGTGATGTTCTGCAGGAAGACGAGCGGGATGCCACGCTGACCGCAAAGTTCGACAAAGTGGGCCCCCTTTTGGCTCGATTCGGAAAAGAGGATGCCGTTGTTCGCCACGATGCCGACTTTGTGGCCGTGAATGTGTGCGAACCCGCACACCAAGGTCGTGCCGTAGCGCGACTTGAATTCATGGAACCGGGAACCATCGACCACTCTTGCAATCAACTCTCGGACGTCGACAGGGGTTCGGTTGTCTTCTGGAATCAGGCCCAAGAGGTCTTCAACATCGTGAGCAGGAGGTTCCACTTCAGCCATTGCCGCTGCCGTTTTGCTGCTCGGGCCAAGGTTCTCCACCACGTTTCGAACCATGCGGAGGGCTTCGTCTTCATCCTCGGCAAAGTGGTCCGCAACTCCAGATTGGGCCGTGTGGACGTCTGCTCCGCCAAGCTCTTCAGCCGTGACCTCTTCTCCCGTAGCGGCTTTCACCAAAGGCGGCCCTGCGAGGAAGATGGTGCCGTTGCCCTTGACGATGATGGACTCGTCGGACATGGCGGGTACATAGGCGCCGCCAGCGGTGCAGGACCCCAGAACGGCGGCCACTTGGGGGATGCCGTCGCCGGACATGCGGGCTTGATTGCGGAAAATCCGACCAAAGTGCCCGATGTCGGGAAAGACCTCGTCCTGCATGGGCAAGAAGGCCCCGCCGGAATCAACCAAGTAAATGCAGGGCAGGTGGTTTTCATGGGCGATGGTTTGTGCACGAATGTGTTTCTTGACCGTCATGGGATAGTACGAACCACCTTTGACGGTCGCATCGTTGGCCACAAAAAGGCATTCTCGTCCGTGGACCATCCCAATACCGGTGACGATGCCGGCGGAGTGAGCCCGTCCGTCGTAGAGTTCGTAGCCGGCCAACGGTGAAAGTTCCAGGAAGGCAGTTCCCGCATCCACGATACGTTCAATGCGTTCCCGAGCAAGGTGCTTGCCTCGGGAGCGGTGCCGTTCAACATACTTGCCACCTCCTCCTTGTGACGCTGTTTCAAGGCGGCTCCGCAGTTCATCAAGAAGAGCGAGATTGTGCGTTTTTCGCTGGGCAAAGGCTGGGTCGGCTGAATTGACTCGTGTAGGCAGCCTGTCCATCTTGAGCCCTCGTGAACTCCCAAGCCAAACCTGCACTTAATTCCATGCGAGGTCCGATAATGAAAGGCATTAGACGCCCAACATTAACCGGCCGATGTCTCGGAGGCCAGGCGCCAAACCGACGATCAGCACAGCGAGGACAATGAGCAGACGGAAATGCTGCTGGCGCTGTTCAACGCGCATTTGAACGAACAACCACACGATTAACCCGACCAAAACGGCCTTCACGATGGCGAATAACCAGGCTCCTTCTCCCCAAGCAAGGCCGAGGCTTTCGTTGATGGTGCCTCCAAATTGTATGACGCCATCGCTCACAGGATGCTTTTCGCCGTAGCCGAACATATCGATGCCGACCATTGTCGCAAACCCGTCACACAATTGGCCAAAGACCATCCCCAACACCATCGGATGAGCCAGAAGCGCCTTGTTGGAGAGGAATTCAACAGGGTGGTCAGCCCAAGCCTCGCGCTCAGCCTCCCATTGTTTGATGCCGATGTGGCCGGGCAAGACGCCTGCAGTGTACCCCGTGAGTTTCAATTGACGGGCGTCTTCTTGGCCCATCCGATACAGAATAGAACACACCAAACCGGGGATGCCAAGAACGACAACGACAGGCCAAAGCGTGAGGTCTTCAGACACTCGTCCGCTCTCCTGTGCCCAGGGCGTGGCGATGAATTGCATCCAATGGGCGAGGCCCAGGACCACCGTGCTGGATGCGAAAGCGAACATACCACGGGTGATGGACGGCCAGCCTCGAGTGATGGTGAGCGAAGCCCAGAGAACGAGCGATGCCACGGCGAGCCCTCCGTAGCCATAGGTGAAATCGATTGAAGCATGGCTGTCGTAGGCCGGTTGGTAGAGGAGGTACCAATGTGCCAACAAGGCCATGAACAAGCTGCCGAAGAGAAGGGTTTTCTGGTTCTCTTCTGCAACATCCGTCGTCATCCCGTCAAAGCGACGACCGAACATGTGGCTCAAGATGGCGATGCCGACAAGCCAAGCAGCGAGGTGCAAATGGATGATGGGGGAAATGAACAGCACATCGTTTTCAGAGGAGAAAAAATCCGCATCCTCGAGCACCCTGAGGACCGGGGCGAGGCAGACCCAAGCGATGAGTGCCATCGTCATGCGCTCGTCAGCAGGGAGTTTCCATCGACGAAACAGCGCCTGCAAGAGCACCACGCATCCGAGCATGCTCAACGTGTAAATGGCGGTGTTTTGGGGGGTATATCCAGCATCTCCCGCCGCACCAGCATCCTTGACGACGGGGTCCCAGATGATGGGTTTGAGCGTCTCGGTCCACACCGTGTCGAACGCCAAGACCAATCCGGCAACCACGGCAAAGGCGAGCCCAATGGCGGCCCATATCACCGCTTTTTCAGCCGTTGTGTAGACGTCATCGGGAAGCGGAGCGGCGAAATCCGTTTGCTGGGCTGTGTCATGGTCCAACCTGTTCACCTCTCAGCAATGCACGCCAAACGGCGTCTCCCTATCGGCTTTCCGACGATCACTCTTCTTCTTGCGACAGGCGAGCGATGAGGTCCGCTTTCTTGCCACCAACCGGCAATCCTGCGGCCTTCAGCCGTTCCTTGAGTTCTGCCACAGAGAGTTTGGAGAGGTCTTCAGCATGGTCGTGATCGTGGTCATGATCGTGGTCGTGATCGTGGTCGTGATCGTGGTCGTCCTCAACACCGAAGCCACGAGGTTCGTGGACTTCGATGAACGACACTTTCCCGCACTCAACAGCATCGCGGATGATGGTGACCAAGCGGAACTTCATCATCGCTGCGTTGGTGTCAAAGAGCATGGTTTGCGGGAGGACGATGTTGAGATCGTCACCGTCAAACGAGACCTCGAAGTCGTTGTGACCGGTGTTGGATTCAAGCAGTGCCATCACCTGCTCTTCCTTGCCTTCAACGACCTTGACGACCTTGAAGGAATACTTGAGCTTCTTTCCTGCCATTTGGTGGTTGTAGTCGATGCGTGCCCGTCCTGCAGCCAGATAGGAGAGGAATCCTTGGCGACCGCCGATGTTGACAGGAGCGCCAATGTAAAGCGAGTTGGGGTCTTGAACGGCACGAATCAATTTGTCAATGCTGATCGTCTCGATTTGTTCCGGGTCTTTCTCACCGTAGGCTTCAGCAGCCTCGATGACGACTTCCGTTTCCTTGTTGGCTTTGGCATCGGCCAGCGCAGCCTCAAAGCCGGGAATGAGGTTTCCAGCACCAACGACACATACCATTGGGGTATAGTTTCGACCCTCTTGGTGCATTTCGTGTTCCTTCGCCACCGCCTCACGGGTGGTCTCAATCAGGTCACCGCTTTCGCCATTGTACAATTCATAATCAACGTGGACAATTGTTCCTTCTTCCATAGCCTTGCCTCCAAGGGGATGATTCGGCGACCAGCCCCCCCTTCATAATTGCATTGGCGAGCGCTATTCTTCCTCAGGTGTTGAAATGGCTTTCTTGGTCGCTTTGGATGCACCGTTGTGTCCCGCCCATGCGACCCACCCCATGCCAGCCATCATCATGCACCACCCCAGCCAAACGACGTGGGAATGGGGGAGGTTGTACACGGTCACGCGGACCAATTCGACATCGTCCGTGCTTCCGCCTTGGGCGGTGGTCATCAGGCTGCCTGCTTGTGTTCCGTCGAAAATGAACACGAGGTCACCGGTTAACCTCGTGAGGGTGGCCACCTCAGACCGAGGTGTGCCCTGGCTGTCAAAACGAAGTGTACCGGGCAGCACGTCGCCCACTTTGTCCCCAACCTCGTTTCCGTTCATCTCGTAGACGTTGATTCGTACGCCGATGAACCCGTCACCCACCTCCAAGTCTTCGCTTTCCAAAATCAATTCATCGAATTCAAAACCAAATCCTTCGTGAACAATCACTTCGTCTTTCACCAGCGAGATACGGTGCGTCGCATCTCCACGGTCAACCAACACGGTGGTAGAGAGGTGACCCAAAATGAGCAGTAACACGCCCAGGTGGACGAGGTGTGCTCCAACGGGGATCCGCCTCACCGTTCCTTTCTTACGGGCCCGTTGGAACTGTTCAGCAACCTCACGAACCATGGGCGCCGTGGCCAAGAGCACCATGGGCAAGGAGATCCACACGATGTGTCCCCGGGTCAAGTGCTCAGAGACCATGGTCGAAGCATCACGCCCAAACGAGGTGGGCGCAACGATGAACCCGATGGCGGAAAGCAGAGCGGCCCCACCGAGCAAGAGCGCTGTTGTTTTGGGGTCGTCTTTCCTTCGGGTGTAGGTGAAAAACGCTGCAGCCAGTCCAGCCAAGAACGGTGCACCGTACAATTCGTGAGCCTCAAAATTCACGGCATCAATACTGGCAAGCAACAACACCCACGTGAGGATAAGATAGAGGCTGACCAGCAAGACACTGGCCCACAGGGCCATGGTTTGTTGGTTTTTTTTGCTGGTGAAATGGAAACCATCCTCCTGCTCTTTTTGCGGGGCAATCAGCCAAGGAAGCACGAACATCAAGAGGACGAATCCCGCAACCCACAGCGTCAGTGTTTGGGACCATGCCAGTCCCAAGCCGAGCATCACCCCGCCTGCCGCCCACGGCCAGGCGTTCAGTGTTGCAGAGGAGCGATACAGGGGAACGAAAAGCACGGCTGTTGCCGTGGCGACGAAGACATCCCCCGTCAAAACGTACACCCCGAGCGCAAACACGGCATCCAACGGCAGTGGAAGCCAGGTGCTGTATTTCCACACCTCGTTCAATGGTTCGTTGATTGGTTCTTGGCTGGACCACGACAGGGCCATGGGGGCAAACAGAAGGGCAACGAAGACCCAATCGGGCACAACGGTCCACGACAATCCTTCGCCGTTTGAACCGTTCAGGATGACGCAACCGAACAAAGCCGCCCATGCAGGTAACGTGGCCGCCCAGCCGATGGAGGGCTTGAGGGGTTGAGATGCGGATGCTGACCGCTGCAGAGCGAACCAGCATCCAAGAAGCGTCATCATCCACACGACATAGGTCATCACTTCCGTGGCTGCAGCATCGTCCCGCAGCACCATCAAACGACCGAAGACATCCGAAGGCGGCGTGCTGCTGTCGGAGGTCACGAAGGTGTGGACAGAAGACGCCCAAACGCCACCTGCTCGAGTGACGGTTGTCGCAAAGAGGGAAAAGAAGCCTGCTGCAATCCCCGCGCCTATCCAAACTTCAGCACTCGCCTTTCCGGGACGGGTTCGAAGATGCACCAGCATGACGAGCACCAGCCAGGGCAGCATTGACCCCGTCTCAACAGGGTCCCACGCCCAATATCCTCCCCAATCCAAGATTAGGTAAGCCCAAAGCCCACCCAATCCAATGCCGAGGGTGGCCACCAAAAGTCCGGGCCGTGCAATCTGGAGCATACGGTTGGGGAGGTGGTCTGTGTTGGCAGTGTAGGCTGCCGAAAGGGCCACTGCTGTTAACTGAAGACAGAAGGCATAGGTGAGGAACAACAGCGGCGGGTGAATCACCATCAAGTCGGTTTGCAGGAGCGGATTGAGGCCAAATCCGTTGAAGAATGCGGGCGTTGCTTTGAAGGGATCGAGTGAAAAGGCAATGAGCAACAACGTTAGGCTCACGAGGTGAGCACATCGAAGCCGCCATGCATGCGCATCTGCCTTCTGTTCCCCCGCTAGCGGGGCGCGCCACCACCACGAGAGCAACGCCATCCATCCAAGCCACATCAGCAGCGGCCCTTCTCGAGCAGCCCACGTGGCCGCAAAGCGATATTTCAGGGGAAGCGATTCTCCACCGTAAGCTGCGACGTGCTGAAACGATGTGTCGTTCACGAGGAACAGGCCTGCAAGGGCAGCGAACGGGAGCGCCATGGCAGCGTGAAGGCCGGCTGAGAGGGCGGGGGAATGCTCGTGAGTGGTTGGCTTCCAAAGTAACCATCCAACGGCCCCGAGGGCCAACCACATCGTTAGGCCCCACATGATTCAACGGGGGCGGGCGACCCTCATTGGCTTTGCCTCCGTTCCGTGGGGCAGTTTTGTGTCTCTACCAGCCGAAAAATTTGGCTCGTGAATACCCAAACGAAAGGAGAACAGCGATGACGCGTTTGGTGAAGAGCATCGGCTTTCGAATGAGGATCTTCAGGCCAATGAACGCTTTATCGAGTGGACTCATGTTGCCGAGTTCTTGGGGAAGGCAACGAGCCATGGTCGACATTTCTTCATCGGTGAGATCGTAAAGAGCAGTCTTGCCCTTCAGTATTTTGTGGTAGGGGGGGAATTTCTTCTTCCATGCACGTTCGTATGCCATGAGTCGTGATTTTGACAAATCTCCTTCTTTGAGGGCTGCCGCCACTGTTTGCGCAGCCTCTCTGCCCGACCACAGCGCCAGGTGCGTACCTCCCTCAAACAACGGCGAGGTAAAGCCCGCAGCATCACCCACCAGAAGCAACCCGTCGTCCGCGGTGGCGTTTCGTGGCCCGGAAATCGGGATGGTGCCGCCGAACGGTCGAATTTTGATACCCTCTGCCCGCCATGGGGGGTTGACCGTGGGTTTTCCTGCGAGATAGGTGTCCTCGATAAAGGATTCAAGGTACTTGATGGCGCCCTTCTTATCCGTGGTCACGAGGCCGACGTTCGCTCGCCCTCCTTCTTTTGGAATCATCCACACGTAGCCGTGCGGGGAATATTTTGGCCAAAGGTAGAAATCCAGATAGCCGTCATTGGGGACGTCCAGCATTTCGTATTGGAAACCAGCAATCACTTCCACGTCTCCGCCCATGTCCAACAATTTCGCAGCGGCCCCCGATACGCCCGAGGCGTCGATGACCGCTCGGCATTCAAGCGGAAACTCGTCTCCACGACCGTCTAATTTCCAATTGGAAAATTGATTTTCGCTGTTGTAAATTCGTTCCATACTCGTCACGCGATGATGGAGATGAAGCGTCGCCCCCTTCGCCACGGCCTCGTCGGCCAGCCAACGCTCAAACAGGTGTTTCTCAAGCACATAGCCCTGCTCGGTCAGCAATTTTTCTGTTCCATCGGGGAAAATGACACGGATTCCCTTCACGTCCAAGGCTTTGACGTGGTCGGGCAGGCTCAAGTCCAAATTCTGGACTGCCAATTCAGATAGGCACTCACCGCAATGCACCGGCGTGCCGATTTCGGGGTCGGCCTCAAGAATGAGTGTTGAGAGTCCAGCACGAGCGGCGTGAAGTGCAGCTGAACCGCCTCCCGGGCCAGCGCCAATGATGACGACATCGTACATCCTTTCACACTCCTGTCCCCCACGAGTCTGCGGTAGCCCATGAAGAAAACGGTAGGTCGTGATGAGCGCCTAGCATGCTCATGGAGGAGATACGGAGGTTCAAAGGCAGGAAGCCTCAGGGAAGGGCGTGGCATGGAAGACGCTGAGGCGCTGGATGGGTCACCTCGAGCAACGAGGTGAACTGCTTCGAATCAAACGTCCCGTCGATGTGGTCTACGAAGCTGGGGCCATCGCCGATCTCTTGGTCAAGAACGACGGCCCTGCTGTCTTGTTTGAACAACCCAGGCTGGCGGATGGCAGCATTGCTTCAATGCCGTTGTTGATGAACGCCTTCGGCAGCCACGACCGAACGCTTCGGGCCCTCGGCGCAACGCATGAAACGGAAATCGGCGATCGCATGGTTGCGATGATGAAACCCGACATCGGCTTGTACATGCGCAAGCCGTGGAAGGGATTGCCGCTGTTACGAGATGCGTTGGCGATGCCGCCGAAGAAGGTGCGAAAGGGAAAATCCCAACG
>JAYPIL010000038.1:16474-18959 GCA_038127845.1 Candidatus Poseidonia sp.
GTGTGCATTGGAGGTCCACCCGAACTGATTTTCTCAGCGATTTCTCCTCTGCCCGACAACCTTTCTGAGTACCAGTTTGCCGGTATTCTTGGCAGAAAATCCCTCCCCATTACCAAAGCGTTGACGCAAGACCTGTGGGTCCCTGCAGAAGCAGACATCGTCATCGAGGGGTACTGCGACCCGACGGAAACGAAACTTGAGGGTCCGTTCGGCGACCACTACGGATTCTATTCGCTCACGGGCCAGTATCCAGTACTGCACGTCACCGCCATCACCTGTCGCAAAGACGCCGTTCTCCCCGCCACCATCGTTGGCCTGCCACCGATGGAAGACGGCTACCTCGGGGAGGCCATCGGTCGGCAGTTCTCACCGGTCTTGCAGTTTCAACACCGTGATGTAAAAAGCGTCCATCTTCCTCTCGAAACGGGTTTCCACAACCTCGCTATCGTCGCTTCCAAACAACGCTATCCTCGTCAGGGACGCAAAACGGCGCTCGGCTTGCTTGGTGCGGGTCAGATGATGTTTCTGAAGGTCATCGTCGCCGTCGACCCCGACCAGAACCCCAAGGATCTCGAGGCCTTCCTCGATGCACTCAACGACAAGGTCGAAATCAGCGAAGACATCGTCGTCTTGCCGGGCATGGTCGCCGATTCACTTGAGGCTGCATCCCCGTTTGAAAACGTCCACGACAAGTTGCTCATCGACGCCACGTCCATCGTTCCAACCGACCCCCGTTCGCCTGACGAACCGCTCGAAGGCTCTTACAACCAGCCGACGCCAGAATGGCGACAAGGAGGCAGCACCTCGGCACCGTTTGAGGGTCTTGAAGCGGTGAACGCTCTGCCCGATGTCCGACAGGCCCGGATGCTCCGAAACAACATGCTCGTGGTTTCAACCTCGATTGAGGGCACACCCAGCCCTCGAACCGGTGAACACGAAGGCAATGACGAGCATGAAGGGCAACGGATACAGAAGATTTTCCAATTGCGAGATTCAATTTGGCAGTTGGATTCTGCAAAGAACTTACGCTGGTTGTTCATCACCAACGACGATCTCGACATGACGCACGGCAAAGCACGGCGAAGGTTACTCTGGCAACTCACCTCACGTTTCGATGTTGGGCGTGGATTGACGTTTGATGATGACAAATCCCGTCTTTGTTGGGACGCCACAACGCCCATTCCATCCGAGGAACACGGTGTGCGTCGATGGCCTGCCATCACCCTTCATGACGAGGAAACCCTCGCCAAGGTCGCCGCACACCCCGAACTCAAGAAATACGAATGGCCGCCCCATCTTTCCTTTGGGGGCCCCGAGGAATGAATGTCAAGCAGGTCTTGTCCTTCATCAAAATTGAACACACCCTGTTTTCCCTTCCCTTCGTATTGATGGGCTATTTCATTGCACTCCGGCAGTTCAACATCCAGCCCGGTGTCGACCTTCTTTGGATCCTGTTGGCGGCGGTCGGGGCACGTGGCTTGGCGATGGCGCTCAATCGCATCATCGACCGAGACATCGACGCTGCGAACCCTCGCACGCAAGGCCGACACCTCGCCTCGGGAAGCATGAGCATGAAGACGGCGTGGACCCTCGCAGCCGGGTTTCTTGTGATGCTCTTGGTCAGTGCCGGGCTGCTCAACAGGGTTGCCTTGATGATGGCGTGGCTGCCCGTGCTCACGTTCGTGATTTATCCGTACATGAAGCGCTTCACGTGGGGGTGCCACTTTTGGTTGGGGTTGTGTCTCGGGCTCGCCCCAGCGGGCGCCTGGGTTGCCATTGCCGCCGATATCCACGGTTGGGGAGCCATCACGGGTGTGTTGTCGACGCGCACGGAATACTTGTGGGCGCCCACGATTCTTCCCATCTCCATCGGCGTTGCGCTGTGGATTGCCGCTTTCGACATCAACTACGCCCGAATGGACGTGGAGAGCGACAAAGAGCAGGGCATCCATTCCTTCCCCTCCAAGTTTGGCGAAACAGCCACCACCCGCACCACGGTGCAACTTTCCCTGGTCTGGTTTGCATGCTTTGCAATCGCCGACCCGATGGACGGCATGTGGTTCCTTGGCGCTGCAGCATTGATGGCGGTGGCCAACATCGCTGTCGTGCTCCGCAAGGACCGGTTTGATGACTTCCAAACGGTCTTGTTCCGTGTGTCCATGCTCACCGGTTGGGTGCTTCTCACCTCGCTGGTTCTCGGATTTTCAACAGAACCTGCGGGATGGACACTTGACTGAATCCGTTGGCACAACCCGCCGGTCTTTCCAAGGTGGAAGGTTCTTGAGCCGACTAGAGGAACCAAGGGCATGAACCCCATCGTCGCTTCACTCCTTGAATTCAATCAAGCCTTTGAAATCCCGCAGCTTGAGACGCCGGGGCTCGGTCCTAAAGAACTGATTGAACTTCGCATCAAGTTGCTCACGGAAGAAGTTCAGGAATATGCTGAAGCCGCCCGAGCGGGTGATTTGGTTGAGGTCTTGGATGC
>JAYPIL010000039.1:0-9504 GCA_038127845.1 Candidatus Poseidonia sp.
TTCAGGACATTCACGTCGTCCAGCGTAATCGATTCGTGTTGGCCGTACATCGCCAAGAAGATGGCCAATCCAATGGCCACTTCGCTGGCTGCGATGGCGATGGCGAAGATGGTGTAGACCCATCCCGTCGTGTCGCCGTGGTGCACGGCTGCCGCAGCGAACTGCATGTTGGCAGCGTTGAGCATCAGCTCAATACACATCAAGACAATAATGGCGTTCTTTCGAGTGAACGCACCGGCAAGTCCGATGACGAACAACAAGGCCGACAGCCCAGAAACCCATGCTGGATCGATCATTCTTCTTCACCTCCGAACTCCCAGAGCAAATTTTCCATTCGCTCGTCACGAACCAGATAGGCAGCACCCATCATGGCCATGGCCATCAAAAGACCGAGCACGAGAAGCGCGAAGCCCCAATCGTGGAGCAAGGCATCGGCAAGGCCTGCTGTGGTCGGTTGATCGTCGCTCGGGTTGTCCCAGACACCCTCCGCGTTGACGGCGGCGACGAGGATGAACCCGAGGGCGAGCAAGCCCAAACGGGTGAACAGCGAGATAAACTTCATTCGAAGTCCTCCTCGAGAATTTGACGACGGGTCAGCATGATACCGAACAGCACCACCAACCCGACACTCGCCAAGTAGACCAGAATTTGAATGGCGGCAAGGAATTCAGCCCCCAAGAGGATGAAAATTCCGGAGACGGCCATGAAACAGAAGATGAGTGAGAGCATGGAGTGGGCCACACGCTGCGCGAAGATGAGACCGAGGGCCCCTCCGAGCGTAATGGCGGCGAACAGGAAGAATACGCCGGTTTCTGCAGCGCTGGCAACATCCATCTCAAGCATCCCCCTTTGCGGCTTCCTTGGCAGCCTTCTTGGCGCGCTTGTCGCGTTCCTTGGAGGCTCGCTTGGCCAATTCAGCGTCAACGGCTTCCTGGTGGACACCGGGCAACACACGGGTGCGAGAGGCATCGAACCAGAGATCTTGACGCGTGAATCCGGACATGCCGTCGTATTCGTTGGTCATGAAGAACGAGGTAAAGCCACACGCTTCCATGCACAATCCACAGAACATGCAGCGGCCGAGATCGATGCGTCCCGAGACGATTTGGTCGTCGGCGGGGTAGAGCTCGCTGGTAGCGACCACGGTTTCTTCGCCCGAGTCGTTCCATCGAACGGTCGCTGAGTCGCCAGAGAGGTCCAAAACTTCAGCAAAGCGCCATTCTTCGGGAGGAGCGGTGTGGGCCGTGACGTGGTTGAAGGAGTCGAGCGTCTCCAAGACTTCTGGAACCTCGACAGCGGCGTACTTGCCGACTTCAAGTTCAGCACCAAAGCCTGCGTTCTCGCCCTCTGCGTTGTCGAGGACGTCGACACGGAGCTCCGTGGTCATGTGAAGACAGTCGTTGGGGCAGATGTTAACACACATCTTACATGCCGTGCATGTTTCCCAAATCACACCGATTCGACCGTTGTAATTTCCAGGTACGAAGAGCCATGGCTCCATGTCCTCCAATCGCTCGTACGGGTACTGGACGGTCTGTGGCTTCCAGAGCGTCGGCTTGAGGTCAGATGTCACTCGGTCGGGTGCGAATTCTTGACGTGAGATGTCGTTCATCGCGGCGGATGAGGCCGCTCGTGCTCGGCTTCCATCATCAAGGAACTCTGGGTGGGTCGTGTTGTGGTATGCGCCCAGTTTCTTTCCGAAACGCTTCCCGATGAAGGGGAAGGTTCGCAGCGCCGTGATCAAGGTGATCTTGAACGGGTACCAGAACAAGTTTCTGAAATTCGGTTGTGCGTGCGGATGCATTGGCATGATGTTCACCTCACTCCTGGCCCGGGACAACGGTTCCCGCAGGCTCTACTGTATGGACGTGGAACATGCGTTCCGACATCGCTGACTTGTCCTCATCGTTGAGGTACACCCAGAACACGCCGAGCCAGAACAAGGTGGTCAGGATGGGCACGAGGTAGGGAATGCCGAAGGCGTCCCATGCCATGCCACCCGCCACGTCGTTTTGGGCCGACATGCCGTCTGGGTTGAAGAGGTACAAGCGATAAACGAGGGCCAAAACGACCTGCAGCACCGCCAAAGGCAGCAACATGCGCCAGCCAAACTCGAGAATCTGGTCCGTTCGGATACGAGCAAGCGCAAAGCGAGCCCACACGAACACGATGAGGAAGACCAACCAAGACTTGACGAGCGTCATGATGGCGCCCGGAATCAACAGGTAGGCTTCACCGACCACCGGCAAGGAGCCGATGGTGCCGTGGAAGGGCAGGTGCCAGCCACCGAGGAAGAAGTGCGTGAAGAGGAAACAGGCGGCGTAGGTGCGGATGTACTCAGCCATGAAGAGCATACCAAATCGCATGCCCCCGTATTCGGTCCACCAGCCTTCCACCAGTTCGGCTTCGGCTTCGGGCATGTCGAACGGCACACGTTCCACTTCGGCGATCATCGTCACGAGGAACAACGCTGCACCGAGCGGCATCAGGAAGATGTTCCATGCACCGGCCGAATGTTGGAAGTGGATGCTTTCGACGATGTTGAACGTGCCCGAGAGGATGGCCACCGAGAGCAAGGTAAGCAACAGCGGAATCTCGTAAGCGGTGAGTTGAGCCGCAGAGCGAATACCACCGATGAGGGTGTACTTGTTGTTGGAAGACCATCCGGCAAAGAAGACGCCAATGGGCGCAATACCAAAGATGGCGATGGCGTAGAGAATGGACAGGTCAGGGTTGGTGGCGTAAATGCCGCTGGAGAGCGGAATCATGCCCAAAATCAGCAACGTCGAGGAGACGATAAGGAAGGGTGAGACCTCGAAAATGAGGCGGTCAGCTCGTTGGGGAACCATGTGTTCCTTGACGAGGAACTTCATCCCGTCTGCGACGTTTTGGAAGAAGCCCGGCACGATGGTTTTGCCCATCCACGAGCGGTTGTTCACGCGGTCAACGGTAGCGAAATTTTCGTCGCGGTTGCCGAAGTTCTTGTTCAACCATTTGTTGACGGCTCCGATGGGCTTTCCGAGGCCGAAAGGCAGCATGTTCCACCATTCACCTGCGGTCACACCGTTTTCGCCGACCCAAAGCGAGCGAAGAGCCGTGGTCGCACCGTAGCGGTCTTGCATACGAGCCACCGCCTTGCGCTCAATCCAGAGGATGGCGAACTGAGAGAAGAACAGCATCAAAAAGACGACGTTCACGAGGGCGAACGTGGCCACACCGAAGGAGAGTGCCCCTGCACTTTCTTCGAGCGGCGTGCCTTCCAAGGCACCCATGATGCCGGAACGCAACACACCGTCTTTGCTGAGGAAGAAACCAACCAAGTCGTACCTGTCATCCACGATATCACCTCAACGATCGGTCTCCCCGATGCACGGGTCAAAGCTGCCCATGATCGCTGGTATGTCAGCGACCTTGTAGCCAATCATCGTCTTGGCCACATAGGGGATGGTGATGAACATCGGCGAGCGAATGGACAGACGGTAAGGGTTCTTTCCACGGCCGTCGCCACCGCCTTGAATGTAGAACTGCGAGGCGCCACGAGTGCACTCGTAGTGCGAGAAACCCGTGGCTCCCTCTGGGGCACGGGTCGGTGCCTTGGCCAGAATCATCTCATCGCCGTTGGCGTAGTTGGTGTTCTTGCCGCCGGGAATCTTTTCGATGGCGTCAAGAATCATGCGGCACGACTGACGCATCTCTTCCATGCGGACACGGTAGCGGTCGTAACAATCGGCGCCCTTGACCGAGGTCGGCTTCTCAACGGCCGGCTCCCAATCGACCTGGTCGTAGACCGAGTACGGGTGAGCCCAACGCACGTCGTAGTTCACACCAGCAGCCCGGATGTTGGGTCCGGAAACACCGGCGTTGACCATGTCTTCGGCCTTGGCGTAGCCGACACCTTGCAGACGGACGAGCCAGATGGTGGACTCGTCCAGCATCATTTCGTACTCGTCGATACGGTGCTCGAACAGCTTGACCTTGGCGATGAGGCGGTCGGCGAATCCAACGGGAATGTCACGCTTGACGCCGCCGACACGGGGATAATTGTAGTGCATTCGAGAGCCTCCAAGTTCCTGGAGCAAGTCGAGGAACATCTCGCGGTCCCGCATGCACCAGGTCATCAGCGTAAGACTCCCGATGTCAGGTCCGTAGGCACCCAACCACATCAGGTGAGAGGCCAGTCGCTGGCATTCAGCAGCGATGAGGCGAATGTACTCGGCACGCTCGGGCACCTCAACTTCGAGTAAATCCTCAGCCGCATAGATGTAGGAATTGGCCCAGGTCATCGCACTGACGTAGCAGAGGCGGTCGCAATACGGCGTGATTTGGGTGAAGTCGCGTGCTTCTGCAATCTTCTCCACACCGCGGTGAATGTAGCCGAGTTCTGCCTCGGTATCAACGACCGTTTCACCGTCAACTTTGACACGCAAGGTCCACAGACCGTGTGTCATTGGATGTTGGGGGCCCATTGTAATCCACATTTGTGCCATGTTTTCACCTCACTTGACCCGACCCTCGTCGGTTGGTTTTCGACCGAAGCCTTGGGCGTCGTCGTACATTTCGTTGAAATCGTGATAGCGGATTTTGTGTTGCTTTTGGAGCGGATGGAACCCGTCTGGGCTGTCGTGTGGATTGAGCACACGGTGCATGTTCTCGTGACCTTCAAACTGGATGCCGACCAAGTCCCACGTTTCCTTCTCGTTCCAATCGGCGCCAACCCAAATGTTCTGCACGGTCGGCACGCTCGGTGACGTGGTTTGCGGAAGGGTCACGACCACTTCAACTTCCAACGGAATGTCGTTTCCGGTGAGGTTCTCAGCCACGTGAACGGTGTTGGTGTTGGGCGCCTGATCCACAACGGGTTGACGCATCAAGTGGTAGACGACTTCCCATCCTCGGTCATCGCCGCCTTCGGGGAAGTGCGTGCCGGTGACCATGGAGCAGTAGTTGACGCCAATGTCAAAGCGGAGATGCTTTGCCACAGCAACCCAATGTTGCGGTGGGACATTGAGGCGTACAAAGGCCATTTTGTGGGCGTTGGCGTGGTGTTCAACCGTGGCCACAACATCGGACCCACCGAAGCGATCGGTCACGTGCTTCACCGCAGCCTCTGCGGCGCTGTCGCTTTGTTCGTTGGTGACCCGCATGCCCATGTTCAGTCCTCCCCGACGATGATGGGTTTGTCGCCCTTGCGACCGCTGCTTGGGGCAGCACCGATACGGATGATCTTCTCACGAAGCAACCCGAATCCATCGATGAGGGCTTCGGGACGAGGTGGACATCCGGGTATGTAGACATCAACGGGAATCACGGTGTCAACGCCTTCGAGGATGTTGTAGGATTGGAAGTAGGGGCCGCCGGAGATGGCGCATTCGCCCATGGCGATGCAATACTTTGGCTCGGGCATTTGTTCCCAGAGGCGAACCACCTTGTCGGCGAATTTCTTGGTGATGGGGCCGTTGACCAACAGGACGTCGGACTGACGAGGGGAAGAACGGAACAGCACACCAAATCGGTCACCGTCGAAACGAGGCGTCGCTGCTGCGGCCATCTCGATGGCGCAGCACTTGATGCCCAAGTGGAGCGTGAAGAGGGATTTGCGTCCTGCCCAGTTGAAGTAGCGCCCTGCAAGCACGCTGAGGAACTGCTTGATCTTGGTTGCCTTCAAGGCCTCGTCCGTGACATCGCCGACCATCTCAACGAGAGCACGACTGTTGAACGCTGCGTAGTTTTCTTGTTGCCCTGCCATGTTCAATCACCTCAGATGTAAATGCGACCTCGCTTACGAAACACGTACCAAACGCCCAGCGACATGGTGGCAAAGAAGGCCCCCAAGACAATGAGCGCATCCGTTGCCTTCTCCACCGCTGCGGTGCGGTCCACCACATCTTGAGCCGTGGCATCGGCTGCGACCATGCCGCCCAAAACGAGGAACATGAACGCCACGTCAAAGACGAGGAAGATGATGGCGTACCAGTAATACTGGAAGTGGAATTGAATCATCGCTTCGCCCACGGGTTCGCTACCGCACTCAAACGTGGTCAGACGTCGCGGGTAGAGGCTGTGGTCCCGCTCGTAGCCCTCAAGAAGATAGGAGCGCGTGATGTGGGGGCGGGCCGGGTCAACCTTGGGTCGAACGAGCCAGGTGATGATGAAATTCGTGAGCGGCATGATAATACCGACAACCGTCAAAAAACCAATGGAGAGATAGGCACTGGGCACCGATTCAAGTCCCGACATGAGCAGACCTTCTGAGAACGCATACGCTCTCTGCTCTTTGCGACTTGAGGCCCCTCAATAAGCGTTGTCAAGGAACCTCAAGCACAGCGGTGTTCGGAAACCCACCACAACACGGCGCAGGCCTCTGTTTTTGCATTGGACCGAAGGGGCCAAGTTGGGTATCAGTTCCGGCGGGCGACGAGAGCCAGCACGAGCAGAACAGCCACCATGGCCCCGGCCGCTTGAAGCACGGTCGTGGACGAGAGCCCGAGCACACCTTCAGGAGGCATGCCTTGAGCGGCAAATTCGATGTTTTGGCGGTCCAACACACCCGTCTCGGTAGGTTCAGCCGAGACCGTGAACTTGTACAGGTCTTCCATCTCTGCGCCGTAGGGCGCACGAATGGTGACGTTCACGTAGAGGCGCTCCCCTTCGTCAACCATGCAGAGCAAGTCGCTGTTCTCGGTTTTGCAGTCGGGGTTGTCGCTGTCGAGAAGAACCGACCAGCCACGGAGATTTTCAGAGGTAAAGACACGAATTTCTGTTCGGATGTTTCCGGTGTTGAGAACCGAGATTTCCTTGACAGCTGCTTTCTGACCGTAGACGATGTCGACTTCTTGGCGCACGCCCTCCTCAACAAAGGCGAGTTCGTGAACGATGCTGACTTCGAGCGACACGGTCACCAAACCGCTTCGGTCCGCAGCGTTGGAAACGCTGGTGGCCAACACCTCAAGCATGCCGCTTTGCCCGGTTTGTGCCCCCGGGTTCACCCGGAGCGTCAACTCAATGTACACCTCGTAGGGTCGTGCTTGATACGCCTCGAACGTCAGACCGAGATCGAGCATTTTCATCTCTGCTGCATCTTGGGTGGAAAGCAGGTAGGGCTCACCGCTGGATTCTGCAACGTAGGTTTCGTTGGCGATGTCCCAAATACCGAAGCCTTTGGGCACCTCAAGTTCACCTGTCACCGGCAAGCCGAAAACGGTCATCGAACGCGTTGCGATACCCTCGAGACCGCCGAGCGTGAACACAGCGTTATCGTTGCCGTCACCGGTGTTACGCACCCACATGCCGATGGTCTGTTCGCCGCTTGGGGGCAACACAACCGAAGCCGTGGTGGCCGTATCGGTGTTTTCAAGACGGAGGTCCATCGAGAATTCTCGGTCGGAGAGAATGGCAAGGAATTGTCCTTCTCGCTGATTGTCGGGAATACCATCGTTGTCCCTGTCCTGACTGTTGGGGTCGTCTTTGTTGCGAACCCGCACGGTGATTCTCGAATTTTCAAGCTCTTCTTCGCCGTCAATACTGACGACGAGGTACACCCTCGTCGTCTCTTGAGGTTCGATATCGATTTCCGAGAACGGCATGCCGTCCTCTGTTTCAAACGAAGAGCCCCACGCAGGACTGGCGGTCTGGGAAACCACCGAGAGCCCGATGGTGTCGCGCACGTTGCCTTCGTTGATGAGATCGATAGGGAAACGCACCTCGGTGCCTGAGCGACCCGTTTGGTCGGTCGCCGGCGTGTTGATTTCAAGGGCGTGAACGGCGGCGACGGTGACACTGAGCGTCACGGAATCGTAGGCTTGACCTCCGCTTGAAGGCAGCACGCTGAACGTCAACTCAACCTCCTCGGTGGCCAAGGCGTTAAGCGGAACGCGGACGGTCACGTCCACGGTCACCGAGCGCTCGTTGCCGTGACGCGAGCCAACCGAGACGGTGGTTTGTTCGAGTTGAACGGCCCATCCGGTGGGGGCAATGGACGAAGCGATGCGGAGGTTGTCCTGGCCGTTGCCTTGATTGGTCACGGTGATGGTGGTGGTTTTGTTGCTGCCCGGTTCGATGTTGGCCAGCAGGGTGTTGGCGACGGAGATGCTGGCGCCTCGGGATTGACCAACGATGATGCGAAGATTCTCCTGACACTTGATTTCGCCGGTTTGGGTTTCCACCTTGCCGAGGATGGTGACCACCGTTTCCTCACCTGCTGTAACCGAGTCGTCAGGCGAGATGATGAAGTCAACCTCTCGCTGCCCGTTGCCATCGTCGTAGGGAAGAATTCCTGCAGATGCCCCGTCAACAGAAACCCAGTCGTTGGCTTTCTGCCCGCCAGCGATGGCGTAAACATTCCAGTTGGCGTTTCCGTCGTTGAAGTAGGTCGCGGTGACGGTCGAGGACTCGTCGGGATTCACGCTGACGGAGGTCTTGCTCAGCGAAACGCTGCACTCTTTGAGTTCGGGCACAATCAAGTCAAAGTCCTCGGTGTCCTTGGCTTCTTGAGCAGGATCGTTGGCCACCGCGCCTTCAATCTCCCAACAGTACTTTTTCGCCGATTGTCCTTCGGGTACTTCGACCGTCACGGTGACCGTCTCCGATTCTTCCTGATCGACGTTCACGGTGGTCTCGCTCAACGTGACCGTGATGTCCGAAGACGAGAAGCAGTTCGGGCCAGAACCGTCACTCACAGCAAGGTTGACGGTTTGGTTGGACTGACCGGTGTTTTCGACGGTGACAGTATAGTCCAACTGCTCTTCGCCTTTCCACTCCTGACTCCGCTCGCTCTCGGCGATGATGAGGTCGACTCCAAACAAGGCGCTGCCTGAGCCGTCACCGGCGGTGGTGGTGACCTCGACCGTTTCTTGTGTAGGTGGATCTGCTACATCGGGAGGTGTGACCTGTTCGTTGATGGTGGCCGTTACTGTTGTTTTGCAACTTCCTTCGGCGTTTTGGGTGAGGGTGATGTTCATGGCGGCTTCTTCGTAGGACCCTGCATCAATCGGCCCCGTGATTTGGGTAATGGTGGAGGTGTAGCCACCGCAGTCTCCACCGGCTTCCTCCGCCGTGCCCAACTGAACGGTGATGGGGTTGTCACCGTTGTTTCGAACGCGAATGGTGTATTCACCAGCTTCACCAGGATTCACTTCCAAGGCGGTCGGGATGGCTGTCAATTGAACCGAAATGGCCCGTCCGTCGTCTGCTGAGACCGCAGGAGCAACGAGAGGGAGCAGTGCGGAACACATCAGCACGGCGAGGAACACCGCCTTGCGGCGAGCGGTGAGGTCCGCGGGCGCACAGGGCTGCATGGCTTCCGCTCGGCGTTCTCCTATCAAAACCCTGTGCTTCCAATGCATCATGGACAGGCCTTCGTCAAGCCTTTACGAAGGCGTCTGAGGAGGCTTGACAGTTCACGCAGGTCTTGACCTCATGACCGGTGCAACCGCCGGACCCGTCGCTGTGATACCGAGCGCCGCAAGAGGGGCAGCCGACCATCGCGGTGGTGATCGGTTGACGGCA
>JAYPIL010000039.1:9604-18557 GCA_038127845.1 Candidatus Poseidonia sp.
CCGGAGTTTCCACTGGTTCCGACGGGTTCCCCGGTCGCACCAACGGCGATTCTGAACGTTGGTTGGGTGGCAGGGCTTTCGGAAAGTTCGAGCCCCAAGGTGGTCGTACCCGGTGAATCCGCTCGGACTGACAGGCGAACCAGCACCGACTGGCCCACATCCAACTCTACGATGTCGTTGCCGTCCACGCTGGCCGTCCAGTCATCCGGGACGTCCAGCAGCAGTTGGCGCTGGAACAACGTGTTACCGGTGTTCGTGATTTCAACGGTGATTTGTTTTTCTTCACCCGTGGTGAAGGCAGGGACATTTCCAACATCCCACGTCACCTCCTCGTTGGGTGCAACCAGAAGGCCGATGGTCTTGGACAGATCAACCCCGTTATCGCTCAGCAAAAGCGTGAACGTTGGCTCGGACATCGGCGGCATGTTCGATGCGATCAGCAACGAGCACACCACGGGAACAACCTCGTTTTGACCAACCGTGCCCACGGGCGTGCAGTCTCCAAACAAACCCATGTCCAACTGCAAACTGGCACTGGGTGTCCACGGCGTTTCTGCGTCGTTGGAGAGCAACCACGTGAACGTCATCGTTTCTCCCGAGGGGTGTGAACCGTCGGCTTGAGGTGTTCCATACGAGGTTCCGTCGTCCAGTTCGAGACCAACAAAGGTCAGGGACGGTTCGGGTAGAATCTCAACGTTCAGTTCGCCTTCCCAGGTAAATCGGGTGGAGCCGTTGTCCAAATTGAGGACGAGGTCGCCTGAACGAGCGTTGCTGCTCGCCTCGAGCGTGTAGAGGAGATTTTTGCTGGTGGCCCAAGGCAGGTCAATTGGCTCCAACGGTGTGGTCACGGACCATCCACTCGGCAGGTTGAACGATGGCGTGAGCCGCATGTCCACGTTGCCCTTGTGTTCAAGGGAATACCTCAGCGTCACCGTTGAATCCGGTCGCAGCGTACCGATGGACGACTCGATGTTGACAAAGACTTCCTTGACCGTCAAGACTTGAATGGGAATTTCGAACAGGGTCAACGCTTGCTGTTCGGTTTGACTGACTGCGGTCAATTTGACGATGCGTTCGGCTCCAGCCGCCGTCATCACTTGGGGCGGCGTGAACGTCAATCCTACGGCCCGGTAGGCTTCGCTGTCGATCAGTCCCGTTGAACCGGAGGTCGCACCCGCCTCGCTGCCGAGGTTGGTGAAGCCCGCTCGCCAACCTGCTGGTGCCTCGAGGAAGAGGTCGTAGCCAATGGGTGCATTGCCGTTGTTGAAGAACCGTACCGTGATGTTGGTGGGTTCAGAGGGATGAACGGGAACGACTTCATAATCAAACTCCAGCGCTGCTTGGGGAAGGTCGGGGACCAGCAGTTCAATGCTCAGGGGATAATCCACGCCGTTGTCGACGTCCAACCCGAGCAGGTCAATTCGGTAGGTGCCCGGTTCGGGGGGTGCTGGATGAACCAGCGTCACGGTGATGGATTCCGATGCTTGCCCTTCCATGGAGAAATTGGAGTTGGTGCTTCCCACGTACCAAGGCATGGTTTCACCGGTTCCGACCCGAATCACGTCGCTCGTTTGCATGGACGCATTGGTTGGGATCAGTGCGGTATTGGTAAGCGAAACGTTCCAAGAAGTGGTGGTTATTTCACTTGAAACCAAGGTCTGCATCGGCGTCGCTGTCTCCAGTTTGACACCGGGAGCGGTGACGTTGACCTGAATGTCCAACCGGTTGTTGTCTTCACGGATTTCTTCCATCGTGTTCTCGGGGTCGATGATGAACGAAAGGGTGGTGGCTCCGGATGATGCGGGTGTCCACTGCCACATGACGACCTTCGTCGAACCAGCACCCAAATCGATGGACTTTCGTTGGATTTCATTCCCATCGACCTCAAAGGCGATGGGGAACGTGTCTGCCTTGACGTTGCCGAAATTGAAGAACGAGGTGGTCAACTGAACGGGGTCGTCCACTTGTGGAATACCCACGTCCATGGCAAAATCCTCCGGAACGACCTTCGGGTCGGGTCGCAAATCGTTCACGCCGTGGCCGAGGACCGCAATGGCGTAGGGTTGCGTTTTGGACCCGCTGTGTTGGGTATCCTTGACCTTCACCGTCCACGTGCCCGCAGCGGCAGCATCGATGAGCACCACTTCGAGGTTGTTGACATCGTCGCGGGTCCCCCCGGTTGCCGACCGACCGTTGGCGAAATCGTTGCCGAGGTAGACCGTTCCGTCCGGTGCGGTGACTTCCAAGTCAAGGTCGTTCACGAGTTGTGCGTTTGAAAAGCGAGAGCCACGCTCGTCGGACCAGGTCAGGACGACCTTGAACAAGCCCGAGGCCTGCGTGACGTTGAACGAATACGATTTGCTGTTCCCTGTTCCCGACATGACCGAGCGGTCGTCGACCCATATCCCTTGACCGGTTGAGGGAGCCAAGGTGTTGCGCAAGTTCACGCGTCCCCACCCCTCGTCGTCGTTGGGTATGTCCCGAGATCCCATGTCTTGGGCCCCGAGCACCATGAGGGCTTTCACGAGCGCTCCTTGAGGGGAGGGGCGCTGAGCGATTTCTTCCAGATATTCACGAATCATCAAGGCAGCACCTGCGGCGTTGGGTGTTGCCATGGAAGTCCCCGTGTACTCGAGGTAGTAGGTGTTCGACCAGGTGGCGCTGCCGGTGTCGGTGGCCTCCTGTGCGCGGCAAGAACGAACGTAGCCGCCGGGAGCCACCAAATCAGGCTTGATTCGTCCGTCCTCGGTCGGACCACGCGAAGAGCCGCTCATCATGACGTCGGGTGACCCGCTGTAGCGGTTCTTGTGATTGCCCACCGAGATGACGTTCTTGGCGGTGGCAGGAGGCGAGACCGTACCGGAATTCGGCCCGTCGTTTCCTGCTGCGAAGAGAATGGTCAATCCCTCAACACCGTTGTAGTAACGGTCGTAGTAGTTTGCACGGTCGTCAACGTCTTCGGTCTCGGAGTTGTACTTGGCCTGCTGGCTTGCAGCGGAAGACCCCCAGGAATTGGTGTGGGTTCGGGCACCTGCGTTGTAGGCGGTGTTGAGCAGGTTGTTCAATGAAGGTGATTGGAAGTTCCCGGTGTTGTCGTTTTCCATGGCTTGGAAATACAACTCGGCGGCTTGCGCCACGCCGTCGTAACCGCCACGGAACCCGTCACCGAGCACCGTGCAGGAGACGTGCGTGCCGTGGCCTGAATGTTTGTCAGCGGTGGAGCCGTCACCGATGACATCGTAGGAACCGACGACCCGAGAGCCAAAGTCACCGTGATCTTCGTCCAGACCCGCATCCGCCACGGCCACGATTTGCCCGGAGCCGTCAAGGTCGGTGGTGTAGTACGTTGCCATGGAGTTGGTCTGCATGTGTTGCCGGGATTTGTCGTTGAAGGCGGCAAAGGCCGGGTCGGCTCGAAGGTGCATCACCGAGGGTTGCATCAACACCTGGTCGAGGGGAACATCCTGCAACACACCTTCGTAGCGGCCTTGGTCCCAAGCCCGAGGGTTGACCATCGCTTCTTGAGCCACTTCGCCGAGCGATTGAACCAACGTTCCGCCTTCGCCATCGGTGAAGTCAAGGTGTTCAACGGGGCCTGCGTCATCTCGCCAACCGTCCAAGCGAAGCAAACGCTGCTGCAAGGCCACTTCGCCTTCAGCGAAGAGAACCACGTCGAGCAAATCACCATCCAGAAGCATGCCGAGCGGGACGGCATGACTGGCGAGCAAACCGTGATGTGTTGCGGCCTGATGCAAGGCGAAGGGGGTTCCTTGAACGATGAGCCCTGAAGGTGCGATGAATTCTCGAACCGCCAGACCCTGAATGGATGCCAGTTGGGTTCGCATGTCATGCAGGCGGACTTCGTTGGAGACGAGAAGCAGCAAGAGGTCGAAACGAGGCTCGAGCAAATCAGCGGGAACGGGTCGAGCGAGGTTCAGTCCGTTGGCGTCGTAAGTGCCAAAGGGAGAACGTGCGAGCGGTTCTCGTTCTTCATCGACCAATCCCTCATCGAGCGTCCCAACAGCGTCAAAGTACACGTCGTGCTTGACCTCAAATTTCACCCACTCAGGGGAGAGCGAGGCTTCCTCCTCCGCCTGTTCCTCGGAGAGCAACAAGGCGCTGTTGGTTGAAAGCAGGAGCAACAACACCAGCGTGAGAGCAGAAAGACGCGGTGAACCTCCTGCCATGATTTTGCCTCCTTCTTCGGTCCTTTATCGGTTCGGTTGCTTGGTCTTGACCAATTCAGTTCAGCGGCCAAACATGGCGCTCTGCCTTGTCATCAAAAATTTCCTGCGACCAAACGCCCACTTCGTGGGTCCAAGATGCCTGTCGCAATTGTCCCGAGTAATCTCTGTATTCGATGTCGACGATCACGTTGTAGGCGCCCCAAACCGTGTAACCGATGACCATCATCTCCAACTCGTCGCCTGAAATCGACGTGTGGGCTTCCATCTCCATCAGTTCCAGCGACATGCTGTCAATGAATTCGCCTTCTGCGGTTTGGAATTCGACCTCCAAGACCACATCGGTGATGGAACGGCTGCCGTCGTTATGAAGTTCGGACATGATCAAATGTCCACCCCGCTGCATGTAGTGCGTTTCAACGGTCACAGCGTCTCGGGGCAGCAACCAGTACCAGCCGCTCAAGGTCATGGTGATGAGCAAAAAGAGCACGGCTCCCGCCATCGCCACGCGGGTGGGCGTGATTTCCTTGGAAAGCGTCGACAGCAACTTCGCCGCTTCTTGAGCGGCTTCCCACGCCTCCAAATCGTCGCCTTCGGGAGGGCTTCCCCCTTGGCGCAAATCGTCTTCGCTTGGCCCCGACACATCATCACCCGAAAATCATCGCCAAACCGCTGGCAAGCGCAGAACTGATGGGATCCACCACCAAGATGTGCCGTGTTTCAACAAACTCCCCCGTCAACGAACCGATGAGCGAAAGATCGGTCACGATCCCGTTGACGCCCAACGATGATGCGGTTGGAATCACGCCCGTGAATTGGGCGTCCAAGAGCACCCCTCGCCCCTCGAATTTGAAATCACCAAAGAGCGGGAATTCGTATCCCGGTTCAATGAACACCTGCGCACTGGCGACCAAACGGCCGTCGGTGATGTCGTCAATGACAATCAGCGGATATTCGCCGGGTCCCGAGTAGATGTGGATGGTCGCGCCCTTCAAGTTCTGGCCCACCACCTCCACACGTTCCATGGTGACGCCGGGGGCCGCCGGGAGGTCGGTTTGACGCACGTACACGCGCTTGACGCCAACACCGGATGAATCCACGCGCATGCCGTAGTCATCGGTCAGTTCCAAGACGAAGCGGGTTGGCAAATCCTCAGCCAACATCAGCACGTCACCCTTGGAATCGATGGCTCGGCCGCTGGCCTCGAGGTAAAGATCCATGTCGTCGGTGTTGGAAGAATAATCGAGGGTCCGCATCCCTTGGAAGGCGGTCTGTTTCTTGATGTCAAATCGGGTATCGGGTTCGGTGGCCAGATGCATCTCACCGGGAAGGTCGCGCATGTAGGCGGTTGAAGGCCACCAGAACCCGTCGATGTAGCGAAGTTGCTGAAGCATCAACGAATCGGCTGAATGGCCGTTGTTCCGATACTGTTCGGGCACGACGAGGTCGAGCAGCAAAACGTCACCGATGACCGCAGACACGTCGGTCGATTGGGGAATGCCCACCACCAGCGCCTCGACACGCGTAAGGGCTTGGTGGTCGATGAGGATGGCGTGTGCGGACTTCAACCGAACACCTGCGTCGTAATACATGTCGACCGAAACACGAGGCACGGTCAGGTTCTCTTGGGTCGAGAACAAGGCGTTGAGTTCCACGTTACGTGGCGTCGTTGTGTCCAATCCATCGATGAACAATTCAATGTCTTGACCTTCAAGCCCGTTCGCCACGATGGTCATCTGCGGGTACTTGGGCTGCCATTGGGACATTTTGAGGTCCACTTCGTAGGTTGGAATACCGCCCAACATCCGGAAATCGTACACCAGTTCGATGGTCCCCGCAGGCAAGGAAGGCAACCAGGCACGGAGGTGCCACGAACGCCGGTCGTTGAGGGTGATGCCTTGTTCTTCGAGCAGTGTTTCGTTGACACCCTTGAGCTCCTCATCGTACACTCGACCGTCTTCGAGCGCCATCACCAAGGCTTCGCCCGCTGTGATGTTGATGGCGCGCATGATGGACAGCGCTTGGTCCCGTTCGGTGATGTCGATTCGCCCGTCTTCGAGGATGTCCTGCATGATCTCCCTGCTCGAGAGCGTGAAGGTTGGCATGCGAGACAAATTGGTCTTGAACAGCGTTTGCTCGAGGGCTTCCATGCCGAGACCGTGCATCCACGCCGGTTCGGCCTCAAGGTTCGAGCCTTTCTTCAGGTCCACCGTCATGTTGAACGCCTCACCGGTAAACAATTCAAGACCGATGTTCATGTCCTCGCTCTCGCCAAGGTCGCCACCGACGTCGACCGAGAGAGCGTGAACAAAGTCGTTCACGACGCGTCCGAAATCGACGATATCGCCAAGGAAAAAGGAAAGCGCTTCGATGCCCTCCTCCTCGCCAAAGGTTGGCAACTCCAACCCTTCGGAATCCACCTCGGAAGGAAGCGTGAGCGAGATGTTGGCGGGGAGGGGGTCGAAGGAGACCATCCCGTTCAAACCCAAGAACGGGTCGCTGTGAACCGTTTCATCCTCGAACGACACGCTGAAGGGAGAGGAACTTGAACGGACAAGTTGCACCTGAGAATTGCCCTCGGGCCCGCTCGACCCCGGCACCAATGGACTGAGGCGCTGGATGGAGGTGATGTCGGACAACTGCACGCTGAGGCTCGCCTCGGCCGTGTCTTCGTTGACCCAAAACCGCATGTGGTCGCCGTCCATGGTCACCGGCGTGCTGGCGTTGGTCATCTGAATCTGAATGGCGTCCATCGGGGCATTGGCGACATAACCGACCGTGTCGCCGAGCACCAAGGTAAACGCAGATGGGAGGCCCGTGAGGCGAATCGCATTGCGCTGGTCTCCCGCTTGACCACCGTAGGTGATGGTGCCGATGGGTTCACTGGCTGCGTACTGAAGGGCTTCTGCTTGCTGGATGATGTTGAAATCACCGGGCCGGTTTGAGACCGTCGTCGCCTGCTTGGTGGCGTTACCGAGGTCGCCGTCGTCGTGCTGGATGTGACCAATGAGTAACGAACCGCTTGCTGAGCCTTTGAGTTGCATGTCGCGCACTTCGTTGGTCGGGTCAAAGGAATGCCGAACGTGCGAAATGCCACCAATGCGCATGCTCATCGCAACCGGCACGAGCGGTTCGACGGGGCCGAGACGGCCGTCCACCACGGCGATGTTGGTGTCCTCGGAGAGCAGAATGTGGTCCGTTTCCGGAAGCCACGGTTGCGGACTGCTCGCGAGGGCGAAGAGCAAATGTTCGATTTGCATCGTTTCCCTGTTGCTGTTGGGGAGGCTCTTTTTCACCTGATTGAAGCACTGAATGTCGATTTCCCCGCCGGTTGAGCCTGCCGTGCCAACCACAGCCGTGGGCAGTCCGTTGAGGATGGTTCCGATGTCGAGCACCACTTCGATGATGGTCAAGAGGGCGTTGTCAAGCAGCTGCGCAATGGTGTTCAAATTCGGATTGTCGTAATTGATTCGACTCACCCCGGTTGACGAGACCAAGAAACTGCCCTGAATGACGATGACCCGCGGGAGGTTCTCCATCTCCACCAGCATCGAGGAGGTGTCCCCGGCATACCCTGCCCGTTTGAACGTTGAAACATAGGAAAACATGTCAATGGATTCCGTTCCGGCGATCAAAAACAGCGTGTTCGGTGGTTGAGCCGGGTTGATGGGGAGAGTTGGGTCGTTGACGTTCTGGGTGCCGTCACCTGAGAAATTTTTGATGGCGATGATGAGCGAAAGTCGGTCTGGAACTTCTCCCGGCAGGTTGGCTGACCCTGGAGCTTCGCCGATGGTCGTGAAGATCGCTGCGATCTCGTCTTGATGCAGGGTGCCCGAGGGAAGGCCTCGTATCCAAAGACGTGAATCGGTGATGTTGCCAAACGGACTCTCGCCTTCCGGAACGTTCGAGCGGTCTTCGTAATAGTGGATGTAAACGTCGCTGCCAACATCCGAATAGACTTCGACGGTATCGAACGTGTTCTCGCCATAGTTGTCGTTTCGTAAGGTCAAATCAATTTCGCTTGGAATCAAGGTGCTTCCCGCCTCAGGGTGGAAGCCAACATCGATGTAAGCCACCTCCAGCACGGGAATGGAGGAATCCGGTTGAACCTCACCGAAATGCACGTACCCAACACCGATACCAATGCCACATTTGTGGTCGCGGCTGCTCGCCCCGTGGTCCGTCGCAGGGTCGTAGTTGAACGTCTCGCTGCAGTCCGTTTGCTGGCTCCCCCCAGCAGCGTTCGGATTGGTTAAACGAACGGCATACGGTGCCGTCACCCCCGTTAACGCCAGGTCGCTTGAGTTGACTTGCCCGCCCAGTAACGCAATGACCAGTTCTGCTGCGGTGGTGAAGGTCCCGCTGATGTCAAAGGAGATGCGTTCGATGCCCACGCCGAGCGTCACGTCCGCAGGTGGTTGCGTGAAACGGGTGTCGATCACCACGGCGTAGGACTCGGAATTGGAAAGGGTGATGTCAAAGGCCAGACCCTTCATCAGCGTGACTTCAAGGTGTTCAAGTTCATCCCACAACGGGTCGTTGATGTTCAATGCATTCACGGCCCACTGGAAGGTTGGGCGGAGCCAAATCTCGGTTGGTGTTGGAATCAGACCGTTGCTCAACTCAATGCCCCAACCGTCGCCCTGTTGGGTCAAACCACGAAGGGTGAGGGCCACGGAGATGTCGTCGGTCCCATCCCCGTCAATGTCGACGTAGTTCTCAAACAGGACCAAATTGGTCCCGACCAGCAACTCACCCGTGAAGGTTCC
>JAYPIL010000040.1:0-12665 GCA_038127845.1 Candidatus Poseidonia sp.
ATCGTAATAGGCGACGGTAGGCCATAAAGGGCCGTTGGGATGTCCGTGGGACCCCTCATTCATGATGCTGCAAATGCCAGTGGAGTTCCATCAGCCGGCAAAGTGCGGGAGCCCACCGCCGTTTCAAAGCGGGATGAAACCTGAGGTCAGGGTTTGACTTGACCAACCACCGGTACAGTTCCTCAACGGCTTCGCTCAGGTTTGGCATCACCAAGCCTACTGCAACCTTTCCTTTCGTTGGATTGTATTCCATGTTCTCCTCAAGCATTCGCTGAATACGATCATTGCTCATTGAAAACAGCAAACACATACGCCGTCGAAGCTGGTGTGGAAGGCCATTCGCCCGCTGCCCGGCTTGAACATACGATTCATCAGGAGTAGCACCCGGGACACGGCTGGAACGTCTCCCCTTTGGCCCACGCATCGATCGTAGGGACCTTGCAAACGACTCAGATATTCGCAAGGTGTGTTGTTTGTTTCGAGGACATAGTTCTCCGCAGTTTCCACTGCACGTCGTCTCATGAAGGGTTCCTGTCTGCTCCCATATTCGACCGTGAGTGATGCCCGAAATGGAATCTTTTGCACGTTTCACATACCGAGAAGAACGAATTTCAGCGAGTGATGGCATATTCTCAGCCATGGTTTGTGGATAGTTTGAGGGATTATATACTTCTCCAAAAGCGATATAGTATTATGTTGTGAAAATGGAAAAAGAACGCTGAAAGGATGCTTTTTTTGCAATGTTTATAACCTATAATAACAGTATACATAAGTAGCAACAACGGGTTGCGAGGAGAGAGAAAAATATGGAAGAAAACACACTGACCAACGGCGCCTACACTGAGACAGGGTACACCACCTTCACACACGACCAACTGCCTGAACTTGACGCGTCCGACCTTCATCTTGCCGCCACGCCAGCTGACGTCGCCTTCATGACCAGTTTCATGGCGAGCGACAACGTCGGCCGCTTCAACTGGTTCGGCCGTCAAGGGTTTACGCTGCAAAACGCTGGTGGCGGCGTGCTACGATGCATCCACCTCGTCGACTCTGAGTACGCTTTTCGGTGCCTTGCGATGGCCAACGAGACCGTCAAGCTCGCCGGCGGTGTGCTTGAGCTTGCCCCCTTCACTGTCGTTCGTCCCATGGTGGATGGTGACGACGAACAGACCGCATCTACAGATTCCACTGAAACCACCGATGCGACGCGGTCACTCCATGTCGGCATGGAGGTGGCCTAAATGTGGCTTTTTGTTTCAGGCGGCTACCTGTCCATCGTGGCCCATCGCGAACAACCCGGGGACCTCCTCGTGCGCGCTCGACATCCAGATCACATCCATGCCGTTTTTCCAGACGCTCAGGTTGTTTTCTTTGCCGCAGCAGATTACCCCTACCGTACGGTCCTCGCCCGAGAGACGGTCCAATCTGTCGTGGCCGAGTACCTGCTCACGATGAATTATGACAACTTCAAGAACAGCATCGAGAATGACGAATACCACGACGTCTGTTTTGATGTGTGGCGAACCATGTGGGCCTACGGCAACCGAAACCGCAACGGGGGTGCTTGAATGCGAAACAGCACCACACACCCGCTGTACGTCTCGTGGCTTCCGCTCGAGGGCGACCAAGGCCAACTTGGCATGACGTTGTGTCCTGGTAAGTACCAGCCCGTTTCATCCACCGGCAGTTGGGACCGCCAACTCGACGTTGACCTCCAAGCCTTGGTTGACATGGGCGTTAACCGTCTCATTAGCCTCATCACCGAGGAAGACATGACCATGCTGCGGGTTGAGTGCTTGGGTGAAGAAGCACAACGCCTCGGTCTTGCGTGGGATCACCTCCCACTGCCGGACACCACAGCACCCACCGATGACTGGATGGAAGGCGGGATGCCCGTCCTTGAACACCTCCTCAGCAGCATTCCAGATGGAGAGGTGGCGGTTGTGCACTGCATGGGCGGTTTGTCTCGCGCTGGGACGTTTGCAGCGATGTATCTTTGGCTGCGTGGAAGCGACATGTGGGAAGCCATTCAACGGGTTCGTGAAGAGCGAAGTCCGCACGCCATCAACCACCGTCAGGTTGCGTTTCTTCTGTCGTTAACCCAGCAGCCGTAGGCGGTGTGTGGCGGGCGATGGAGGATTCGAACCCCCGTCTCCGGCTCCGAAGGCCGGAAGGATATCCAGACTACCCTAATCGCCCGTAAACCCCCCGAGAGGCCCCCCCTTCTTGAAGAAGGCGGGTGGCGTGGCTCGGCCATGGCGCGCTCGCTCCCGTGCATTCCCACCGGATGTTCGGCGTGTTGCCGCGAGACGACCATGCCCATCACCCAAGCCGAAGCGGCTCGTTTGGCGCGTCGGACGGGAATGAAACAAACCGACTTCGCCGTGGTTAACGACGGCGTGCTTACCTTGCTCAACCGCGCTGAAACACGAGCCTGCGTCTTTTTGCTGACCGATTCAGCCGACGTGCATGCCGAGGGTTTGTGTTCAGTCTACGAAATTCGGCCGAAAGGCTGCCAAACCTACCCCTATGTGCTCAACGATGAGGACCAGGCCGTGCTCGATGTGGGCTGTCCACATCGTGATCAATTTCCCGAACCGCCCGAAGGTACGGACGCTATTCTGCTCAATCTTGAGGAGCGCATCGTGCGTGAAGGATCAGACGACTGAGGCTTCGATGCACCCGCTCCACGTGTGCCGATACCGGCATCCAACCCGTTTTTTCAATCAGTGAACGCAGCGACGCCCAATCGCCGTTCAACAGCGGAAGTTCGTCATCCAGCGAGAGCGCTGTCTCGGGATGCGGGTCCAGCGGGTGGAGCGGCAAAATGAGGACAAAACCTGCGTGTTCGGCTGCCACTTGACGAGCACTGCGCAAACACCCCTCAAGCAGCGCATCGCTGTGTACGCTTCCGTGGGAATTTCGTCCGTATGGAGGATCGAGAACAAAACCCGCAACGCGCCCTTTCCAATCCTCCGGTAGCGCATCGCCCAGACGCGTGGCATCGCCCCGTTTGACCCGCGCATTGCTAGGCACGTCGCCGTCATGCGCCCAACGAAGATTGGCGTTCGCACCGTGAACCATCTCGGAATGGATGTCGATGCCGATGCACGCTCGTCCACTCAACGAAGCCTCGATGAGGAACCCACCTGTCCCCGTCATCGGGTCAATGACCGGGCCCTTTGCTACCGGTCCAGCAGCAAGATTGACGGCCAGGCGTGCGAGCATGGGATCCAAACTGACCGGCTTGAAGAAGGGACGCTCACCGGCGCGTCGTTCACCGTTGGAAAAGGCTGCCAAACCGTCACCCTCCATCCAACCGCAGGCCAACGAAGCCGTGGATGCGTCGGTGATGATGGCCATCACGTGGTCGGGCTGGTCGAGGTCAATGCTGTAGCCCATGTCGTAGAGGATACCCCCCAAGCGTTTGGCGAGGGTGGTGGGGCCCCATCCGGGAAGTTTCTCGCCTTGTTTCCACGAACGAACCGCCACGGTGCCTTCCACCCGGTGCTTGGAAAGATACGTCTTCATCGTCTTGAGCCAGCCGTCATGCTCCTGCTCTTCAACGGTGTGAAGGATACCCTCACGAAGGAAACATTGCAGCCCACTGGCCACCGTCAAGGCTTCCCTGCGCTGCTCTGCAGTGGTCTGTTGAACGGACCACCAGCGAGGCGACAACGTTGGCGAAAGGACAGCGGTCGGTAACAGTGCGGCCAACTCCGCCTGTGCGAGCGCAGGGTGCCAGCCTCGCAAGCACGCCAGCATCTCGCCCATGCCCACTCGTGTGCCTTGGTGTTCTTGATGGAATCGCAGGCGAACGGCTACATAGGGTGACCTTCAGTTTCCTTGCATGGGCTGCAACCTCAAGGACATCGCTCCCGCCGAACAGACCAATCTCAAGGAATTGGCGGGCAAGCGGGTCGGCATTGATGCGTTCTTGACCGCCTTCCAATTCCTGACAACGATGCGAGACCGCTCTCCTCAGGGAGACGGCATGCCGCTTCGAGACGACAACGGTAACCCTGTTTCCCATCTGATGGGTTTTCTCCACCGGACCGCGACACTGTTGGCCATGGGCATCAAGCCCGTGTACATTTTTGACGGTCAATCGCCCGAATTGAAGGCTGAAGAAATGGCCGCCCGAAGGGCGCGCAGAGAGGAAGCGGAAGCCGTGCACAAAGAAGCGCTGGCAGCAGGAGATTTCACCCTCGCTCAAAAGATGGCCGCTCGCATCATGCACTATTCGCCTCAAATGGTCGAAGAGACCCAACAACTGCTTGACCTCATGGGCGTCCCGTGGGTCACGGCCGCAGCCGAAGGGGAGGCCCAAGCAGCGGTCATGGCGGCAAAAGGCCAACTGGACGTGGTTGCCACCCAAGATTGGGACGCCCTCCTCTACGGATCACCCGTCCTTGTTCGCAACCTCATGGACGACGGCACCAAGCGCTACGGGCGTGTTGTGCACGCTCAGTCCATCGATCTCGATGCCATGTTGGTCCAAAACGACATCTCGCGGGAGCAACTCGTGGACTTGGCCATCATGATCGGCACCGACTACCATCCTGGCGTCAAAGGCATCGGCCCCAAGACCGGCCTGAAACTCATCAAGCAGCACGGTACCATCGAAGCGGTGTGTGAAGCCAAGGACAAGGAGGTGCCTGAACGCTTGTCCGAGATTCGTGAAATTTTCCTCAACCATCCGGCGGTTGACGTGGACGATGCTGACCTCGTGCAGGGTCAAGTTGACCGCAAGGGCTTGGTTCAGTTTCTTCAAACCGAACGCCAGTTCAGCCAGCGTCGCATGGACCAGGCCTTTGAGAAATTGAAGGAAGGCGGCTATTTGCGGGAAGGCGGTCAAACCTCGTTGTTCTCGTTTGACGGCTGAATGAAGCGAAGCGGACTGGCCAACGTCATCACGCCTTGGTGCTCGATCAGCCCCACTCTCGCCTCGGTTTGTCGGTCTTCCAACGCTTCATTGACGCTGTTCACCGGTGCGCATGGGATACCAGAAAGCAACGTCTCGAGATCGTCCCTCGTGTGGTGTTCAATCGCCGCTTGCACGCACGCTTCAACCGCATCACGCTCTTCTATTCGGGCACTGTTGTCCTTCCAGTGTTCAGGCACGTCGAGGCGTAGGGCGTTGACGAGGGCCTGCCATTGGTTTTGTGTTCCCACGCCCACAGCAAACCATCCGTCGCTGGCTTCAAACACACGGTAGGGCACCAGATTCGGATGAGCACTGCCCATTCGTTTCGGCGTGATGCCCGCAAGGGCGTTGTGTCCCTGATTCACGAGGGCTGCCAGCGCTGTGTCCCACAGCGAGATATCAATGCGGGCTCCCTTCCCGGTCTTTTCGCGCTGGTAGAGGGCGGCGAGGATGGAGGCCACGGCGTTCATCCCTGTCATCACATCAATCCAGGCCACGCCAACCTTGGCCGGTGCTCCATCAGCATCACCGGTGATCGACATGATGCCGCTGCGGGCTTGCATGGTGAGGTCAAAAGCAACTTCGTCCCTGCGAGGACCGTCTTGTCCGTAGCCCGTGATGCTGCACACGACGAGGTCGTTACGAACAGGCCCAAGAAAACGGTCAAACGTCCCTGGCTTGAAGTTCTCAATCACGACATCAACTTCGTCCATCAGCGCTCGAAGGCGTTCTCGTTCTTCCTTGATGTTCGCATTCACGATGGCTTTTCCGCGGTTGCAAGAAAGAAAATACGAGGCCACTACGTTGCCATCAAACCCTTGTTGAAAGGGTGGGCCCCACGACCGGGTGTCATCACCCCATGGGGCTTCGACTTTGGTGACTTCTGCACCGAGATCAGCCAGCGTCTGCGCAGCATGTGGACCTGCGAGGATGCGTGATAGGTCGAGCACCTTGACGCCAGAGAGCGGTTGCATGACGCCTCCTTGGAGGCGCATCAATTCAACATATGCTCAGCGTGAAACGACAACGCGTCGTGGCGAACGGTGTCGCCTTGAGCCTCAGTTGTTCTTGTCGGCTTGGACTTGCTTGCGCACGTCCTGTGCAGCAGCCTTGGCTGCTTGCATGGCCTTGCGCACACGGGTGCCTGCAGCGGAGTTGCCCTTGTCGTGCTTTGCAGCATCAACAAGAGCGGCGGTCAAATCATCAATCATCTTCTGTACCATAGCCTCAACGGACATATCCATCGGCTCGGAAAGTCGGTTCTTATGCGTTTTCCCGTAAAGCGATGAACGTCGCCACCCAAACGGTTGTTTCGGTTCGCCGAAGGCTTCGTGAGTTGCTCCTCGTTGCCTTCGTTGGCGAGGGATTGAAAACCCTCACCATTGACCCCCTACCAAGGGGGACATCGGACATGGGCTTCTCACGGCGCTCCACTTCACCCGACCCCGACCCCGTTGCAACCCAAGAATGGCGAGATTCCATTCGCGCCGTGGCCGACCAGTTGGGCGAAGACGAAGCCAAGCGCTTGTTGCACGCAACCGTTGAATCGGCCAAGGATGCAGGAGTTGACATCGACGTCGTGGACACACCCTACCTCAACACCATCCATCCTGACGACCAGGGCAGTTACCCTGGTAATCTCGATCTCGAAGAGCGTCTCCACGGCGTGATTCGCTGGAATGCCATGATGATGGTGACCCGCGCGAACAAGTACTTCGAGGGTATTGGCGGACACATTTCCACCTATGCATCCGCATCCCATGCTTGGGAGTCTGGGTTCAACCATTTTTTCCGTGGCAAAGACGGTGAGGGGGCCGGCGACCACCTGTACTGGCAGGGGCACGCCTCACCGGGTATTTACGCTCGAGCTTGGCTTGAAGGAAGGCTGACGCACGAACAGATGGAGCAGTTCCGACAAGAGGTGGGCGGCCAAGGGTTGTCGTCGTATCCTCACCCTCGTCTCATGCCAGATTTCTGGGAATTTCCCACCGTGAGCATGGGCTTGGGGGCCATGACGGCCATCCACCAAGCACGCTTCAACCGCTACCTCGAAGATCGAGGCCTCATCACCACGAGTGCATCCCGTGTGTGGTACACGATGGGCGACGGTGAGTCGGACGAGCCCGAATCGCTGTCGCAACTTTCCCTCGCAGGCCGAGAAGGTCTGGACAATTTCATCATGACGATGAATTGCAACCTCCAACGGTTGGACGGCCCAGTCCGCGGAAACTCAAAGATCGTGCAGGAACTGGAAGGCCGCTATCGCGGTGCAGGGTGGAACGTCATCAAGGTACTTTGGGGCAGTTCATGGGACGACCTCTTCGCTCGCGATACCGATGGTCTGCTGGCCAATCGCCTCAACAACCTCGTGGACGGTGACGAACAGCGCATCATGACCGCTGACGGCGCCACCATCCGCAAGGACCTCTTCAACAGCCCAGGTCTTGCGGCTTTGGTCGCCCATCTTTCCGACGATGACCTCAAAGACCTCTGTGCTGACGTCGGTGGCCACGATTTTGTCAAACTCCATGCTGCTTACGCGCAAGCCACAGCTCACAAAGGCCAGCCAACGGTCGTGTTGATCCGCACCATCAAAGGCTACGGCTTGGGCCCGTCGTTTGCAGGACGAAACACCACCCACCAGAAGAAGAAGGCCGACATGGAAACAATGCAGTTCATGCGTGATGACATCGGTCTCTCGTTCACCGATAAGGACTTGGAAACCTATCCTTACGTCAAGCCCGAAGACGTGCCGGAACTGGTAGCCTACGCTCAACAACGGCGAGAAGCGCTGGGTGGATGCTTGCCCAAGCGTGTGGTTCCCACCGAGGCCATCACCCTGCCGGAGGCGGGTGCCTATGCGGAGTTTGATGAGGGTACCAAAGGAAAGATGGAAGTCTCCACCACCATGGCCTTTGTTCGGGTGCTCCGCTCGCTCATGAAGGACAAAGCGTTCGGGCCACGCGTGGTCCCCATCATCCCCGACGAAGCCCGAACCTTTGGTATGGACCCGCTGTTTTCAGAATTCGGCATTTATCACCCCGAGGGCCAATTGTACAAACCCGTGGATCACAACGTGCTGATGAAGTACAAAGAATCGGCCAAAGGGCAACTGTTCGAGGAAGGCATCAACGAAGCCGGCGCCACGTCAACGTTCATCGCATCAGCAACCTCCTATTCCACCCATCTTTATCCGACGGTGCCCTTCTACACCTTCTATTCCATGTTCGGCTTCCAGCGCGTAGCCGACCTGATATGGTCCGCTGCAGACCAACGCGCTCGCGGCTTTTTGATGGGTGCCACTTCGGGACGAACCACCCTCAACGGTGAGGGGTTGCAGCACCAAGACGGCCACTCGCTGCTGATGGCCCACTCCAATCCAGCCGTTCGGGCTTGGGACCCAGCCTTCGCTTACGAATTGGCCACGATCATCCGTCACGGCATCGAAGAGATGTACGTCGACAACAAGGACGTCATTCACTACATTGCCGTGTACAACGAAAACTATCCCATGCCGCCCAAACCCAAAGGGGTCGACGAAGGCATCGTGAAGGGAATGTACCTGCTTCGGGGCGCACCCAAAGGCGACGGCCCCGTCGTTCGCCTCATCGGGTCTGGACCCATCATGGTGCAGGTGCTCGATGCCGTGGAGAAATTGGAAACCTACGGCGTGCGTGCTGAGATTTATTCGGCCACATCCTACGGCGAACTCCGTCGAGAGGGCCTGGCGTGCGACCGGCACAACCGCCTCCACCCGAGCGAAGACCCACAGAAACCTTGGGTCGAGACCCTGCTCGCTGAATCTCTGCCGACCGTTGCGGTTTCCGACAACATGGCAGCAGTGCCCGACATGATTCGCCAGTGGGTCAGCGGCCCCTTTACCGTGTTGGGCACCGACGGCTTCGGTCGCTCCGACACCCGCGAAGCCCTGCGTCGTTTCTTTGAGATTGACGGCGCCGCCATCGCCCTCGCCGCTCTTTCTTCGCTTGTCCGTGAGGGTAAAATCGAGGCCGATGTCTACGAAAAGGCTCAGAAGAACTTCGCTGTTTCCACCGAACGAAACGACATCACTGAACTTTGAATTCAGTCGAGAAGCACGCCCTCTTCCTTGAGCAACCTTCGCTTTTGTTCAACACCGCCCTCGCCGCTGTATCCTCCAAGTCCTCCATCCGTTCGAACGACGCGATGGCAAGGCACTTCGGGAGCGTAAGGATTTCTCGCACAGGCATTGGCCACTGCTCGTGCGGCATTTGGATGGCCGATTTGGACGGCGATTTGGGTGTAGGTGCGCACTTCGCCTCGGGGGATGGCCTTGAGCGCCGCCCAAACCTTTCGTTGAAAGGGTGTCCCTTCCACGACCGCTCACTCACCCTCGCCAAACATCTTCTTCATCCGCCAAACCACAACGCCTGCAAGAAGCGCAAGCAACATCATGGTTTGGATGCTAAGACCGCTTTCTGTCATGGTTGACGCTCCGCTGGGTTTTGCATAGTCTTTCTCCTCAACCGAGGGGTGTGGTGTCAAATCCAGACGTCGTTTTCGGCCGTCAAGGTGCTTCCTGCCTCACCGGTGTTCACAACGCCACGCGGTTCGACGAGCATGACTTTGCACTCCTCTGCGGCGTAGGGTTTGTGTCGAGTACCTTTGGGAACGACGTACATTTCTCCCGCGTTGAGGGTGATGGTGCGGTCTTCAAATTCGATGTTCATGCTGCCTTCAATGACAATGAACACTTCGTCGGTGTGGCCGTGGTCGTGCCAAACAAATTCGCCTTGAATTTTGACCAGTTTGAACTGATAGTCGTTCATTTCAGCGATGACTTTTGGTGACCAGTGGTCTGTGAAGAGGCTGAATTTCTCTGCGAAGTTGATGGTGGTCATGCAGGGTGACACGGGTGCTTGTTACTTGGCCTTATTCCAGCGGAAAGGTGGAACCCACATTCCGTTCTGGCGAGCGAAATCAAGGATATGGCAGTACACGGTGGTCAGTTCGACATCCTCTCGTTCGACGGTTTCTTCCAGTTCAACGGTGAGCAAATCCGGGAGATTTCGCCACGCACGCCTTGAGAGCAGCGAAAGCGGGCGACGAAACAGCGCCGGTCCGTTCACTGGCAGACCCCATCGGGTGAGCCATGGCCGTTCCATCACGTTCGCTTGTCGCATGGCGTGGGTGACGGCGTCCCATGTGGCTCCTGCAGCCTTCTTTTTCACCAGCCACGAAGGGTTGACCGAAGAATCGACGGTGTATCCGTGTTCAGCGAGCACGGGAGCCATCCACGGGGCGATGTAGCCGTTTGGGGCGCGGAAATAGGGGCGAAACGCGTCGCCTGCATGCTGTTTGAGCAAAGCGGTCGAGGTTGTGAGCATCGCAGAGAATCCAACCGTGTCTTCACCCCATGCCGACCAGGAGCGGTGGGTGTGGCCGTGACATCCCACGGTGAGGCGTGAACCAAAGCGCTCGAGGGTGCTTTTCAGCATGGATTGGAATTCATTGTGTTCCAGCAGGTCGGTGATGATGAACACCGTGACCAAGCCTTCGTGTTCATTCATCCAGTTGAGAAACCCCGCCCATCCGGTCCGGAAAGTGGGAGAGAGTCGATCGGTCGGTCCATCAAACGGCACCGTGCTTCGTGTGGGGTGACCTTGGTGTTTGGGCAAGTGCCGAAGGTCATCGGTGTCGAGCGTGAACCATGTCGGCATGTCAGGCCTCCGACCCGATGTCCACGAGATGGAGATGGTGAGGGACGGTGCGTTCGTTGAATTCTATGCCAATAAAATCGTCCAGCCGCTCGCCGTTCCATCGGGAACAGATGGCAGACGCTGTGGCCAAGCCCGCCACGTTATGGGGGTGAACGGCGATTTCAACCGTTGTGGGTTCCGTCCTCTTTGCAAGCCAGGTGAAGATAACGTCAACGCAACGGGAGGCGATGTGGCGCCGTCGATGGGCTTGGCGAACCCAGTATCCGAGGTTGAAATCCGAGTGCAGAGACTGCAACTCATCCCCCAAGCCAACGAGTCCGACAAAGGCTCCGTTTTCAGCGATGTGAATGGACCAAAAGTGCAGGCGGTCCGTTCCACGCTGAGCTTCGATATCGTAGAGCATGTCTCGTAATTGTCGTCGCACATCATCGTCCGGGTCAAGCCATGGTAACGCTGCCTGTGCAGCGGCGGTGTCTTCGTGGTATGCTTCAATCATGGCTTCGAGGACACCTTTTGCTGCGGGTTTGAGGACCAATTCGTCATCGACAACGAGGTCGGGGGTGGCGAACATGACGGTCCCTCTAGGCAAGGAGTTGCGCTCTCGCTTGTTGAACATGTGCATCGGTCGGATGGACGTAGGCCGCCATGTCCAACGTCCACTTGACGTGATCGTGTCGTCCAAGGTGCTGCATCAGAACCGAGATGTGGAGCAGCATGTCGAGATTGAGGTCGAGATGCGGGCCCAGCGCATCGAGGGTGTTGGCAGCGTCTTCCATCCGATTGTGCTTGACATGTTCCATCGCCGCCACCACTTCCTGATAGACTTGGGTGGGCGTCCATGGTTCCGCTTTGGGCCAGGGCCAAATTCGGTCATCGTTGACGATCTCCTGCGCCTCTTCTGAGGTGTCTTGGACGTTCGTGGCAGGTGGTTCCTGCTCGGGCTCATCGTCGGGGAGGTCGGGAAGGTCGGGCGTGACCGTGCTGCTCGGAGCAACGGCTGGAGCCGTTGTTTCGGAGGCTGGTATCGCCACATCGGGCGCAGGTGTTTGGGGTTCAGCGACCACAGCTTGTGCCAACGAGGCCCCTGCTTGGACGGGTTCATCATCGTCTGGCAAATCCGGCAACTCGGGGGTTACACTGGTCGTGGACGGGCCGATCTCGCCGAGCAAATCGTCGTCGTTCGGTGTCTCAACGGTGGGCGAATACAGGCCACCCTTGCCCGTATGAACGGGCTCCGCCACTTCATCGAGGGGATTGACGTCACCGAGTTCAAAGGCGATGTATTCCTTCGGTGCATCGTCTACCGTGAGTTCCACGTCTTCCTCCTCATCTTGTGCAGCAACGGTCTTCGAAAGCGTAGGTCCTTGGCTGCCAATGAAATCAAAGGATTCCGGTACTGTTTCTCCCTCTTCGTCCTGAATCGGTTCGGGCAGGTCGTATTGACCAACATCCACCGTCACATCATCCATGCTCAGGACGGCCTCCACGACTTGGATGGGTTCTTCGGCTTCTTCGTTCTCACCCAACAGCAAACTCATGATTTCGTCGCCTGAGGTGGTGGGCTCAGCCATGGGCTGGTCCCGTGCAGATTTGTTCAAATCGTAGTAGCATTGCTCGCAGGTTTCTGCGCCGAGTGGGTTGTTGTATTCGCAATACGGGCAAGACACGCCAATGCTGTCCTTTTCCCTTTTCTTGCGACCGAACACGAGGCACCCACCCGTTGGTTCGGCGGTGGATTCTGTGTTTAAGAATGCGGGTTTCTCGCTCAAGGAAAACTTCGTTCCGTATCCATATACTGATGAGGGGTCGCTGGTTGGTGGTCTCATGGCGCGCAAAGGCTCTGTCAAGCGGATGAACAGCGCCTCCCCTCCCGAGGTACCCATGGCGAAGGACGAACCCATGCCGGACCGTTGGCGACGGAGTCAAGACCACTTCACAAGAATGACCGAGTTGATTCGACAGGAATTGGATGACGAGACGCAGGCCGTTGAAGAACGGTGGAAAACCTGGACGAAACAGCGATTGTTGGTCGCAGGGCT
>JAYPIL010000040.1:12765-18493 GCA_038127845.1 Candidatus Poseidonia sp.
GTGTTGCGGGAGTTGTTGCTCGGCAACGTGCTGGACATCAACGAAAGTGCGACCCTCAGTCCTGACATTCGAGGGCGTCTTCAGCAGCGTGGGCCGCCTCCCTCGCTCACCCATTTGAATTCCTCACAACGGGAAGCCATCGATGCGGCACTTCACCAACGGCTGACCTTGATTCAAGGCCCTCCTGGAACGGGAAAAACCACCACGGCCACCCACCTTCTCCACGTGCTTGCCCAACGAGGCAGCGGCCCGATCTTGGCCACGGCTGAATCCAATGTCGCCGTGGACAATTTGCTTGAGGGCTTGTTGGATTTGGGCGTGAAGGCGTTGCGAATTGGTCGCCCCGTGAAGGTCCGTGAAGCCTTGCGTTCGGCCACGCTTGACGCCGTGTTGGAACACCATCCCAAGCAAGAGGAACTGTCGTTCCTGCAAGATGAACTTCGCAAGTTCAGAAAGGATCTTCCGTCCCTGAAGGGCAAAGAAAAGGGGATGATGCACCGAGACATCAGCATCAACCAGAAAGAAATACGACGCCTCGAACACGAAATGACCGCCAGCGTTCTCGAAGAGGCTGAGGTCATTTGTGCCACCACCATCGGCGCTGGACATCGTCTGCTCGAATCCCGCAAATTCCCCATCGTGTTGATGGATGAGGCCACCCAAGCCACCGAACCCAGTGCGCTGGTACCCATCGTCAAAGGGTGCCGTCAACTGGTGCTGGTCGGCGATCATCAACAACTCCCACCGACGGTCATCAGCCGACGGGCGGAGGAGGGCGGGCTGGGGCGTTCGCTCTTTGACCGTCTCATTGCGTGCGGGCTCTCTTCGGTGATGCTCACCACTCAGTACAGGATGCACCCCATCTTGCGGGAGTTTCCAAGCGCACGGTTTTACGACAACCGACTCGAAGACGGGTGCACAGCCGATGAGCGCCCACCTCCTGCTGGTTTCCTGTGGCCTGATTGGGACCGTCCGATGGCGTTTGTCCCGGTGGAGGGCGTGGAGGAGACCGATGAAGAGGGGCGCAGCCGCTCCAACCGTGATGAGGCAGGGAAGGTGTTGAGCATCGTCAACGACCTGCTCGCCATGGGCGATGTGCAACCCTCTGATATCGGGGTGATTTCACCCTACAACGGACAGGTGCGCGAGCTCAACCACTTGTTTGAGCTGGCCGGTGGCAGAGAAGCAGGACAGCCCTACGCCGGCCTTGAAATCAAAAGCGTGGACGGCTATCAGGGTAGGGAAAAAGATGTCATCGTGTTTTCTACGGTGAGGGCCAACGAACGAGGGGAGGTCGGCTTCCTTGCCGACCATCGTCGATTGAACGTGGCCGTTACCCGCGCCAAACGTGGACTCATCGTCTTGGGTCACCCGACGACGCTTCGCCACGACCCGACCTGGCGTTCTTACCTTGATTGGGTGGAGGAATCCTCGTTGTTCGCCTGGCACGTCACCCACCAGGCTTGAGAGGATTCGGCTCATCCTCGCACTGAGGTTTTTCTGGCCGGCGTCAGGTCCAAACCCGATCATGATGCTTTGAGAGCATCCAAGTTCGGCGAAGGGCTATACATGTGGGAGAAAACGGAATGGCATGCAAACCGCTCCACCCATGATGACCCTTCCCGATGTCTCGGACAAAAATTGGTTCACGACCCTTGTTCTCGCCGTCGCCTTGGGTGGTCTGGGTATCGACCGGTTCTACGCAGGCTCGGTTGTTCTGGGTGTGCTCAAACTCCTCACCTTCGGTGGATTCACCCTTTGGTGGCTCATTGACATCATTCTTCTCGTGACGGGGAATTACAGGGACGGCAACGGTTTGACCATCACCGACAAGTGATTCTTTACCTTGTCAACGCTTTGCTGTATTTCAAACGGCTTGCTCTGCCTATCGCAAGGGGTGAACGCAGCCTTTGACAAGGGAGAAGCCTTCGGATAACCATGGCCGAGGACCCGGTGACCATCGTCAAAGGCGGCACGTTGGCGCAGAGCATCATCGGGTCGGCTCCCGAAGGCATGCTCATCGCACCGGCTTGGAAGCGCGTGCTGGCCTTCATGCTCGATGTTATCCTGCTCAGTGTTGTGCTGTCGTTTCTCTCCGGAGGACAACTGGTCGCCAACCTCTACAACATCGGGCTGCTTTCTCAAGGAGGTCAAAGCGTGGCGTTTTTCGTCGTCAACTGGTTTGTGTTCGGTGGAGCGTTCTATCTTTACTTCAAGTACACGGGCCAGACGATGGGGCGCTCGCTTGCGCAACGAGGCTTCAGGATCGCCATCGTTCACGACAACGGGACGGTGTTGGAGGCTCACCATTGGGGACCGAGGGCCGTTGCAAAGATGGTCTACATGATCCCCGTTCTCGGACCGCTCTGGTTCGGCCTTCGTGACGCATTCAATGCAGGGTCGAACGCCAACGAATACCGCACGGGTGTTGACAAAAAGCACCACACGGTGGCAGCGGTTGACTGGTCTCTGCCTTCGGAAACCCGTCTCCGCTTGCGCTGATTCCAAGCCAAACGGGCAAGCCATTGAAGTAGAGTCACCCGTCAGTGTGGACCGGTGAGCGATGATGAGCGACGACCACAGCGCCCGTGCCGGCTCTCTGAACGCTCATCTCATGTCCGTCAGCATGGAAATTGACGATGACGACGAAGACATCGTGATGGTCATCGTCGAAGTCGTCAACGAATCGGCCATCCCCGTTGGAGGTTTGCAAGCCGTCATCGTTTCTGACAAGGGTGCTCGGTTTGAACCAACGGAAGGCATCACCTCCATCGGACCGGGACTGACGCGCCAGTTCAAATTCGAAGCAGGCATTTCCAGCGGCACGTGGACCTTTGAGTTCAACGGTGGTGGCCAAGCCATGAATCTCGGGCCGTATGAAGCAGATTTTGAGTTCAAGGCCGAAAAAGGTCGCACGATGGGCAACGCCATCGGGTCATCGCTGTTCAGCGGTGCGTTCGACAACCACCTCGATGAATTTGGCAACACCGAAGAACGGGGCATCATCAATCCCGACTCCATCATCATGACCTCCTACGTCGGAGAGAACATGGAAGGCGGTGGCACGAAGGTCATCAAGGGCGACGCCACGAACATCAAAGACGACGATGACGGACCGAGAACACCACCTTGGGCCAAGGCTTCCACCTCGGAAGACCCCCTCCTTGCCGCACCGCTCTCGCCCGTTGAGCCAGAATCCGCCCCAGCTCCGTCCGCTGACGCCTCGCTCCTCACACCGCTCAATGCACCGGCGGAATCCGTCACAGAATCTCCTCCACCCGAATCGGCTGCAGCACCGCCTTCGTTGCCCCCAACCCCACCGACCACGGCTGCAGCACCGCCCCCTCTTCCACCTGCTGCGCCTGCATCGCCACCAACCGAACCCCCAAGTGCGCCTCCCTCTGAGCCGCCGAGCGCACCTCCAAGCGGCCCTCCATCGGGCCCACCTTCCGGGCCCCCGAGCGGCCCACCAAGCGGTCCTCCATCTGGCCCTCCATCAGGCCCACCTTCCGGGTCCCCGAGCGGCCCACCATCCGGTCCTCCATCCGGTCCTCCAAGCGGCCCTCCATCGGGCCCACCCTCCGGACCCCCGAGCGGCCCCCCATCAGGTCCACCATCAGGACCCCCAAGCGGCCCACCAACGGGCCCACCTTCCGGTCCTCCAAGTGGCCCTCCATCGGGTCCACCGTCCGGCCCACCTTCCGGGCCTCCTGCACGGCCAGACGATCTTTGAGGTGCCAACATGTCCGATGGCTTTGCAATGGAGTTGTGTGGGACACAAAGCGCCTACCAAATCGTTCCCGAAGGCATCGATTCGATTGACCTGGACCGCGTCGGTACCGCCATTGAGGCCGAGGGTTACGAGGTCGGCGTTCGTTCCCGATTGTGTTGGACCTTCACCGGGCCGTGCGACCTCACCCTGTATCCGAGCGGGAAATTGATGGTGCGCACCGAAGACAAAGACCTCGCCAGAGAAGTGGCCAAACGGCATGTCGAGCTTTGGGTTCGAGCGTGAAAGCATGATCAGCGACGCTCTCGTTGACCACCTTCACGCCAACGGCGTCGTTGCTTATCCAACCAGCACCCTGCCCGGGCTGGCCTGTTTGCCGACCAAGGAAGCCTTGGATGCGCTGTATGCGCTCAAACAACGACCTGCTGACAAACCCGTCAGTTTGGGTGTCCTCTCGCTGGACCAAGCCGCGACGCTGGTGGACGTTCCTGAGAAGGTTCGGCGACTCGAGGCGGCGTTTCCAAAAGGTGGATTTTCGTTCGTTCTCGATGCCCGAACACCGTTGGACCCTCGGCTTGGCGGTGCACGCGTCGCGGTTCGATGCCTTGCGCATCCTGTGGCCCGTGCGCTGGTGGAGACCGTTGGCCCCATCACGGCCACGAGCGCCAACGAGTCGGGGGAAACACCCGCTGCTTCTGCAGACGAAGCAGGAAGGGGCTTGGGTCTGCCACATCACGCCATTCTACCCGGAGCGTGTCCCGGAGGAAAGGGCAGCACCTTTGTGAACGTGACCACCAATGAACACGAGGTGGAGGTAACTGTTATGAGAGAGGGCGTTGTACCTTCGGACAGCGTGGTGGAATGGTGGAAGAGTCACACCTGAAGTATTGGCGAGATGCAGGCCATGTTGCTCGCCGTACATTGGAGGCGATGAAACTCGAACTCCAACCCGGCAAGACCTTTCACGAAATCATTGAATCCGCAGAACGCTTCATTCACCGACACGGTGGAAAGCCTGCGTTTCCCGGGACCATCGCTGTGAACGACCTCGCTGCTCATTTCACCACCAACCATTCCGTGGATGCCGTTGAAGGCTGGGATGGGAACAACGTGCTGGAAAAGGGCGACTTGGTGAAAATTGATTTCGGCGTCCACATCAAAGGGCACATCGGTGACAACGCACTGACCTTTGAAATTGGGAACAGCAACCAACACACCGATCAGATCAAAGCCGCAAAAGAGGCACGGGATGCTGCAGTTGAGATGCTTCACCCCGGAACGCCTTGGTACAAAGTGGGTCAGGCGGCCGCTCAACCGTCGCTCGATGCGGGTTTCCAACCCATCCGCAACTTGTGCGGCCACCAACTCAAACCGTGGGAGTTGCATGCAGGCGTCTCGGTGCCGTCCTATGCTTGCGGCAAAGACAACCAAGGTTTCCGCGGCGTGGTCGAGGAGGGCGGCGTCTACGCCATTGAACCGTTCAACACCACCGGCTCCTCAGGCCTCATCGAGAACATTGGCCCCCGTCATTCCTCCAACATCTACCGTGTAACAGGGTTGACCACTTCAAGGAAGGCACGGGCTAAGGGCCAACTCAAACCTCTGGGGGCTCAAATGGCGCGGAACCTTGAGGAGCGGTACTCCACACTTCCGTTTGCGGAGCGATGGGCCTTCCCCATGCTCAAGAAACCCTTCCCGGATGCCGACGAGGCCAGTCTGCAAAGCAAGTGGAACGCACTGGTGAAGAAACTGATCAGCATTCGGTTTCTCGAGACCTATCACGTGTTGCGCTGCAGGGATGGCGGAAACATCGCTCAATTCGAACACACCGTGCACGTGACTTCGGGTGGGCCAGAGATTCTTACGGTGGAATAACGGCGAAAATCCGCTCAAAAACGCATATAAACTGTGTTCGTCTACGGTTTCATGAACAGGGCTGTTGTAGTTCTCGTTGAGTGCATCCCATCCCCTCTCGGTTTCTCTCACCCTGTTCACCTC
>JAYPIL010000041.1:0-18348 GCA_038127845.1 Candidatus Poseidonia sp.
CCGCATCGCTCTATGCCTCGATGTACGAGCGCCTCACATCGCAGACGTTCTGATCTCACCGATGCGAACGCAAAGCAAGACCCACCCGTCTCCGTTCCGCTGCTTTGAGTAACATCGAGAGGTGCTTCGCTACGTCACCAACACCACCGTCGAGGGGTTCTTCGTATGACGCGGTCCAAACACGGCCTGCGAGATGCTTTCTAAGCTGTTGAACTTCCTCTGAGGCGAGGTAGCCACAGATGGACATGCCACCAAAACCCTGCTCAAACATCGTGTGGCCTCGGTGTGCTTCACGGCATCCTGAGTGGAGTTTGTTAAGGAGATCAATCAACGCATCATAGATGCTCTGACCGTCGTGTTCGGTGATACTACGGTTGGGACGGATGTATTCCAAGAGGTAGTCCAAGGCAGAGCCGTTGCCGTGGGGGAACCGACCGAACCGTTCCTTTGTCATCGTTTCACCCACCGGTAGTGGTCGCCCGTCGGGTGCAAGTTCCACGCAGGTGGTGAACAACAACATGGCACTGTCCCATTCGATGGATGACCATACTTCGGGTGTGGCAATTCCTTGGCCAAGAAGTCGGTTTCGCAGTCCTTCGTGTTCCTCGACGAGTTGTGTCCACGGCGCTTCATCACCTTGGACCGCTGCTTCGACAGCCAACATTACCTCGATGGCCAGTGCACCGTCAAACGCGTCCAAGGTGTAAAACGGGGATGTTGACGACACCGTTTGTTCATCCATGACTTTTGGGAAGCGCTGCGCTGAATAAGGCCTTGCCTTCACGCACGTTCACTCATCTCGAAAGAAATCCTTCATTCGGTCTTCAAGGGTGCCTTCACGCTCAACACCATCGCTTGCCCCCATCTCATCACGTAACGATGCCAAGCGCCCGCTGGCCGTCTCTGGCATTTCGGGAGGAAGTTCTTCAATCGCCTCAATGACCTCAACGGTGTCGATTCGAGGGGTCTCTTCTGCATCGGTGGTCTGTTCAGGCACTTCTGCGACATCCGAATCCTCTTCAACTTCGACCTGAATATCGTCTTCCGTGCTCAATGGCTTCGGTTGTGGTGCCTCTGGCTCGGCTTCGTTTTCTGTTTGAGCGTTCACTTCAGGTGATTCATTCCTTGAACGGGGTGAACTTTTCTGCGGTCGTATGTACCCCGATAACCATGCAACAGCAAGAATGGCCAGCGTGATTCCAGCAATCCAACCAATGTCGTTGGTTCCAACGGAGAGAAGGCTGTTTGGTTTGTAGTACGTGCTCATGCTGTCATCGGTGGGGTCATCGTCAACATCAAACGGTAGGCTGCAAGATAATGTGGCGGTGATTTTCTCGTCTTTTTCAATTTGCCCGGGGTCGTCGACCGAGATGACAGGGGCGAATTCTGCGTAAGCCACGTCCACGATGTAGGTTTGCTTCCACCCTCCACTGGCCTCGATCAACAATTCACATACAGCATCCGTGAGCAACGAGTAGCCGGTGCGTTTGATGCCTACCGTGATGTCCCCGTCGGTGGAGAGTGAATTGATGCCAATGTTCCAGCCCGCTTCTCTTGAGGTCACGGGAAGAGAACGCTCTTCCAGCATTCTTCCATACTGGTCGAAGCCGTTGAGTTGAACCGAAAACAATCCGGGGTTTGGATTCCAACTCGCAAGACTGATGTTGACCGTTTCCGATTCTCCTGCGGGCACCGTCCACTGTTCTTCCGACAGATCAATCCGCTCACCGTTCGTCGTGGTGGCGGTAACGACTGCCCTCAATGGTTCGTCAGGAGCGGCATTCAACGCGCAGGAGGCGATGGTGCCGCTGAGTGGACTCCTTCCGAGTTCCTCAAAGACCGATGGAGTGAACGAACACTCGATACTCGAAGCAGGATAGGCTCTCGAAACAGCGTAAATCGAAATATTGCCTTGTTCGTCGCCTGAACTGTAGTCAATCAGCTGCTCTCCAGTTGTGCTCGGTTGAGAAAACCGTATGGTGTCATCGTCCACTTCGATGCCCAACGTGCTTGAGAGTGTGGGTGTTTGGGTTGCGTTGTTGTGGAAGGCAATGGACTGCGCAGTTCCGGCAAAGGCATCTCGCACGGGTGTTTGGGCGAAGGAAATCAGGGAATACTCCACCTCGATGGAGTGCGGTAAGGTTCCGAGCACGGGATGATGAACATTGATGGTGACAAGGAAGCGTTGCTGGTTCCATGCAGCGGATGGTATCAGTTCAAGCGGTATACCGGCAACTTCTCCCGGAGCCAGAACGAGTTGACTGCCCTGTTGGGTGGTCCACCCCTCGGGCAATCCCGCAACATCAATGGTCAGCAGGGCGATGTCGTTTCCTTGATTCTCGATCCAGGCTGTTGGGAATCCACCGTTTTCGTTGATGCTCCATGAACTCCTGTGGTCGATGTGGATTTGAGGTTCTGCTCCAACTCTCACCGGTACTTCTTCTTCGATCATGCCACTGGTGTCGTTGCCTGTAATCCGAATTTGGAGCACACCGATTTCACCAGCAAGAGCATCACTCGGGGGCTGCACAAAGACCGTGAACGCGGTGGTTCCATACGGTGCGATGGGCCCGACATATTCGGGTAGTGTCATGTTCCATCCCGCACCAGCCTTCGCAAAATAGGCCGTTTCGTAGGCGTTGCCCGTGTGGGTGAGTTGAAGCGTCATGTTTTCTCCATGGGGGTCGATTTCCAAGTCTGCATCTGTCAAGTTCAAGCGCCATCCTGAAACGGGGAGGACTTCAATGGTGAGGGTGGTCTGGCCGATAACGTAACCGCTTGTTCTGTGGTCCAGACGAAGCGTTGCATTGGAGCCAGCCCACGAGAATGCAGGGACCTCAACAGCAAAATTGAGCGTCGTTGTGGCGTTGACGGCGAGATTAGGTGTACCTACTGACGCTGCAGACCAGGATGAAAGGTCCTCACCGTATTGTGCCACGTTGATGACAGGGTCCAAGACAAGTGCGTCAACGGCGTTGCCAAGGTTGGATACGTTGACCGTGATGTTAAGGGATTCTCCCGGACGAGCAAAGAACGCCGTTCCATTCGGGGTTAACACCTCCCATTCGTGACTGGGTGCGGCTTGTATAGGCACGGTCACCTGGTCCAAAATTTGGCCTTCGCTTCCCTCCGATGTCCACGAGAAGGTGAGGTTGAATGGGACGAGAGCAGGCACATCCTCAGAGAGGGTGACGTCCACGGTTCCAATGCCCGTGGCGAGCGCACCGAGCGTTTTGACAGGGTCGTAATAGGTGAAGGCGACATCATTTGTTGAAATGGATTGGGCATCGGAGATACTTGCGGACACCGTGAAAGTGTCCACGCCGTTTCCTGGATTGCTGAGGAAGAGCAAGAAACGATGCGGCTCGGTCACATTCAGCGAGAGAATCGGCGCCTCGGACGACGGCACGGGTTCAATGAGAGATAGATTGGCTCGGTAGATTTGAAGGACATGCAAAGTGGCGTTAAACACAGCATCGCTGTCTTGTGAATCCACGCCCGTGAACACGTGTCGTTTCGGGACAGCATTTTGGGGAAGGTCCAAGTTGATGTCACCCGTGACGGTATCGCCCATGACTCCTTGGGCTTCGATGTAGGTGCCGTTGATGCTCCAATCTCCCTCCGCACTCCAGCTCCAACCCTGTTCCATCATCCCCATGGCAGCCATGTTCCACTGGACCATACCCGAGGACGGAACGGTCCCCGTCAAATTCCAAGAAAGATTAGAGGCGGGGAGTGAACGATGGTGCGTCGGCACGAATGCGAATTTTTGGGATGTAAACGTAAACGGCATGGATTCGCAGAGCGTTTCGCTTTCGCCTCCCATACATATGGTGAGGGTCGTGGATGTCGTCGAACCGTAGGTTGCTGAGCCCGGCGTTGGGAGATGGGCGAACAATTCTTTCATTTCACCGGGTTCGAGGGTGATGCTGAACAGTTGATTCCCATTTGCATCATGTATCGAAGGTGAGCCTCCCCATGAGGGGGCCGTCCACGTGATGGAGGTCGTGGTTTCTTCTGCATTTCCAAGATTCTCAACCATGAACCACGCTGTAGCGGTGTGACCTGGTCTGCCCTGCCCGTCAGATGCGTTCAAGCCGGTGGGGCCAGTGAGGTCAAGACCTCGGGTTCTGAAGACTTCAATGGGTAAATTCAGCGTTGTGTTGATGGTTTGGTCGCTGTCAAGCGAAAGCACCAGCGCAACCACGCCGGACTCATCCCCGAGAGCAGATGCTGGAACGGTGGCTTCGAACGAGATGGTTTGGGTCGCTTCTGGAATCAGTTCAAGGCCAAGGGATTGACCGACGAGGGGAGAGAAACCCCAGCCGTCCGGTAGACCGTCGTTGTTGTACGACAGGGTCCAATCGGCGGTACGTGAACCGGTCGATGTGAGGAAAAGATCGATTTGCTGGGATTGACCGGGAACCACGCGTGAGGTTTCGGTTGGTCCAAGCAACTCAGCAACATAGGGTTCGACCACCGTGAACAAAATGTCGGCGTGGTTGTTGTCTTCACGCTGTTCGCTGATGTTGCCGTTGACATCCAACACCAATTCGAAGGTGTGCGTCCCAAGTTCTGCTGTGAATTCCGCCGTGAACGTCATCGGCCCTCCCTCGCCAGAAGGTGCAACCGGCTCGCTGGAGGTAAACCGCTCTCGCTTGAGTTCCACCCCGTTCATGATGATGACTGCATCCACATCATCGTCGGCCTCAGCTGTTCCGACATTGGAAAATTGCGCAGTGACGGTGACCATATCGCCCGGATCGGCTTGAGCGGGATTGAACGACAGACCTCGGTTGTCTGAAGACGGTGCGAGGTCGGCTCCTCGGTCGGAAACGAGCGTGTCACCGTAAAGGACATCGATGTGGCCATCACCGTCCACGTCAGCAATGGCAGGAGCGGTCCACACTCGATGTGGCATGCTCAGCGGGACGGACCACTCATTGTTGATGTCAGCAGACGCCCCGGTATCGCCGTCAAAGGCCCAAAGACGACGCCCAAAGCCAACCAAGATTTCGGCTGTCCCTTCGCCGTCGATGTCCATCCAAAATGGCGGAGATACGCCGATTTCGTCGTTGCCTGTTCCGCTCCCTCGCTCGAGATCACGGACCCATTCGTTCACTGGGGTTGAACCACTGATGTCCGTACAACCAAGCATACCCTTTCGCTCGTTCGGATTGATGGCTGAATCGGAATACCAGGTCACCCAACAGAGTCGGTCAGCGACACCATCCTCGGTGGTGTCGACGGGTGTCGGCTGTGCATCTGCAAAACCATTTGGTGCTCGGAAATTGAAGACCTCTGTTGCGGATGTGATTTCCATACCAATGAATCGTGCACCGGTACCTGACGTCCGACCGTTTGGATCAGTAGGGACCGTGAGAACCATTTCGGGTGCTGCATCTTGGTCAAGTTGTGTGATGACTGGGCCGGGTAGTCGTAGCCTCGGTGCGTCACTGTTGCCTGAGTCTGTCCCTGGGACAGCCACCCGTTCCCAATCCAACGATCCGGTTGCTCCATCAATTTGCCAAATCCACATGTTTCCGGAATTTGTGTCAATGGTGGTGAGGAGGATCGAGGTCGTGCTGCTGTCAAGTTGGGCCCAAACCGGGTCAGATGGATGAGTCCCCCGATCAAGATTCACACTCCAATCGGCATTGGATGGTTGTGCAGTCGTGAGCGAATAGGACTGTACAAAGATCGATGGGTTGTTGTCGGGGTCATCCACGACGGAGAGGACCAACTCGGGTGTCCCATCGAGTTCCAAGTCAGCCAGGAGTGGTTGTGTGACGGCTTTATGCCCAGAATTCTCCGTGGGCCAGTGAGGGGAAGGAGACGCGATTCTCACATCCGCATCACTGTACGACCACATCAGTTCGTTTGTGTGCCCGGACACCTGCCAGCTTGATTCTGTACACGTCAGCCTCGGCGACCAAACATCGATGTGCATGGCGCTCTCGGTGTCGTAGACGACAATGATTTCCTGAAATCCATCATCGTCAATATCGTAGATCATCGGCGTTGATCGAATGGCATCTGTCACGCCAAGCGATGCTCGCCATGCGATTTTGGCATCGTTGCCGGAAACGATGTTGAGGTGACTCTCTCTCGAACCATCAACGATGGTGCTGGAGATCATGACAGGGAACAATGTACCGGCACCACACCGCTCGCGTGCGGCTGGTGATGCGGAGATGCTCTGTGAAAAATCACCGAGAATGGAACCGTATGCATCGCTGCCATCGCCGGTCTCGAAGACCTGCCAGTTGACCACGGGATGCTCAAGGGTTCCAAGCACGTCGACATCACTCACGTTGCCTTGACCGGGTCCTCCATCCGGCCCATGACTTGGGATGGTTTGGTTGTGGGTGGGGGTTCTCGCATATTGTGACCACGGCTGTTCATACCCCGTCCACGGGTCTTGTCCGCCGGTCTGCAACTGAACACCCTCGCTTCGAAGCGCAGCATGGTGGGTGAGCGGGGCCAAAACCACGGTGAACATCAGGAAAATCATGATGCTTGAGGCGAGGAGTGAGTTCCGCGCCCGGGCATCGTCTCCTGACATCATCATGCACCGCCTTCGGGGGGTTGTTATGGATTATGGCTCTCCCGTGACATTAAACCCCTTTTCCTCGGTGCATCATCGGGCTCCAAACAGTGTGACGGAGTGGAATGCGGTGTTGATATTCTCCGTTTCAATTAAATAGGGGTCGTCGGTGGAAGGAATGACTTCGGTCACATTCTCTCCTGAGGTTCCACCGGTGAAGGACGGAAACGCTTCACAGCGTCCGTGTTTCATCTGGCCTCTTGAGGGTGCTAAAAGGTGAGCACATGTACAAGGTCGTAACCAAAGAAGACACGATTCGTATTCCTGCGGAATACATGCGGAAAGGACAGTCGTTGGACCAACACATTGACCGTCTTTCAATGGACGCCTTTGAAGGCAAATTTGATTCCGAGAACCGATTTGTATTGGTCACGAACAATCACAAAACCATCGGTCGAGGCCGCATCATCCACGGAGACGGCGCGATTTACCAAAAAGTTCAGTTCGATGCAGTTCTGTTTTGCATGGACGATCAAGAGGTCGTTGAAGGCGCTGTTTCCGAGGTCAATGAGTTCGGTGCGTTCGTTCGGATTGGGCCGATGGAAGCCTTGCTTCACAAATCTCAAATCATGGACGAGCCTGTTGACATCAACATCGGCGCAAACAAAATCACGGGTCGTTCATCCGGACGAGAACTTTCCATTGGTTCGTTTGTTCGGGCCCGCATCGTCTCGCTCTCACCAGACACATCAGATCCACGTCGCTCCAAGATTGGATTGACCAGCAAGCAAGATGGCCTTGGTTCCCCAAATTGGGCCGGTATGAAAAACTCGGACGGTGAGTAAAATGGCCAAAGATCCCTTTGCTTGCGGTGAATGCCACCTGGTCCTTGACGACGGTGTCGACCAGTGCCCTCGCCACCCTTCAGCACAAGTCTCTTCCGACTGGACCGGCTATGTCATCATCATGCAACCTGAGCGCTCGGAAATTGCGAAGCGCCTTCAGGTTGAGCATCCCGGGCGATACGCCCTCAAAGTGAACATTCGATGAGGTGAAACCATGGAAATCAAAGAACGCAAAGAAAACAAGGTGCTGAACAGAGTTGAGATTTCATTCAGTTGGAAACACGACAAGAAAGCAACGCCCTCCCGTCAAGAAGTCATGGATTTGGTCCGAACGCTTGAGCCCGGTTCCAATCCTGATTGGATTGTCGTCAAAGACTGTGTCACCCGTTTTGGTCAACCATTGACCACGGGTCTGGCTTATATCTACGGGTCCAAGGAATCCATGGCTGTTGAGCCTGAATACATTCACAAGCGTCATGAGAGCCTCCGGAGTGCCTCAGATGCCCCGGCAACAGAAGAAGCACCGGCGGATGAAGCGCCTGCTGCAGAAGAAGCGGAAGAAGGAGGGGATGAGTGATGGGTGACGGTCCAAACGCAAAAGCCAAGTGGTCAAAATACAAGGTCGAAGATGGAAAACTCATTCGCGCAGAAAACTGCCCAGAATGTGGCCCCGGTGTCTTTCTCGCTCACCACAGCAACCGCAAATCCTGTGGACGCTGCGGTTACACCAGCATGAACGAAGCTTGACCATGCATCACGCTGGGGTTAACTTCACGTTTCGAACGCGCTGTTGCCCCAAGACCCGTCGTTGAAGAGAACGAGTGCCCCACCATCAATTGGTTCGATGTGAACCGGGATTTCAAGCGTCGCTGCCCGTTCGCAACGTTCAGCGTTCAACATGATCTCTTCTCGCCACCCTGCTATTCTCCAACCGTCGGCATTGACATCCCACGATGCGCCTTGGACAGGTCCACTGAGCACCAACTTTCGAACGGGCTGTTGACGGTGGTACCAAACGACCATGCCATCGGTGGTAGAGGCAAGCAAATGGTCTCCCTTGTGGAACACACGCTCGATAGGACCTTCAATTTCCGACAAAATGTATTCTTCGAGGATGGCTCCAGTCAGCAGTGCTCTGCGTTGAACCCTGCCTCCCCGAGACATCAGAAAGATATCGTTTCCAACGATTTGAACGGCGACCGTCTCTTCGTTCCTTGGCCTTTTTTTCGCATACTGCCATGTGGGGGATGGCATTCGCCAGTTTTCATCCGTATCGCTCGATATGCTGTAGAGTCCACGGCGATAGAGAACAAAAACAAGGGCGTCATCATCAACAGCAAGGGCCATCGGTTCTGCATCAAGCGCATGCGACCAACGGTTCCCCGCTGGATGATACGTCACGGGGGTGTTGATGGACGTTCTCAATTCCGCACGCTTCGGGCCATTTTCTGACGACCCAACCGGAATCGATGCCATGTAAGCCAACAACAACTCCCTGTCAAGCCAGGTTCCGTAGAGTTGCCCGTCATGAATAGCAGCTTGGCGAAGACGCATGGGGTGTGGAACTGAAACTTCACTCGTCGGGTTCAATTCGGAATCCAGCCACAAGAGTTCCCCTTCCATTCCGGTGATAAGGACGCCATGGTCATGATGAACGATGAGGTCGGGGAGGAAGGGGATGTTCGGGGGTAATCCTTCGTCCATGCACCGATGGAAGGATGGCAGTATGTCAAGCCTCGTCTGGGTCACATCAAAGTGGTCTCGCCTTCTCGCGAGACCATGCCCTCACAGTCTGTGGTGCTCATTGCGGTGAACAGCAAGGACATTGCGAGTACCAATCAAGCCGATGCCCTGCGCCTTTTGGATGCATGGCAGGTTGCTGATGCATTCGAGGGCCATCCCACCTACGCCTTTCAACACGCACGGATGATCTACCTGCCGGATGGACTCCTTTTTGAAGACCATTTGGACAAGCGATGGGAGCAACATTCTGGGGAGTTGGTTTCCGAGGTGATCTTCCCATCTCGCCATGTCGCTGCAAGCGGACAGGCGTCGTTGACCCTTCACCCAATTGGCGTGCCTCACCTTCCCCTGAATGAAGTGGGCCAGTACGGCGGAAGGGGTGGTCACGCACCTCCGCCGTCCTCCCGTCTTGCACCGTGGTGGAAATTGCTCCATGCTCACGCCGCCACCGATTCGTCCGTGAATGGGTTTGACCTGTCGTTGGAGGTGACACACCACGGACCCTACCTCGAAACTCCATGTCTCTTCATAGAAGTTGGCTCGACGGAAGATACCTGGGGGCATGTAGGGGCGGCCAATGTCTTGGCCACCGTCATGCGTGAGGGGTTGTTTGAGCAGCAAAGCGGTGGATGTTGGGACGAGAAGCAACACGTTGGTGAACTCGTCGTCATCACTTTAGGAGGTGGTCATTACGCACCAAGGGCAAATCTGTTGGGTCAACTGGATGGCCTTTGGCTCGGTCACATGCTCGCAACCTATGCGTTACCGTTTGAACAAACCGAGAACGGTGTGGGAGGTGCGTGGGCACAAGCGATGGATGCCGCCATACGAACAACTCGGCAGACGTTCCCCGGAGGTGTTCTCGTCTGCTCAATGGACAAGAAGGCGTTCCGAGGTTGGCAGCGTCAAGCGATTCGAAATTATCTCGAAGAACGGTCCATTCCATTGCTCACCACCAAGCAAATCAAAGAACGTCTTGGCGCCTAAAATCCGACATACAAAGGGTCAAAGAGCGTCCTGCTTGTCCTCGGTTCATGGTGGGCTGGTTTTCTCGATTGGTGGTCGCCACCACCGTTCGGATGCCGAAATGGTTTGTCCGTTGGGTGAGCAGGCGCTATGTCGCTGGCCCGCACCTTAACGATGCGATTCGCGTCATGGACCGCCTCTCGAGCGAAGGCGCCTGCTTCACCATCGATGTGTTGGGAGAGGAGATTTCAACCATGGATGAGGCTCAGTTCTTTTTGGATGAATACATCCGGGTCATGAACGCCATTCACGAACACGGGTTCGATGCAAACTTGAGCATCAAACCAACGGCGTTTGGCCTGCTCATTGACCCAAACCAAGGGTTTGCCAACATTCGGAAACTCGTCCACATGGCATCGGAACGTGACATGTTTGTGCGGCTTGACATGGAAGACCATCGGGTGACCACCGACACCATCGATGTCGTCACGCGTCTCCACGATGAAGGGCTAACCAACGTTGGAACCGTGCTGCAAGGGCGGTTGCATCGGACGATTTCAGACATCGAGCATCTTGAATCCGTGTTGGGTCCACGGGCCGACTACCGAATCTGCAAGGGGATTTATCTGGAACCCGAAGACATCGCCCACACCCGTTATGCAGACATTGTCAAAGCGACCAATGCAGCCATCGACCGAATGTTTGCGGCTGGAGCCTATGTCGGAGTCGCTTCCCACGATGTACCCGTGATTGACCACACCCTAACTGCCCTCAAGAACCTGGGCATGGGCCCGGGAATTGTAGATCCCCGTTCCAACGCCGCCGAGCAACGGACAAACAAGGGCCCCGGCTACGAATTTCAAATGCTTCTTGGCGTTCGTGGCCCACTTCGTAGAAAGTTACTCAAGCAAGGGCATCGCACTCGTGTGTACATACCCTACGGTGAAAAATGGTACGAATACAGCATTCGCCGTCTTCAGGAAAATCCGACCATCGGGACGCATGTTGCTAAGGCATTTTTGATGCCGTGGACCAACAGGCCATGATCACGTGCGTTTCTTCTTTGACCGTTTCTTTGAAGCGTTCGGGTGAACTCCTTTCTTCACCTGCTCTTTTGGTCGTATGGGATTGGGATTGTTTCCTAACCTCCCTTCCTTCCACGCCTGACGGCGTTCACGGGGTGTGCGTGGAGCAAAGTGTTCAGGCTTCGGAGGTTCATGGAGGTACATGCGCTTGATGTCGGGTGCCTTCACGGTGCCACGCAAGGTGCGTCCTGAACCGGTGTGGATGGCGCGAATACGCCATGTTTCCTCCTTGTACTCCATTAAGTGTGAAGCGGTAAATGTTGTTTCTTGAGGAACCACCAACACTTCGGACGTCGAATCTTCTCCTCTCGTCAAGGTGAGTTTGACCCTCACCATGTCGGTTCGTAATGCCGTGATTCGGGCAATATTGGTGGCGAGTTCTTGCTGCGGGTGCTGCTCGTCCCGCGTCTCAATTTGGTGGACCTTCCAGAGCTTTCCGTCCTCCTCGAAGACATCTCCCACAACAAATTCTTCGTCAGCATCAACCACCAGCGTGACCCGTTCAGATCGTGGCCCTTCGGTGAGGATGAACGGAATGTTTGCAGGTGGAGGGGGTCGGAATTCAACGGTATGAACATGTTGACATGCTTCACATCGGACCTTGAAATCCGCTCCGGTTCCCACCTTCCGTTCTTTGAGGATTTCATGGGCTGTGAGGTCCTCACAAACAGGACAATGGGTTGCATTGTCGATAACCTCTTCTTCTTCCCACTCCTCATCGTCCATAGGACCGCCTCAAAGTGAACCCACAACCCCTTCGGTTTGAATCCTCCGACGAAAGGCTGGGTGCAAGCCTTGATGTTGGAGGGGTGGGACCGGGCAACATGGCAGATGAGGATGAGGTCCCTGACAGAGCCTCGGTTCTTGCTCATCTTCTCTCAAAGGACGCAGAGCAACCTCGTGACGAGCCGAAGATTGCGGCCAACATTCATGAGCAACTGAAGCACATGGGCTTGTCAACATGGTCGCTGTCGGTTCTTCGACGTCTCCGTGACGCCATAGGTCGGCAATCTCCATCCTCTGTTCTTGAAGTCGGTGCTGGTATTGGTCATCGCTCGGCTTGGCTTTTGGACATCAGCGAGCGCACGAAGCAACCGTTTGAAGCGTTCACACTCGTTGAACAAGGTGGAAAATTTGGTGTTATCCTCCAACGCCTTCTCAACCGCTACGACGCATTCAATTGGGCGTCGGTTGTTGTCGGTGAGCCTAAACAATTGGCGGCGGAACATCAAGCGTGGGTCCTCGCATCTCAAACCGGAGCTGAACTCTCCAAAACCCCGTTCGAGATGGCATACGAGGCCATCGTCATCGATGGTCCTTCTCCTCAACGGGCTGGTTTGGTTCAGACCTACCTCCCCTTGCTCCATGAAAACGGAATTCTCTACACGGTTGAGCCGGACATGCCTACGGGAGACATCAACGAGGATGACGAGGAAGGAATGGCGCTCGTAACAGGGTTCAACGATTGGATTGAATTGGTTTCTCAAACACAATCCACGCATCATGTTGCCTTCATGCCGCTGTTCGGGGGAACCTTGGTTGCATGGTTTCCTCGTCATGATTGAGCGGCAGCCAAAAGGCCCCCAATGTCGAGCAGACCGTAGCCGTATTGGTCGTCATGACCCGCTTGCCCTTCCTCTGGGACCACGCTCTCCATCAACAGGCGCTTTACAGCGTCTACCGTATCCGCACCACCATCTGATTGATCTGCCTTGAGTTCCGGCTTGTCTTCGAGCAACAAGCAAAGCGCACCGGTGACGTAGACCGTGGCAGCGCTGGTTCCGTCTGCAAGACCCCATGACCCATCGGTGAGGAGAACAGGTACGCCTTGTGCAGGCGCTACAAGTTCCGGCTTCTTGTCGGGGTCGCCTCTCGGCAGGATAATGGGGAGAGGTAGCAACCGTCCGTTGTTGTCTCCTCTCGATGACCCCGACCAGTGGGTCCCTTGGGATGTTACGCCCCCTACAGAAATCACGCCAGCCTCGCTTGATGGGTGAGCAACATCTCCATCGTCGTTGGGGCCTCCATCGTTGCCCGCTGCGGCAATGACGTAGATGCCTGCGTCGATAGCATCGTTGGCAGCGTCGCCGGAAGAACGTCCATCACCGATGGTGAACGGGAGTAAATTCGGGGCACCGCCTAAGGACAAGGAAATCACATGAACACCCGATGTCACGCACCAGTCGATGGCTTCAGCCACCACCGAGTCATCACCACTTCCGTCTTTCTGAAGGGCTTTTGCGACATACAGGTCCACGCCTCTTGCAATGCCTTTGAGCCAGCCGTTGGCCACCAGAAGACCCGCCATGGAGGTGCCGTGCCCGTGGTCGTCGTAGGGTGTGGATTGACCGTTGATGAAATCCTTCCAGCCAGCGAGGTTGAGGTTGGCGAAATCACCGTGGTCGAGGTCAATTCCAGAATCGACAATGCACGCCTTGACACCTGAACCTGTCGCCTCTTCGCCGGGGTGGTTAACCATGCTTTCGTAGAGTTCGTGCCGCTCCAAGGCCACTTCGCTCGGTCGAAGGAGGACTGCGCCGTCTGTCAGGACAACGGCAGCGATGTAACCGGCTGCAAGCACCATGGTGATGCCGAGTGTGAAGGAAACAATCAGCTTGATCGCTCGAACATCGCTTGGTTCTTTGTCAACGAACGGCTCCTGTATCATCACGGGGCCAGCTTGGATGCCCTGCCACGGAGGAATCGGCAGATCTCCTGACCCTTCCTCGGTCGTACCAAGTTGATTGTCCATGCCATCACCCAAGTGTGTGAACGATTTCCGTTAATGTGTCAACGAATCTCCGTACATCTTCTTCGGTATTGTACAGGTAGGCTGAGGCCCGGAGAGATCCTTGCGGATGGTTGCGAGCATCAAACCATGAATGGACACAATGTTGGCCGCTTCTGACCATCACGCCCTCCGCCTCATCAAGGAGGAGGGCGACGTCATGTGCGGGGAGATTCTCCATCAATATCGAGCAAATTCCACCTCGTTGAGTGGGGTCTTCCGGGCCGATGATGTTGAGCCCGGGAAGGTCCTTCACGCCGTTCGTCATGATTCGGTTGAGGGAAATTTCGTGCTGGTGAACATCGTCCATGTTCAGTCCCGAAAGATAGTCGATGGCAGCACCCGTGGCCATCATCCCTGAAAAGTTGCCCAATCCCCCTTCAAATCTGGCGGGAGGGGCCGCCCATGTCGCTTGGTCATAGGTCGACTGAGTCACCGTTTGACCCCCTGATTGAATGGTTCGAAGTCCGTCAAGCAACTCATAACGACCCCAAAGGCCCCCCATCCCCGAAGGGCCACACATTTTGTGGATGGAGAAGGAAAGGAAATCAATGTCCAGGGCTTGTACGTCAACGGTCATGTGGGGTGTGGACTGTGCCCCATCAACGGCAACAAGCGCCCCAAAATCGTGGGCGATTTTTGTCACCTCTGCAATGGGGACTTCAACTCCGTCAAGATTCCCAACGTGACTCATCGCCACCATTTTCAAACGCCCTTCAGCGTCCTGGCAGGCCTGTTCAAAGGCTTCCATGTTGAACGAATTGTCTTCGTTGCTCTTGACCACCCGGTGGTCAATGCCTTGTTCCTGCTCCAGTTGTAACCACGGAACGAGGTTAGAATTGTGCTCTCGGTCGGTCGTAAGGACGACGTCACCTTTGTTCCATGCGAGTCCGTGAGCAATCTGGTTGATCGAGTGGGTTGCGTTCCGGGTGAACACCACTTCCTTGGTATCAGACGCGTTGAGGAAATCACCCACCTTTTTTCGTGCATCGGCCACGGACTTCGAAACGGTGGTTCCGTAGCGATGTACGGAGCGCCCTCCGCATCCGGGAGATTGGGTGTAGTATGCGTGAATCGCATCAACAACGCTCTGAGGTTTGAGCGTGACACAAGCGTTGTCAAGGTATGCAGGGGCATGGTCGCCTTGGAGCGTAGGAAAATCATCTCGGCACTTTTTCAACATCTCACCAAGCCTCCTGGTCGGGTAGGAAATCAAGGGCGGGTGCGTTCACGCCACAGGATGAGCAGTCGATTCGACTTGACATGGTCGACTTGCATGATGTGCAGGACGTACCAATGGGGACCAAGACGTTGCAGCCTGCGGTGAAGCAAGGGTGGGAGAGTTCACCTGAGTCGTTCCTTCTCACTTCGGACCGAGCACCACAATCTGGGCATGCAGATGGAGAGGAGAGACGCAGGTCTTCGCCTTCCATTTCGATGGCAGCATCAACAGCAGAACGGGTTCGGACTCTGGCTTGATTTCCAAGCATTCGTTGAGGATACCAGAGCACGACCATCAGAAGCGGGACCGCAGGGAGGCCAGAGAGCAAGTGAATCACGAGATAACCGTAGTTGGCATCCCCATACTCAGCGACATGGTGCAGCCCTGCCCAAGAAGAAATGAAAATCAAGAAAATCCATCCCCCAAATAATGCACTCCATCCCATGAGGGAATGCTCGGCGAGTTCCGCCTCCATCACCCGCACGTCTTCGTGGAGATGGTGCACTTCGACGTGCAAATCTCTTGTTTCAACAACGGCTTTCCAAAAGAAAAACAGGAAGAAGAACGCAATGAGCATGATGAGGGTTCCTTCCATCATTTCTGAGAGTTTGAAGCCCAAAGGAAACGAGGCATTGTTTCGGTGGAAGAAGATTTGAGCCGCCACCATGGCGTTCCACATGGCGAGCAAGGACAGCGCGTGAACACGCATCACGGGAAACAAGGTCCATGCTTGGAAAGCGAACCATGCCCAAAACAAGACCGAGACAAGGACTTGGAAGAATTGGAAACCGTTGATAGCAAGAATGCCATCAACGCCACTCAGTTTTGCATCTCCTCCGCTCCAAAGTTCCGTCGAGATCGAACCGAGTAACAACGCCAGCATGCCGAAGCCAAGCATCACGTAGTGTTCTCTCCTCCATTCACTCCGCAACAATTTGTATTGAAATTGCCATTCTTTTCGTAGCGTGTTCAGTTGGTCTGCAAAGGGTATGGTGTCCGGAAACGGTTTTGTCAATTTCATCTCTGCCATTCGAAATGGAAGGTCCTTGTGAGGGAGCGACACACCCCCTTCGGCTGCACCCCCCTCGCCCATGTTGTTCCCTTGGGGTCGTCCCTTTGAGTCCTTTCGCTTTGGCCCCCCCGTTTCTTTGGTCGAAAGGGTGATGGTTAAACGAGGAGTGGGGCTCGGCTCGGTCAAGAGCCGAGATCGCATAGCCTGGTAGTGCGCGCGACTGGAAATCGCGTGGGCCCGTTCCCTCGGGAGTTCAAATCTCTCTCTCGGCGCCAACAAGCACTTCACATCGTGACCGGTGGAGGTTGAACAACGAACGGATTGACTGTCGGAAGTTCCAATCACTCTCTTCGCGCAACGACCTGTTTCGTGGCTGATTGCACCGTAACCTCCATGACCAGCAGGGCTGAGGACATGGTGTGGATGAAGACAACCATGGCTTGAACCGTCGGTGGATGGTTGTGCTTTTCTTCGGTGTCTTGCTCCATGTAGGAGCGGTTTTCAACAGTGATTTGGGTCTGGATGCTCATGTTCGTCTCAACGCTATCAGCGAGATTGGTGATGACGGCCAGACGCTCGCTTGGGGCAAATTGCGAATCACGGATGATTCGTTGCAATCCCCGAACAATTCCGCAACATACGACGGATACATTCCACCTTGGTCAACCTCGGAAACAGCCATGAAAATCACCTCAATGGTTGCGCTCTTTGCAGTGGCGGGACTGGCGGGTGTGACGCCGAAATGGCAACAAAATCGTAACATGTTTGAACCTCTTTGGCCCACGTTGATTCTTTTGAGCCCCGTGTTCCTCTTTGCTACGGGACGTGGTTACGACGAAGCCATGGTGGCGTTGTTGATCGGTCTTGGAGCTTCTGGCTACTATCTCAACAAAGGCGAGAGTGCTGAGCAACTCAGGCTTCATTTGCTCTTTTTGGCCACCAGCCTGCTTCTCGTTATGGGTTGGAAAGGGTTCAGCCTCTCCGCTTCGCTGGCCGTTTGGCTTCTCACGGTCGTTTTGGGTGGCCTGTGGATGGCATTGGAACGGTACCAGCACGAAAAAGAGGGTTGGAATTGGCTTGTCCATCCGTGGATCATGGGAGGAGGTGTTGCGTTCGTCGTGTATGTCCTTCTGTTTATTGCAGGATTTGTGACCGACAACGGCACCTTCAGTATCATCGAACAACGACCGCTCCACTACCTTGTTGCCACGGTGTTTGCCTTGATTGACGCTCTTTTCATCTATCTCCTCGTTGGCTTCGCGCTCTGGCCGTTTCTTTCACCTTCCTTGGCTCGCCTCCGGGGTTTACGAGGTCTCGGCATCACCCTCCTTGCCATGTTTACCATGGGGTTGTTTGCGATCTTGGTGGCCTATATCGCTGCACTATGGACACTTGAATCAAGCCTCTGGGGACTTTCCTTGCCCAAAACCATGCTTCTCTTGGGAAACAACGGTCGTTACGTGACCTGTTTGGTGATTCCCATCGTCTTCATCTTGGGCTGGGACCGGCCCTCAGCGCCCCAGGAATGGCCGCAACGCTCGTTGGTTGTCGCAGCATTTTGCCTCCTCCTTCCTGCCATGTTGTTCACGTCCTTGGTCGGCCAACAATTGTGGTCCGAGGATGCTGGTCAACAACTCAAGGACGTCATCGCAGAGGGAGAGACGAGCATCATGCTGGTTGCGCCCGAGGCCCTTTCGATGCACCACCTGTACGTTCTGAAGACGAGCGTAGACCTCGACGGGACGTTGGGTATTGATGGCTTCTGGCGAACTGCTCAAGACGCATCCGCTCACCTCACCACAGACGGATGGAAACCCGACCTTGTCGTTGTTGCACCCGACGTTCAACTCGATCTCAACCAAGAACATTGGCAGTTGGTGGGCGAAGAAAACACTCCGCCTACCATCACGGGTGGTCTTGATGATAGCGCATGGCGCATCTACCGCCACATCGGTTGAAATCTCTCTTCACGAAGCGATTATATCCGCTTGGTGGGTCGCCCAACCACTGCCACCGTGGCTTAGGGGTATAGCACCTCATTGGTAATGAGGAGGTCGCGAGTTCAAATCTCGCCGGTGGCTCCATCTTCGGTCATCCACAACGGTTGCCAAACAGGGGTTTGCCACCGACCATCCACCTC
>JAYPIL010000042.1:0-17539 GCA_038127845.1 Candidatus Poseidonia sp.
GTCGTGCTTCCTCGGCCAAACGTGCCTCTTCAGCAAGTCGGGCTTCCTCGGCCAAGCGTGCTTCTTCGGCGAGTCGTGCTTCCTCGGCCAAACGTGCCTCTTCAGCAAGTCGGGCTTCCTCGGCCAAACGTGCCTCTTCGGCAAGTCGAGCTTCCTCAGCCAAACGTGCCTCTTCAGCGAGGCGGGTCTCCTCGGCCAAGCGTGCCTCTTCGGCTAACCTTGCTTCCTCGGCCAAACGTGCTTCTTCAGCGAGTCGTGCTTCCTCGGCCAAGCGTGCCTCCTCAGCAAGTCGGGCTTCCTCAGCCAAGCGTGCTTCCTCAGCCAAGCGTGCTTCCTCAGCAAGTCGTTCCTCTTCAGCAAGTCGTTCCTCTTCAGCAAGTCGGGCTTCCTCTGCAAGCCGTTCTTCTTCCTCTCGCCGAAGACGTTCCGCCTCCGCAAGGGCTCGTTTTCTCGCTTCTTCTTCAGCCAAAGCTCGAATTCGTTCGTTGATGGCTTCTTCGTTCTTGTTTCGGTAGCGAGTGAGGATGGCGTCGCCCATTTTGAAAAACTCTTCATCGTTGATGTTGGGGACATCGTTGCGAGCAGCGATGAGCAATTCCTCAATGTGCTCAACCTTGAATTCACCTTCGTGTTCGTTGAGGTGTTGACGGAACGTTTTGTAAAACTCTCTTTGCTCTTGAGAGATGGACCCGTCCTGAGTCATGAAGTCTTGCAAAGCCGTGAGAATCTCCGTAAGGTTGAGTTGTTTTTCTTCAACCATGCGCCGACCCCCTTATGGGTGTGGTCTCACGCACTTTTCATCAACCTTTTCTCGCACTCACTCAGACGCGCCTTGGCGAGTTGATGGTCCGATTCGATGCTCAGTATGGCTCTCCATGCCGTTTCAGCCTCCTCCATTTGGCCCAACGCATGATGGTGAGCCGCAATCTGCAAGCGAGCATCGAGATGCGTGCCATCGCAGCGAACAGCCGCTTCGAAATCGGAGAGGGCGTTGTCAACCTTGTTGAATTGGAGATAATACAGGCCCCGTTGGTGCCATGCGGGAGCATGGTCGGGCGATTGTCGGAGGGCTTCATTCAGCGGCCCCTCAGCCCGCTCCGGTCGGTCCATGCTCATGTAGCAGGCTGCCAGTTGAGTCAGCGCATGGGTGTGATGCGGAGCATGTTCGAGAACGTGTTTGAATTCCTTGGAGGCGTTGTCCCATTCGCCCAAGTGCATGTGTGCATCACCCTTGCGAACCCGCGCAACCGCAAGAAGCGGCGCCATGTCGAGGAGGCACTCCGTATCGTCAAGCGCCTTTCGCGCTTCGTTCAGCCCCATGTTGACGGAGGTCCGGTTGAGCCGTGCACGGATATGACCGGGATCAAGCGTGAGGCAATCGCTGTAATGGAACAGGGCTTGCTTGAGGTTGCCCTTGGCTGCAGCAATGTTGCCGCGGATATAAGCCGTCGTCGCTGTTTGACCGTGCATCTCGGCTGCATCAACGTGGGAACTTGCCCGCTCAACATCACCCGTATCCAAGGAGAGAAGCGCGGCTTCACAAGCAACGGAAGGATTGTTCTCTTTCAGCAACCGGCTTGCTCTGCTCAACGATTCACCCGCTGTTTCAAGTTGGTTCAGCATTCGCTGCGTGCGAGCCAAACCGAGCCATGCCACGCCAAGTTCTCGGTTGAGTGCGAGCGCACCGTTGAAGGAATCAAGCGAAGCCTGAAGGAGGGATTCATCAGTTTGACCTGTCCCGTCCCGCTTGCGATCGGCATGGGCCAGGTGGAGGCGACCCTCAACGGTGTGGAGTAAGGCGTGATCAATGCCATCAGGTGTGTTCGCGAGGAGGGTTTCCGCTTCCTCAACCCGATGCAACATGAGGTAGTGGCCCGCAATTCGGGCACGCAGCTCCCCGTTTGAGGGTTGCTTCTCGATGGCTTTGAGCAGCGTTTCTTCGGCGGCAACCGACGAGCCTTCGAGCTCGAGCAACTCCGCCTTCAGGAACACGGCGTCCACCCCGCCTGCATCCAAGGCAACAGCGTGCGTAACCGCCTTCAGCGCATCGCGTTCGTGGCCTTGACGCTGAGAAAGGAGGCGGGCTTTGAGAGCCCACGCTTCTCCGCACTGACGGTCGAGGGTCAAGCAACGCTCGTTCGCCTCAAGAGCAAGGTCGGGTTCGTCTTCAGCTTCGAGCAATTGAGCATAATGCAACCAATCGGCTGAACGGCTCGGGTCTTCCTCCAGCGCCTGTGTGATGGCTTCAATGGCTTCGCTTCGTGCACCTGCACGCGCTCGCAGGCCGGACAGAAGCGACCGGTCAGCGGCGGTATCGACACCGAGCGCTTCAAGACGACGAACGGCACGCTCCGCCTCATCATCGCCCATCGAAGCGAGGAGATGGGCATGGGCACGGAGGAGAGCGGGGTCGTCAGGTGTCAAGCGCATCCGGGCTTCAAGCCAGTGGCGATACAGATCGTCATCGCCTCGCAACCGTGCAATGTGCTCGAGGCCTTCCAACACGGTTGCATGACCCGGAGACAACTGGTATGCCACGCCTAAGGCATGTTCTGCCCACTCGTACTGCTGGAGATGGCAGGCAGCCAAACCGAGGCGGTGCGCCGTGTCGGCGTCCAAATGCAAGGAGGTCATGTTGACGTGATGCCGTTCGAGAACGGCAAGCAAGCGGCGAAGGAGGCTGAGGTGGTTCACAGACAGCGTTTGGTTTTTGCTTGAGTCGATGCCTTGGTGTTGAACGAGGGAGCGAAGCGCTTCACACGCTTGCCCGAGGTCCACGACCGTTTCACCTTCACCCTCGTGCTTGAGCAGGAAATGGTGAACGGTGAGCGAGGCATCGATTTCTGGATGAATGGCTCGAAGCGCATTCATGGTATCTTGAACGGCGTGGACGTCGTGCAGGATGCCCTCGGCGGCCAGATTCAAATGATGGAAATGGGTTCCTTGAGACTCCCTCAGAAGTGTTTGCATGTCAAGAAGACGAATCATGCGTCGATTCACGTTCAACATCCAGTATCCCGCGGCCCCAGCAGCCCCCATGGAAAGCAATCCAATTCCAACAGCAAGCAGGCTCATGGACCCTCACCGGTCCGTTGCGGCTTTATGGTCTGCGGAAGAAATCGCGTCAGATGATGCTGTTTTTTGACCACTTGAAACGAGCCGTGGAAGCAAAAAAGCCGTGAAAACAGGTGAAGGTCGAGGTAAGACCGCTCATATTGAAAGCCTTCCACGCTCCGTCAGCGGGTTGAGGGCAGATGAGCGGAGAGGCCGAAGATACTGAGCGCGTGTTGGCGCGCCTGCAGGCTTTGGAGCGCTTTGGATTCCCTCGTCAAGCCATGGATGAATTCCTTGAGGACTACGAAGGGGGCGTCCACGACCGCTTGGATTGGTTGGAGGAACGACGAGAAACGGCTTCAGAAATCGAGGACCGAATCGTTGCTCTTTCTCAAATCTCGGCTGCCCGTGCGGAGGGTTTGAACCTCTTTCGCGAAGAAATCTACGACCCGTTTTCGGTGGAGGAGGTTTACGTTGTGTTCGAACGTGAAATGCGCACCATCGTTTCGTGGGAACCCCCTTTGAACCGCCACAAACATCTCTGGTTTGGAAATGGATTTGGGGAATCATGGGCCTTGCTTTACCGTCGATTGGCAGCACTTGACCCTTCAAGTGCAGGCGCTGTTGAGCCCCTTCAGGCCTTATTTGACCATCCCGAGCGATACGACGAAATCTTTCGTTTGCTCCAAACCGTGGAAGCGGATGAGGCCCGCCAGAAACGGGTCGTTGAACAAGCCGTTGGAGACTTGAACAACCACGGATACGATGTTGGAGGCATCGCATCGCTACCGTTGCTCGAGGCACTCAACGTCCTTGATGCCTGGCAAGAATTCCACAACCAACGTGAACAGGTTCGGTTGAGTGTTGCGCAGTTGATTGAACCGTTTGACCGAGCGTTAGCATTCGATTTTGAACAGCGATGTGCTGCGATTCAACACCTTGAGAACGAGGCTGATGTTCGAGACTTGCACCAAGAAATCAACGCTCTCGCACAAACGCTCGAAACGCGTCGCCAGGACCTCTCGGAAATCATCGCGGCATGGCGTCAACAAGGGATTGTCTTCCCTCACCAGGGCGACCTTCATCCAAGAGAATTGATGGAATGGGAGACCAATCACGATGTAATTGCACAATCGGTGAGCGAACATCTTGCCCTCGTTGAACGGTGGAAGCGGTTTGAGATGTATTGGCCCACGCGGGCAGCGCCCTCCGCCGAATACATTGGCCATTTGGATCAAACCGAAACCCTGCAGAATGTTGTGGATGAATTGGATGCGCTGTGGAAAAAGGCGGAGTTGGATGCGCTTGACATCCTCCAAGGGTACGACAACGAAGGATTGCATGTCGATGAGTGGCGACGAAAGGTGTTCGAAGACCCCCTTCATGCCCTCGAGCGACTGGTAGCGAGCAACGATGTGTTCGCCCGTCGCATCTCCCTCAAACGACGGCTGATGGCGTTGGACGTGTCCTTCTCGGGCAGCGAAGATGTGGACGTCCGGCTGCAAATCCTCTCCGCCGAAGACATCGGTGAGGATGTCTTGGATGAAGTGGAAGCCTTTGTTCAACGAACGGAGCGGCGCAATGACCGGCATCGTGTCATGCTGGAAGAGGAATTGGCTGCGCTGCGAATCGCAGGCACCTTGGCTGAAGAAGTCAACACGAACAACCTCACGATTCAGGAGTTGGAACGCCATGTGGGCGGCCTCCAGCGATACCCTTCGGGTACTGGCATCGTGAATCGAGGCATTTCCGATTCCGTTTTCCAATCGTTGGAACATGAAATCAACACCCTCCAACATCAAGGCTGGAATGTTGAGGTTTGGTTGGAACAACTTTCACAAGAACCCCTTGCTGTTGCTCAATCGCTCAGCCGTGCGAGGTCTTGGATGGAAGAGCATGATGTCCTTCGTCGACGTTTGCAACGCCTGCCATGGAATCGGGACATGGCGCTCGCTGCTCAGGTTGAGTTGCGTCTCAAACAACCTGATCGGCTCGAGGACATGGCCAGGAGCATTCCGCAATGGGCCATTCATCTCGCTGAACGACCGGTGGAGGACGAGATGTATGTGCTGCAGGCTTGGCAGCCACAACCCTCACGGCCCACCCTCGTGCCCGTTCCTGAATCCCTTGAGCGCCCTGTCCTTCAGCCTGCGACGGCGCTCGATGACGCGCATGAAGCGATGCTTGAAGCCATGGACGAGCAACGGGAACACGGCGAAGAGAACGACGTTCAACCTGTTCCATTGAACAACAACGCACCGGCCATGGAAGACGTTGTTGTCCAACCCGTGGAGACCCCTGTTGTCGAAACGAACGATAACTCGGAACCCGTTGAAACTGAACTCAAGACACCTGTGGCGCACGATATGAACGAACCCCCTGCCGTCGAAACGAGCGAGGAGCGAGAGCCTGTTGTCATCGAACAGGACGTACCCGTAGGAAACGAAGTCATCGTACCGCAAGCGGAAGTGATGCATGCGGATGCCGACGCTACAGAAGAAACCGATGAGGCGCTGCGTCATCTCGGCGCGCTGTTGGCTGCGATGGGCCTGACGGCGATGGCCACCGAGGTGCACGCTCAAGGCATGAACGCCATTGGTGAGGTTCGGCGAGGCTTGGCCCAGCATGTCAATGTCGAGCCTCGGGATGTGCGGGTGGCTCGGTTGTTGCGCCTGACCCTGCGTTTGCTCCCCGAAGGCAACAGCGAGGACGGTCAACGGGCCGCTTTGCTCGCTTCACTCCACACATTAATACCTCCACTCAAACGGTGGATGCGACGACGCTTGGAAGCGAGGCATTCAGGGGCCAAGGGGAATTTCCTCGCAGATGCAATGGAGCTTGGTGTTGCCCTCAATCGTATCCCGGGCCTGGGTAAGCGTGTCCCTCTCGAGAAAGATGCTTGGCCGCTCCCTCAGGAACTTGCAGGCCTTGCGGATGAAGTTCGACGGCTGCAGGCCGTCGTGGAGTTGCCTTCTGCAGGCGGCGTGCAGGCGTGATCACGACAGGTCGTCCCACAGCGCGTCCTCGTCGACGTTCGCCTTGAGCGGAGCAGGCGGAGGCAGCGGTGCAGGGGGCAACGACGCAACAGGAGGGGGTGGTGCCGGAAGGCTTGGAGGCGCTGGTGCAGGAAGTGGAGCGGGGGCTGGTGCAGGAGCTGCTGCTGGCGGAGGAGGCAGCGGTGGAAGCGGTTCAGAAGGCAGCGAAGCAGGCGGGCCAGCCGGTGATGGTGGAGGCGGTTGGGCCTCGGACGAGATTGGGGGCGCTGGCTCAGGCAGCGCCAAGGGTGGGCTGGGCTCTGGGACCGCCTCGGGTTCAGGAAGAAGGGGGGCCATGGCAAGCGCTGGAGCGGGTTGTGCGGGCTTCCCCATCGTTTCAATCACCACGTCGATGTGTTGCGTTTCAAGCTCTCCATTTCTCAAAAAGTCCACGAAGGCGGGCCCCAGCAGGGCCGTGCTGTTGTGAATGAGGAAGGGCTCTTGACGCCATCCAGAGAGATAGAAATCATGACGCCCGCCATGGTCTGAAAAGGACAGACGATGAAGGTCGAGTTTTGACATCAACAAACCCGCCAAACCGGCAAGAACGAACACGCCTCCGCCGAGCACAAACAGGCCTTGGAATGCCGAGGTGGCGAACAGGAGTCCAGCACCGATTGATGCCCACCAAACAAATTTCAATTTGTCAAACATATCCAGGTGTGTGTGGGAATAGCCAGAAATGTGTTCCTTGACCAAGGCCATTCTCACGTTCAGGCGCCGCACGCCATCCGGATCGTAACGTGCTTCAACAATTCTCATCAATTTCTCATCGACGATCACCGAGGTTGATTCGTGACCGCTCAAATGCTGACTGAGTGGGAACTCCACCACCTCCTCGCCTTGCAACGCAAGTATCGGAGCGGCTCGAATCGGGAGCGTCCATGACGTGGCGGACAACGGTTCGGATTGTGAGGGTTCTTCCGCTTCTCCACCTTCCAATTCTTTGCTTGCCTCCTCGCTCAAGGTCGCTTCGTTGGCGGCAGCAGCCTCCTCTTCATTCGGCGATGGAGTCGGCTCCGCATCGGTTGGCCAATCAACGTCAAGGTCATCGCTCATGGAAACCTCTCGGTCCCACGAGACCATTAACGCACCGATGAGGTTCAACGGTGAATTTCTGCGAACCAGACCGTCAAGCCTTCGGAGGCTTCGAAGCCCTTGCCTTCCTTGGTTCCAACCACGGTGGTCGCATCGGATTGATTGACGTATGAGAGCACCTTATCGGTCACAGGCCCGTTAAGCAAAACCGCTTCCACCTCTTCGGATTCGGACATGGCCTTTTCGAGTTTGGAAGGACCGATTTCGTCCGAGAAGCTGCCGTCTGCAAAGCGAATAAGGGCCTTGTTTTTGCCCATTTCATCAACCTTGTCAAACAACTCTTGAATGTCGGCAGGAGCGGCTTCAACCTCTTCTGAGGAGAATTCAGAATCCATGTCTTTGTCCCAGTCTTTCTTGCCGCCAAACTTCTCTTCGTCTTCTGCAATTTTCTTGTCGAGCTGGTGCTTGAATTTCGCAGCCTCGACCTTCTTCTGAAGGGACATCGTCACGGTCTTTTGTGGAAGCAGTTCCCACTCTTGGCCAACCGGCGCTTGAGCGACGTGGTCCACCTTCATCATGTCATAGAGTTGCAAGAACAGCATCTCACCGCCACGGTCACCGTCAATAGCGACGGTCACGCTTTCCTTGCTGTTTGCAAGATCGATGAGTTCCTGTTTGATGTTGCCTGAACCGTCAGCACTGATGGCGTTTTTGACACCGCAGTTGAGGAGGTTTCGAACATCGTTTCGACCCTCGACGATGATAAGCGACGATGAGGATTCTACGTTTGGCCCACATGTCAGCCCGTGGAACGACGTCGCCGTTCCAACGGTCAACACCGAACGTACCTCTTCGATGACCGTCTTGGACGCAGCCTCACCGGAATTCACCAAAGTGAGGAGCAGTTCCTTTGCTCGGTCAACCACGGCGGTGCGCTTTGTTGCACGAATGTCTGAAATTTGCAACACCTTGATGATGGCGTTGCAGGGGCCGATGCGGTCAATCGTCTCAAGCGAGCTCGCAATGATAGCGGTCTCGACGTTGTCCATGCTGCTTGGGATGATGATGGTCCCGTGCACTTTTCCGTTTTTGGTTTCCATCTCAACATCCACGTGCCCGACGCGAGCCGTGCGCTGGAGTTTTCTGAGTTCAAGATCGTCGCCGAGCAAACCCTCGGTTTGGCCCATAATGGCCCCGATGATGTCCTTTCGCTGGACGGTCCCGTTCACCTTAATATCAGCCCGAATTTCATATTTCATGGCCTTGCCTTTGTTTCCGCCGGAGCGGTTTGAATTGTTTCGTCCCATGGGATTTCTCTCCTTGTGTTGCACATACACGGGTTGCGACAAGCCATCTCCGCTGGAGATGACCATCCGTTGCAATCACCCGCCAAGCAGGTGAAGTGAATGTGAACAATTGTCCCACAGGCCTTGCCCTTTTGAATCCTGTGCAGAAAAAAACCGTTCTAGCAGTAATTTTCTAACAAACGGTTTCTTCAAGAAGTCGGAGTCCGTGGAGTGTATCGTGTCGTCGGCTGAACTTGGAACCTTGGACGTTTTTCGTTCGACGGTCGAGGTCATGCTTGTCGACGGCGTGCTCACACGAGAAGAAAAGCGACTGATCATCAAACTGGCCAGTGTGCTGAACCTCACGGAGGATGAGCCAGCCTACATTTACGAATCCATTCAATCGAAGAACGATTCAAAGCCTGGGGAACGTATTTCTTCGGACGATATGCGAACCATTTACACCGCAGTGTTCGAGGTTGCCATCGTGAATGCATCGCTGTCAAAAGACGAATTCAGAGTGCTCGCTCATCTCCGCTCGCAGTTTGAAATTGACGACGAGTTGCACGCAGAGATTGAACAGGAGCTCCGAGAAATGGTCAAAGAAAAGTACGAAGACAAAGCCGTCATTGACACCTTGATGGACACCCTTCGCGATTCGGTGGGCCTTGTGGGTGATTTGTTTGATACCTTCCGCAAGAAGTCAAACGAAGGTGGCGCAAATTGAATCCCTTTCTGGATGACTGGTTGGAGGACCAAAACCCTCGTCAACTGGCATCGAAACGCAAAATGCTCCGATTTTTGAAGCGAGCCTATGCCGCCTGCGTCAGCGACATCATCAACAAACCACGGACGGATATCACATCGGAGAAGGGACATTTCGCCTTTCATATTGGCACGCCATTACCCGATTTGCGTCACATCGCTTCGTGGATGCTGACCAAAGCACCCAACCATCGGAAACTCGCTCGATACATCCCTGCGCTTTGGAAACGGCACGGCAGGGAAGACCTGAGCATCGCAGGTTTGCTGCTCGCCAATTTGGACGATGGTGCGCTCGGACAATCCGGATGGATGGCGTTCATCCACTTGCTTCAACGACAAGAGCCGTTGATGGTGGTGCTGGAAGTCGCAGAAGAGTTGGTCCGCGGAGGACGGGGTGTGCCCGACGATGCATGGATCAGAGCGGCTGCAGAACAAAGCCCGATGTGGCACCAATATTGCGTGCTGTTCCTTTCCCTACGACGTGATGAAATGACGTGCCGGGATGTTGTGGTCGGCGCTCCGAAGGGAGGAGAAATGTTCGAACGTATCCGTTCAAGGCTGCTTGAAACGGAGCATTGATGGTGCTCGAGCAGGTGTTTGCACCATGGCTGAGCGCTTGTTGCCTGCGGAAGACCCGGTTCTGGAAAACGTCCTTCGTTGGACCGTCAAGCGGGATGCGAAGGACGTGCGGCGGCTGCTTGAATGGCTTCCTGAAGCACGTTCGAGTCGAGAACGTAAAGCGTTGTTGCACCGTGTCCGGGGTTTGCTAAGCGAATTGGAGGCGGCCCTTGACGAACTGGACAGCATGCATTGAGGCGAAGTCATGCCCGTAACCGCACTCGTGTTCGCAGGTGGGCTCAGTCGTAGAATGGGTGAGGACAAGGCTCGGATGTTTGGTGGTGTTGAACGTCTTCGTGACCACCTCCACGAAGCGGGTGTTGCTCGTACCGTGGTCTTGTGCGGTTCACCGTCGCGAGAGGCGCTGTTTGAAGGCGAAGTCCTGGCGGACCCAGAAGGCCTTGAGGGGCTTCACCAACTGATTGTATGGGCGCGAACGGCCGTTGGAGGAACGGTCTTGTTGGTCCCATGCGATGCGTTTTTTCTGACCAAAGCCGGCGTGGAGTTCATGCTCGAACATGAGCGCTCGGGAGGTGTTCCCATCGATGAACAGCAACGAAGGCAACCGTTGTTCGCCTTGATCCCCGAGGCGTCAGTCCTCGACCCCAAAGCGACAACGGTTGAGAACCTGCTTGCTGACCTTCCGACGCTTTCAACGGGAACGTTGGGTCGTGAGTTCACGAACTTCAACACACCGTCGGAGGTTGCTCGTCATCAACCCGAGCTTCCCCGTTGACCAGATGGACACGCCCTTCTGCAATCCATGTCAACACCGTGGGATAGAGTCGGTGTTCTTCGACCTTTACACGGTCGCTCAACGATGATTCGTTATCACCAGCGAATACGGGTACGCTGCGTTGTCCCAAAATAGCCCCAGTATCCATACCCTCATCCACCATGTGAACGGTGCACCCGCTGATGGTTGTGCCAGCGGCAAGCACGTCTCGGTGAGCGTGTGCACCTGGGAAATGTGGAAGAAGTGAGGGGTGAATGTTCACCACACGGTGCTGCCACTGATTGAGGAAATGTGGAGAGAGAAGACGCATGTAGCCGGCGAGAACAACAAATTCAATGTCGTGCCGAGCCAATTCTTTGAGCACGAGCGTTTCGTGTTGTTCGCGGGTACGCACCAGACCTGATTCATCCACGCGTTCGACCACGGCTGTAGGCACCCCAAGGTTGTGTGCTCGCTCAAGACCGTAGGCTTCCGCACGGTTGGACACCACGAGGGTGGTGGTGTGTGGCAACCCTTCGGCTCGCTGGGCCTTCACCAAGGCTTCCATGCCACTGCCTGAACCCGAAATGAGAACGGCGCAACGCAACGGATTCTCCGGTGTTGCCGCACGAGGTCCAACCGTTGTTATGGGGGGCACGATTTGGCCAGTCGGGAACGAGATTCAACCCTTTCCCAGCAAAACCAAGGGTTTTAGTCGCCGCCATGGTGGCACTCACGAGCGACATGACGGTTGCCAACGTGTCTGCATCCGCCCTCAGGAAAGAGGTCGCACAATCCCTCGCCGAACGGTACGCCTCCCTTTCCGATGAGGAAGTCATCAACGCCGTCCTCGCCGAACACAAACCCAGTGCGAACCCAATCGTGCGGTCGGTGTGGATTGCGTTTGGAAGTTTGTTCGTCGTTCTTGCAGGCATCGGTGTGTTCGTCCCGGGACTTCCAACAACCTCGTGGCTCGTGCTCGCTGCCTACTGCTACGGCCGCTCGTCCCAACGGTTGTTCTTGTGGCTCTTAACCAACCGAGTGTTCGGCTCCTCACTGTTGGGCTACTACCGGTCTGGAAAGGCCTTACCGTTGCACTCCAAAGTGCTGATTTGCGGCCTGATCTCGGTGGTTTCCTTGTTTTCAATCTGGTACATCACCATTCTTGGGGACCCGGGTTTCGGGCAAACGCTCATCGCCATCGTGGCCGTTATTGGCGTTTGGTGGGTCGGTTGGCGCGTACCCTCAACGGTTTAATCTTCGTCGTCCATCAGTTGGTTGTAAACATCGACGGCGTTGCTGCCTGCATGTGTGAACATGTTCGGAAGAAACGCGTGAATGAGAAGAAGTGGGGCGGTAAAGGCAAACCTGAACGCCAGTTTAACAGCGCGGCGAAAGTGCTGCCAGTAGGTTTGGTTGACGTCTTGGAGATGGCCCATGCATTCACCTCAATGACGGAACAAGCGGTGGCCCGTGAACAGCATCGATATTCCGCGAGCATCCGCTTCGTCAATGACCTCCTGATCTCGGATGGAGCCACCCGGTTGAACGATGGAGATGGCCCCGGCTTCGGCCGCTTGTTCGAGGCCGTCTTTGAACGGGAAAAAGGCGTCCGAGGCCAATACACAATTCTGTGCGCGCTCGCCAGCCCTTCTTGCTGCAATGCGAACCGCTTCAACGCGGCTGGTTTGGCCCGGCCCAATCCCAACGGTTGCCGTTCCCTGAACCATCACAATCGCATTTGACTTCACTTGCTCGCAAACGCGAACGGCGAACTTCATGCTGTCAAGTTGCTCGGAGGTTGGCTGGACCTTGGTCACCGTTTTGGCTTTAGACCAATCAATGATTGGAGGCTCTTCGGTCTGAACCAGCACACCCCCCTCAATGGGTTTGCGAACAACGGTTCGCTCAAGTGGAGACAAACGGTCGTTTGGCGACGAAATGGTAAGTAAGCGTCGGTTTTTCTTGGCCATCAAGAGCGTCTTCGCTTCGGACGAATAACCCGGGGCCATCATCACTTCGACAAACAGGTCCCCAACGGCTTCAGCGGTGGAGGCCTCCACAATTTCGTTGAAACAGATGATGGAGCCAAAGGCAGATTCGGGGTCGCTCGCCAGGGCCATCTCAAACGCCTCTCGCTGGGTTGCTCCCAACGCCGCGCCGCACGGGTTGTTGTGCTTGACGATCACGCATGCATGCGGTGTGTTCGGCCATTCATCGGTGGACAAAGAGCGACACAACCGAAGGGTTGCATCGGCGTCGCTGTAGTTGTTGTACGACATGGCTTTTCCACCCTCAACCAACGCCGTAACCAAACTGCTTGGGTCGGTAGAAGTGTCGTGGTTCGCGTACAGTGCAGCTGCTTGATGGCCGTTTTCTCCATAGCGAAGGGTGGTGAGTTGATGGCTCGCTGCGAACATGCTTTGTGGCAAAAGATCTCGCTGTTCTTCCATCGAAGAGGCTCTGGCTGCATCGCCTCGAAAACGCCGATGAAGTTCTTGGGCGATGGCCACGTCGTAGGCGGCCGTGTGTTCAAATGCCTCCAAAGCCAATCGCTGGCGAAAAGTAAGATCCACGTCTTCGGGGGCTGAGGTGGCTCTGAGTGCCTCCAACACGTCACCGTAGCGTTGAGGGTTGGTTGTGATGAGAACGTGCTGATGATTCTTCGCCGAGGCTCGCACCATGGTTGGACCACCAATATCGATCATCTCCAACAGGGCTTCATTCGAGAGCGGGGGTTTGCTTGCAGCGGCCTCGCCAAACGGATAGAGGTTGCACGCAACGACCCGAATAGGGGGGTATCCCAATCGTTCCAGTTCGTCGGCATCGGCTGGTTGATGCAATCGTGCGAGCAACGGACCGTGAATTGCCGGGTGAAGGGATTTCACACGGCCCTCAAAGATTTCACGGTGGTTGGTAACCTCTGATACAGCCACCACCGCGAGCCCTGCGTCGCGAAGTGTTCGAGCGGTGCCACCGGTTGAAATCAATTCAAAGCCAAGGTCGCTCAGTCCTTTGGCAAATTCAACGATGCCCGTTTTGTCGTAAACGCTCAACAGAGCGCGAGGCGGCGGCGTTCCAACGGCATTCATTCGGAGAACCCGTTATCGTATTTGGCCCGTCGGATGCACTTGAACATAGCGTCCTTAGCGGCTGGTGGCCCTCTCAGTCACCTCGAGCGGAAATGACCTGGTCCACGCGCAGCAAACCGCATGCCGTTTCAGTGGCGGCCTCAAGAGCGTGACGGAGCGTGTCAGCAGGCAACCACGTGTGTTCGAGCGTCGCCACCCGGCCGTTCTCATCGATGCCTGCAGAAGAAGAGCCGGCCCGGTGTTCTGCCCGCAGAGCCAATACGGTATCCAAGCGATCGACGCCTGCGTTTTGCGCCAGCGTTGAGGGAATGCTTTCCAGCGCCCGTGCAAAGGCTTCCATCGCCAATCGCTCTCGACCAGACTGACGCTCAGCCGCCTCTTTCACGGCTAACGAAGCCCCCATGTGAATCGAGCCACCTCCCAGAACGACTTCGTTCGTCTGCATGGCAAGCGAGGTTGAGCGAAGCGCATCATAGAGGGCTCGAATGATTTCTTCAACTGCGGCCCCGTCTCCCCCTCCAACATCCAAGGTCACCAAACCGGGTTGTTCTCCAACTCGAAGACACAGGCGCTCTCTGCGACCGTCAAGGTCCTCACTTGTTTCGATTTCAAGGCGCTCAAATCGGCCGAGAGTCGCCTCGTGAGCATCATCAAGATGGTCGCACATGCTGGCTCCGGTGGCTTTGGCAAGGTCTTCGATGCCGTGACGTTCAATGCCTCCAAGAACGAAGCATCCGGCATCCGTCAAGGCGTGGAACACACTCGGTTCAATGGTGCCTGCACTGAAGACGGCCGTGGCACCGGTAGCGAGTACGGCGTCGGTCTTGGCTTGAAGAAGCGCTTCCTGCGCTTCGATGAACTTCATCCACTGTGATGCGTCGCTCACCTCGAGTTCAGTATCTCTGGTGGCTTCCTCTTGGTCAAGCGGGCAGGTAAGCGTGAGAACAGTCCCGGCCTCCAAGCGTCGAGGAAGTCGGTCCAACGTCAACGCTGTTTCAAGGACAAGCCCGGGCACCAGTCGAGTATCAAACAGATTACCCTGCGTGCGTTTCGCCATGCGAACGTCCTCGTGGTCAATAGCGTCCGACGACACCAAGGTGAGCGCTTCAACGACCAATTGCGCCAACTCGTTGCCTCCGCTATCGGCCGATGTACCGTTCATGGCCGTTCGCGCGACGGCCGTGAGTATGGTTGGCTCATCGGCGCACAAGTGCGTATGTTCGGCTAGGTGTTCAAACGTCGTGGTCAACGCTTCCCTGAAGCCTTGGACCAGAACAAGTGGATGCAAACCACGCTCAAGCAAACGCCCGGCTTCACGCATCAATTCTCCGGCAAACAGAATGCAACCGGTGACGCCGTCACCGCAGGCCTGTTCTTGGGATTCGGCGAGTTGAACGAAGGCTTTGGCTGCAGGATGCTTCACCAAAAGTTCAGCCACGATCTTGGCACCATCGTTGGTCACCGCAGTCTCCCCATTGGTCTTGTACAGCATTTTGTCAAGACCACGTGGCCCGAAGGTCCCTTGCATCAAGTCGCCGAAGGCAACGGCCGCTGTCACCAGTTTTTGCGTGACTTCAACGCCGCTCGTCACGGTGGTGGTCGGGCGGACGATCGCAACAGGGGCACGCCCACTGCCGTCGTTTCCGTTCGCCATGGTTGGAGAGGCGGGCCTCTTGTTCTTCAATCCTTATTCAGGACGGAATCACTTCTTCTTGGCTGCTGGCTTCTTTGCTGCAGGCTTCTTGGCGTGCTTTCCGAGCTTGTGCTCTTTTTGCGCCTCGTTGTTGGACCAGTGGTAGGCCATCTTGAGCAAGTTGAGGTAGTGTTCGTTACCGTCCTTCTTCATCTTGTCATGAAGCACTTCGTTGGTCATGAACACATCGCCCCACAGTTGTGCAGCGGTGCCCTTGTCACCCTTTGGCATGTCAAAGACTTCCTTCGTGGTGGGCTCAAGGTAGGAGCGCCACACACGGGCGGGGTTAACGGCCATCGTCACTTCGACCACGATCTCGTTCTCGTTGATGCCGGTGCCCGTTTGCCAAGTATCGTCGCCAAGGTCGGCGAGGAACGGTAGACAGAGGTCTTGGATAGACAGGCTGGTCATGGGGTCGGCGTTGGTCAGTGCAGCGTAGGCTTCACGCATGCGTCCACGGTCAGCGCCACGAGCGGCGGTCTGGAAGCGGAGTTTGTCAATGGATGTTGGTACCAAGAAGCGAACATCGGTGTAGTACACCAGCGGGTTGTCGTCCGAGGAGTTGAAAATGTGTTCAAACGGTGCAGGACCAGCAGATTCACCGAGCAAATCAACCGGGTACACGGTCTTGAGGGCGTTGGTAGCCACCGACTGGATGATTCGGCGCATCAAGCGCTCTGGGGCAGCGGAAACGTCGTTGAAGGTGTCAAGGTACTCTTGCATGTTCAGGATGTCGTATCCACGGACCGAGAGAATCGAGTGGACGTTGGGTCCAATCATCTTTTCACCATCAACTTCAGCCTGGCTAATCCAGCGTGCACCACGTGCAACGTCAGAAGCAGCGACGAGGTCGGCATAGGCCTTGAATCGGCGAGTCACGCGGTTCATGAAGTCGGCTTGGTCCAACTTGGTGAAGACGGTTGAGCCGTAGTTGGACTTCAAGGCGTGGTCGGCCACTTGACTGGCGTTTGCGCAGGTCAAGAGGTTGCCTTGGTCAGCCGGGTACATGATGAGGCGGCGGCGCTTTGCGGCTCCACCCAAGGTGCCGATTTGAGGGTCGGTCAACAGGTATCCCATGGTGGCGCACACTTCGAAGAGACGACTGTACTTGTCCTCGTCGCTGGAGTTGCTAATCCACTCGTCAAGTCCTGGTTCAATGCAGTGGAACTCGAGTGGAACCATTTCTGAACCGGCGCCAAAGGCTTGGCGCACGGTTGAGGATTGCATCATGCCCATCATCGTGTAGAGCGAGGTCTTTCCGGTGGTGAGGAAGACGTCGGAGATGCCTTCTTCGCCGAACGAACTGCGTCGGTCGGGCAGGTTCACGAGCAAGTTGAACGCCGTTGCCGTCTCTCGGTTGCCGTTGACAGCAGGCCAAATCCATGTGTTCGGGCGGGTCATCAGGTAGCCTGAAGCGTCCTTTCCGAATCCAGCAGGCGAGTAGCGAATCCAACCGAGTCGGTTGTTGAACGACACGTTGCGGTGCATCAAGGACGGGTAGTAAACGCGGTCAAGTGGGTCGGAGTCTGGAACGACACCGCGGTGACCAAGACCCCAGAGAATGACTTCCCACTCAGCGAACTCCTTGCCCTCCGTACCGAGGAACAAGTGGTCGTCGTTGCGAGTATCGCCCTCGAGGATGGCGCCGCCCATTCGCTCCTCATCGCCTGTGGAACAGAAGAAGAAGGTCTGGGTGGTGAACAATTGCTTCGGCGTCCACATGTTCGCGTTGATGATCGTCTTCTGCTTGAGGTAGTCCGAAATGTTCTCAATACGGCGCTCAAACTTGAAACGGTCGGAGTCAATCCAGGACGACCCGAGAACCAAGTTGGTGTTCAGGAGTTTTGCCTCTGCCGGACCGATGTAACGGGTTCGTGCATCGGCACGAGAGTGGTCCGATTCTGGAATCTCTTCCCACGGTCCCCTTCGAGGAATGTACGTCATGAACGTTTCCGCATCAAACTTGTCGGTTTGAGCGTGCGTCACAACGGCTTCAACCTCATCCATGAGCTTGACGTAAGTTTCGTTGGGCAAAATGCGCCCGGTGTTTTGGAATGTTTTGTCTGATACGCTTCGATGTTCCCACATGTTTTTTCACCTCAAAATTTCTTCTTTTCTTCGGGTGGGGCTTCTTCAGCCTCCTCCTCTTCGTCAGCCTCATCTTCGGCTTCTTCTTGAACCTCTTCCTCGGCTTCTTCGGCTTCTTCGGCTTCTTCTTCAGCGTCATCCTCGGCTTCTTCTTC
>JAYPIL010000043.1:0-13916 GCA_038127845.1 Candidatus Poseidonia sp.
AACGGCATGACATCTGCGTCATCAAAAACCGATCGTGGAACCCCATCCAGCACGATCAGCAACACATGGTCGGAGAGCGGGTCAAGCTCGTCGGGAAAGGGCGTCGATGCTTGGGAATGAGGCCCGGAAAACAGGATTCCTGGCAGCGAGGCTCCGACCATGAGGGCAGAAAAAAACACCATCGTCAACAGCGCCATGCGTTGAGATGCTATCATCAATTCATAACCCCCGAAAACGGCATATAATGTTCGTGTCGTTGCATCAATGTTGACGTAATCAATCCTTTTCCACCGTTGAAGAGATACGGTCAAAACCTGTGTGGGATGGCAACATCACTCCGGTTTGAGTTCCCGAGGGAACTCAGGCCCTACGGCCACAATCGTGGCGAACCACGCAATGCCGGCAGCCACAACCACCGCACCCATGGTCGAGTGAATGGTCCATCCGAACGGCAACACGTGCAATTCCGTTCCCTCAGTCCAGTACGTGACGTTGGAGACATCTTGGGCTTGGATGAACCACGAGACCATGAACACCAAGACCTGCATGGCCACCATGAACGGAACATAGACCTGCATCCCGAAGTTCTTGTGCAACGAAAGGGCCATCTCGCCAATCACTGCCCACGCGAGACTCATCAACAAGACCGTTCGATCAAATTCCGAATACACCCACATGCTGACCGCATAGAAACTGAACAGAATGAACATCGTGCCTCGAGCGGGTTGCCAACGGCGCAAGAAGAGAATCAAGACACCCGACGTCATCACGGCTTGAAGCCAGAGGCTCTGAAGGCCGATTTCCAAGGCCTCGTTGTAATTGCCGTAATCGCAGAAGTCGGTTGAACCGCTGTAGCAAAAATGCTGGAGCGGCCTAAACCAAAGGTTGCTGTAGCGGAACATCAGCATCATCACGGACCATGCAGCCCCAACGCCGAACACCAACAGCAGTTGAGATTTGACACCGTTGGTGCCGCTTTTGGCATCGGGCCATGCCGACCACATGGGGGCGGTAACGGACATCATCAAGCCGATGAACAACCCGATGTGGGTGGGTGAAAGGAGAATGTCGGTGTTGTTTTCGACGCCCAAGAGTTCGTGCCAGATCATGTCGCCAAAGCCCGCAATGCCGAAAATCACGATGCCGTAGACACCGGGTTTGTGATGAGGAGCAACGCTATCGAGGGCTTGGAACGGATGTTTGATCAAATGGGTGAGGCCCTCCTCGGGAAGGATGGCGTAGGTGATGTACAGTCCGTACGCCGTAGCACCGGAATACCAAATCGCATGCCATGGCGTGAAGAAGGTATCATCCACCACGCCCGAGATGTGAGCGAAGGCATCGGTCAGCAAACCTCCCAGGCACCACAGTCCGAGGATGAGAACGAGAACATCGTAGTGCCTCTCTCCGATTTTGGGCAGACCGCCCAACCGTTTGTTGAGCAAAAATGCAACACCGCCCGCCAGGGCGAGGGTTCCAAAAAACAAGATTGGGAATCCAAACAGAAGGTTGGGCTCGCTCGCCGTGGTGAGGTCGTGCGCAGGGTGATGCATGGAAACCCGAGTATCGGCGTCCACATAAACCATCCACAAAATCGGAATCTGATTCTTGCGGTTTCTCGCACCATTGAACAACGACAACACGAACGGGAAGGCTATACAACCCTCAATGACTTCGCAAGTTCATGTCAGGACACGGGCCTCGGACAGGCACTGCCCTGTTGCTCGTTGTTTTGATGCTCGGCATGGCTTGTTCACCTTTCCTTTCGGCAAAGGAAGAGGTCGTTTTGGTACCAACTATTGTTTCGAAAGAGACGATTGTGGACCAGCAAAATTTCACCAACACTGAGGGGTTCACCCTCAACAATCTCTCCCTCGACGCAAGCACAGGGTTGACGTCGTTGACGCGCCCGCCGATGTCCTGGACAGCAACCACCGGACTGGGATTGACGTCGCTTCGCACGGGTGCGTGCTCCGCCTATCTCCCCTCGACGAACGAAGTCTTTCTCATCGGTGGTCGTGTCGACGTGGACCCTTCGCAAACGGGTGATGAAACCAGCACCAAGTTGGTGGAAGTTTACGACGTGACGAACAGAACCTGGTCACCTTCCACCGTTGAGATGCAACAAACACAGCAGTACCACGGTTGTGCCGTCGTCGCCAACAAGATTTACGCCATCGGCGACCACTATCCGTTTGCATCACCAACCATTCAGGCCACGGGATTGGTGCAGGTCTACAATCCAACCACCGACAATTGGTCCTACGGCACGTCCATGCCAGCCAACCGTTCCGTCGGTCTCGCGGGTGTGGCGGCTCACAACGGCATGATCTACGTCGCTGGAGGTGTGACGGCGCACGACCGCTCGGATTCAACGGAACGCATGATGCGGTACGATGTGGCGAACGACACTTGGTCGCAAATGGCCGACATGAACAACCGACGACATTCCTTCGACCTCGTGTCGTTCCGTGGAAAACTGATTGCCTACGGTGGTGTTGCTGAATTCTTTGACCCCGCCTCCAACACGACGGTCGAAAAAGAATCCAACTTGACCGAGGCTTACGACCCCATCACCAACACGTGGTCTCAACTACCCAATGCGACCCATGCGATGTCGGCGTATGCGGCTGAAGTGTTCAACGACGAACTGATCATCCACGGAGGTTACGAGTTGTCGGGATGGCAAGGTACCGCCAACGACAAGACCTACGGCTACGATCCCTTCACCAATCGATGGGACACCTACGCCACGCTCCAAATCGGACTGTATGACTCAACCCTCGTTCGCGCCAATAACTCGCTGGTCTATGCCAGTGGAGACAGCAGCAACACACGGTTTAGCACGTGGAGCATCCAATACCTCGCCGAGAACGAATACCATCTCAACCCCTCTCAACAATCCGGCATGTTGACCTCTGCCGTTCAGGACATGAGACCCACGGCCCACTCAGCAGCCAGCTTCCTCTGGCTTGATTTTGCGACGATTGAACCATCAGGCTCCTCCATCGGCCTGCAATACCGCACCTCGCAGAGCCTCCAATCCATGGCATCGGCCGCTTGGCTGCCGACCACCGTTCCGGTCAACACCTACTTGCCCGCGAGCAACACCTCCTTGGAGGCCTCCATTGAAGACGCTCCGTTCCTGCAATACCGCGTCCGCTACAGCACCACCGAGTTGATGGATTGGATCACACCGACCCTTGTGGAGGTGAGCATCGGTGCCGATTCTGCAGGCTTTGTGTCACAACTGCCCGCAACGATGCAGCCGACATCGTCTCCCATCACCATCACGACGCAACATCACGGACCGACCTCTGACGGAACGTTCACCCTCCAACTCCACCCGAGCAATTCCTTTGGAAGCCTCTCGCCCGACACGAATTGGACGCGACTCGTTTGGGACACAGCAACGCAATCGTTGAGCGTTGATGACGAGGACAACCTGTTGTTTGGGCAACCTACGGCGACGGTTGGTTCCATGACCGACCAAGGACAAACGGTGAATTGGACGTTTGCCCTTGCGGGCTCGATGGTTTCGGACCACCTCCGATTTCGAACCACCACCCATGCTGAACGAAACGTGACGTACTTCCACCCCGACGTCGTCGCCATTGACCGAAGCGTCACCGTCGCCATCACCAACGTGACCGGCGATGCGTCAAGCAGTGGCGATTCAACGGTGGATGACGGTGAAGTGCTGCCCGGCAACACCCAGCTCAACATCTCCATTGACCACTTCTTCACCAACAGCGGCTTGCGATTGCTGGGGGGAAACCTTCAGGCTCGGCTCCATCTCGATATGGAGACCTACGACGAAGATGTCTTCGGTGACCGGGTGTGGTCAAACGAATCCTCAGAGTGGTTTGACCTAACGTCCGGCCAAGTGTACCATGCCCTTCTCAACGTACCAGAAGACCTCTCAGGGGAAGTCCACCTATGGTTTGAGGCACGAACAAGCGAGGATTGGGACCTCGTTTACTCAACCGACCCGCATTCCTTCATCGTCAACGCTGAGGGACCCACCCTCCTCTCACGAACACCACCACTTGACGCCTATGTGAACGAGGATGCCTATCGGACGGTGATGTTTGAGTTCCACGATGTGGGCGGTTTCACGAACGAAACCCTCACTGCCTTCACCTGGCTGGAGGCACGGGATGACGGAACGAACGGTGGTGCGGCTGACGGTGTCCCCCAACGCAACGAATACCAGCCTGCCGTGGCTTACTTTTCCCAACAGGGCAACCGATGGTTCGTCAACGTCACCGTGAACGATACAGTCAACGACGATCATCAATGGGCGAGGGTCTTGCTGGAAGGAAAGGATATCGCAGGATTTGACCTTCCCACGGCAACAGCGGAGGATGGACACGCTCGTTGGGAGTCCAGAACACCCATCAAAGGGCAATTGATATCGTTTGAACCAACCAAGAACCTGTTGTCGGATACCCTGATGCGGTTTGAACCCGCTCAGGAGGTCGGCTGGTCGCTGGAGGTTGCCGATCCGAACGGTCTCGACGACATCACGGAAGTTCGATTGGAACTCGGTAACGATGCGTCGTTGGGTGTCAAGTACACCGTGCTCGACAACACCTGTGAATCGCTTGATGAACGGCTTCTCGTGCTGCCCTCCGGATGCGTGATCGATACCAGTAACGGTAACCTCAAGATCGACATCACCGCTCGAGTCGAGTGGAGTTTTGTTGATGCCGGGCTGATTCAAGGTGAAGTGGATATCTACGTTCGTGATTACGACGGCATGCAGCATTACGACTACAGCGAGGGATGGGTGCTTGAGCGGGCCATGACCATTGCCATCAACAGCTTCAGCGACGACGACGGCATGGTCAAGCAAGCCATCGCTGAAGGAGTCGTTGTGATGGCAGGCGATGGACTCAACCTCACCGCAGAAGTTCACCACCTTACCAGTGCGACGCCCTATACGGGTGACTTGCGGTTGCGATGGGACGGGATGATCCAATCCGATGCGTGGAAGGGCGGTATGGCCGTCACCATTGAAAACGGACAACTCACAGCCACGATTCCCACACCCGATGTCTCTGGTCTCGTTTACGATTTGACCCTCTCGCTTTGGGACCCGCTCCAGGTTGAGCAGCTCTCCTCCTACGACATCACGCCGTTCCGCATCGACCACGTTGCTCCTGCACTGCTGCCATCTTCGATATCAGACACCATCTCTCGGTATCATTTGGATGCCGTGCAGGTTGGTGTGAACATCGAGGAGGAGCAGGGTTGGTCCAATCCGCTGGAGTTGACCTGCCAGGTTCGCTCCATGGCCGTGGAGTGGGAGACGGTCACGCTGGTGAGAAACGCAACGACCGTGTTCAACGGAAACACCATGTTCAGTTTCAGCTTTGATTTCAGTGAACTTGGCGACCCTTCGTTGCTTTCTCCGCAAGCCAGCCTTGCCTGTTGGGCTGACGGTTTGGATGATGCGGGATGGAGCCTCACCTCGGAGACGGGCAACTCCCCTCTCGACCCGTGGTTGGAGGCACCGTTGAACAACATCGGGCCCGATTTGGCGCTTGACAAGGTGGAGTTCAACACCGATGTTAAGCCCGGCGAGAAAATCTCGTTATCCTTCTTCGTCGTCAACGGTGGAGAGGGATTGTCCACACCCTTCAACGCCACCATTGAACTTGTTCAAGGGGATGAACGTACCCTTGTTGGTCGCTCAATCTTCAATTCAATGGATGAAAACACAGCGAAATCTGTTCGCCGTTCCTTCGAAGCCCCTGAGGGCAAATGGACGCTCGAAATCACCGTTGACCTTGAACAGCACATTTGGGAAATAGATGAAACGAACAACGTCTATTCCCAAACGGTCACCGTTGAAGGCGGTGGATTAAGCGCGGTGGTCTTGGCCAGTGCGGGGGGGTTGGTGGCCCTCTTGGGAGCAGGCGTCCTTCTGAGGCGACGCTCCTCACCGATGGTGGACGAGGGCGCTTTGGCTCAGGCGATCAAACAGGTGCCCGAAACACCCGAAGTTAAACCTTCAACACCACCCGAAAAACGCAAGGGACCGCCGGGTGGTAAAATCGCCAGCAAGGGCGAAGCGAAGCCTGCACGAGGACCACCCAAGACACCGCCACGGGCTGCTCCACCAACGCCACAGGTTGAGGAGGAGGTCTCTCCTCAAGCGATGGCTGCACAATTCATGGATGCCTTGGGTGTGCCCGAGCCGGAAGCAACCGTCACAGAACAGACTCAAACACATGCAGAGGACTACTCCAAGTTGCCCGGTGGCGGTCAATACGAATACACTGCAGATGCGACCTACTACGTGGGTGAAACTTGTGGACGATGGATCTTGAACGAAGACAAATCGTTCACGCTCCTGCCCAACGAGAACGAAGGCCTACCTTGATGAAGCACCTGTTCTTCCTCAGCAGCATGAGTGAGGCCGCAGAAGACATTCGTCGTGTCCTCACCATCGTGTTTCGGGGGATAGAGAGCCTTCCCCTGCACGACCTCGAGCGGACCCTGTCCTTCGATATGGAATGGGTTGCTCCGCATGAAGCCGAGACCGTGGTGGCTGCTCTGTTGGAAACAGGCTGGCTTGAAGAGAACGCCAGTGAAGTCAAACCTGCGGTTGAACTTGGCGAGGTGACGGTTCCCTACGGATGGTTTCCTCGTCCCACCCGACTGCTGAAACCCGTTCCTGCCGTTGATCTGCACGGTCAGGAAAACATCGAACCAGCACCCACGCCACCGCCAACAGTCCGTCCAACACAGCCGTCCTCTGTCAGAGCTGAAGAATCACTTTCGGGAGACCCGAGGGCGAACCTCACTCGGCGTGTCGCCCGGTTTGTGGCTCGCAAAAGCGGTCTGGAAGAGGATGAATTGGCGCGGCGGGCGCAGCGAAAGCAAGCCGCTTTTGACCTCATCACTCCGTGGCTTGCGTATGCTTTGGTTGCGCGAGAACAAGGCCTCGAGATGGACGACATCGTCGCTGCCTTGGCCGTGGTTTGAGGTCAAGGCTCGTTTGCTCGTTCCTGACCTCGTGCAGCAATCTCGACCAGAACGGGCAACAACATCAGCGCCAATATGAGCGAAAAGAGCACCGTAATGGCCGTGATCAGTCCGAAATCCTGTATGATGGGCATCGGAGAGAATGCCAGGACGGCAAACCCTGCCATCGTCGTGATGGCGCTGAGCATCAGAGCCACACCTGTCGAGTCGAGCGCGGCGCGCAGGGCATCCCAATGGTCACCGCGCTTGGCCATTTCGACCTCAAAGCGCCGCCACATGTGAATGGAATAATCGATGCCGATGCCGAGGGTCAATGCGGTGACCATCACCGTCAACACGTTCCACTTCAATCCAATCAACGCCATGGAACCGACAACCCACAGAGAGGCGACACCGACGGGGAACAACACGATGACAGCGGGCATGAGGCGGCGAGTCAGCAGGAAGAGGACAAGGAAGGAGACAATGAGCGAGATGGCCGTGCTTTCAATTTGGGTCAGGCTCAAACCGTCCAGAACCGTTTCGAGCATCACCAAGTCACCGGTCACATGGATGACAGCGGTCTCCTTGAGTTGATACTTCATGGTGCCGGAATCATCGGTTGAGCCAAGAATTTCAATGAAATTGTCGATGACGCGGCTTGATTCAACGGAGGTTGAGGCTTCGACTCGAATCTCATGCCGGAGATGAACGATGTTTGCTCCATCGAGATGCACCGTCTGCTGGACACGCTCCTGCCATGTCTCGCCCGTGAGCGGGTCAGCAATGGTCGTGTTCCCTGCCAGCACCTGGAAGAAAGCACCGAGTGTCACGGGCTCATTTCGGTCAATACGAAGCACCTCGCCACGGTCAACCTCAAGATTGTGGGCTTCGCCGAGGGATGCGTTTCTCAGGATGGCGTCGCGAAGAACGGGCAAGGGACCCTCATAAGCAGGTGTTGGAGCACCGACGACATCGTTGTTGGATTCCAAATCCGAATGGAAATATTTCAATTCGGTCAGCAAGGCATAGCCATCGTTGATGGAGGCTTTCCCGGGTGCGGGTTCCATCAAGACGTACACGACTTTCCAACCTGCGCTCTCGTAACTGGTTGAGAGGTCATCACGAACGGTCATGATCTCCATGTCTTCGTTCACGAAATCTGCTAAATCAAAGTCCGTCTCGAGCGATGCCGCCCCGTAAATTGCAAGCCCAGAGACAAGAATGGTCACCAACAACACACCGACTTGCTGTTTTTGTTGGACCCGAAGAATTTGTTCCGATATGACCGGGAAGGTTAGCACGGCAGGTGCTGTTTTCTCCTTGTTCTCTTTGCTGAACATCACGTGGAGGGCACCAACGAAGACGGTTGATGACAAGAACGCAGAAATCACGCCAAGCGACAACGCGTAACCGAGGGTTGCAAGAGGAGGTAGCGGAGAAATAATGTTCGCCAAAAAGGCAGCCACGGTCGTGATGACCGCTAAGGAAAGGGGTATGGAAAGATGCCCAACGGCTCTCAGCCAAGATTCAGAAGGGCTCGGATAGGCGTCGGAATGCGTTCGTTGAGACCGCTGAAGGTGAATGGCATAATCGATGCCGAGGCCAAGGACAAGGGGGGCAACCGTAGCCTCAAGGGCAGTAAACGTCGCTCCTGAAAGGTTCAATATTCCGTAGGTCCAAATGAGCGCACTGGAAAGTCCGACCAGTGGAAAGGCCACTCTTTTCAACGAACGGAAGGCGATGCTGAGCATGATGACGACCACCAAGAACGCAAGTGCGACCAAGAACATCAGGTTGTCAAACGTGCCTTCGTCGATGTCATGCGCAAGCAAATCGTTCGAAATCACATCGTAGGTCAAGACAGAATCATCCGAACGAAGCGTGAACACATCCCGGAGTTGGTCTTGAAGGATACGCCGCTGGGTTTCCTCCATATCGGGATCGATTTCGAGGACCCACAGCGTGGAAGAGGCTGTGGGTGTACCGTCCCCCGTTTCGCTGTCAAGATAATCACAGACGGGGTTGTAGTTCAAATCCTGGTGAAGCAAGGCCGAAGAGGCGTAGGTTGCGGCAGAGAGCAACTGATCGTCCGCACTCAACCCACACGTTTCGTTATCGGTGAACACCAAGGAGAGAAACTCGGGCCAGTCGTTGATGGAGGACAAGGCGACGCCGTCGGCTTCCTCGTCCAGCGCCAATTGCATGATGCCGGGGGCTGTGGTCCAAACGTGAACGACGCCGTCTCGTTTCTCCGATTCGTTTTGGAAGTGGAGCAGATCTTCATTCATGGCGTTCAGGGCTGCCAATGACAACACGTTGGAAGCATCATCCATCGTAACATGAACAAACAACGGGCGCATCTCGTCAGGGAAATGTTGGTGGATGCGTTCGTGAGCGTCGGAGGCTTCGGATTCAGGAGAAAAATCGTTCAAATCGGTTTGAAACGTAGGTGGAGAAATGTACAGGTTCGCAGCGAGCAACACCGTGATGAGCGAAAAGACCCCAACGATGAATGGAGCCGACCTCTCAAATTGAGGAGCCAACTTGGCAAGGCGTTCCTCAAGGCCCGCCGTATCCATGTTCTTGCCCTGTCCGTGGAGCATAAAAAGAAGCAGGTGTTTCTGCTATCTTGGAGGTGGTGTTCAAGCCTGCCTTGACGTAACGGCGTGTTCAGAGGAGAAGGTTCAAAACAAGTGGGTCGGTCGCAAGGCTGGTCATCATGTCCGTGACAGTCCTTAAGAAAGAAAAAAACGAGCTCCGACTTCGAATTATTGGCGAAAGTCACACGGCACTCCAGGTGCTCCGCGAGCGACTCAACGCCCACAAAGACGTTGATTATGCCAACTACTTCCCCGGGCATCCTGAATTGGACGACCCAGAATTCTACATTCGCACCACCTCCAAGGCCGGTGTCGACAAAGTGTTGAACGACATCATCAGCGGTGTCGCTTCGGAATTTGACAACGCAAGCCTCTGAACAAGGCGATTCCATGAACGACCTCTTGGCCGAATCCATCGGCTTGGTCGGTTACGCCACCAACCACGACGGCATCGGCGGCCTCATCAAATCAAGGGTGACGGATTTCCGCGTTGAAGAGATGGCCACCCAAGTTCATCTCGACAACCGTGGACGGTTCACCGTTGCGAAAATCACCCTCACCAACTGGGAGACCAACCGGTTTTGCAACCAACTCTCTGCCAAACTTCGCATCCCTCGAAACCGTGTGTTTTTCGCAGGAACCAAAGACAAGCGAGCGGTGACCTCACAACTCTTCGTCATTGACGCTCCGATGAACAAAGTTGCTGAAGTTGAGTTGCCCGATGTGGAAATCGAAGTTTTGGGCAGAACCCATCAAAAAATTGGATTCGGCAACCACCGAGGAAACCGCTTCACCATCGTGGTCCGTGGCTGCTGCCATCCCGATGGTACGCCCATGAACGACGATGAAGCCCTCGAAGAGGTCACCCGCATCCAAAGCACCATGGAGGCCTCTCTCGGAGGCAACCGGTTCCCAAATTGGATCGGTCCACAGCGGTTCGGTTCGGGACGGCCCGTAACGCCCCACGTTGGCCGGCACGTGGTGAACGGTGATTGGGAACAAGCCGTGATGACGTACCTCTCCATGGAAGGACCAAATGAAGGCGAAGAAGCACAGGCGATTCGGCAGCGGATCCGTGACCAAGGCATTGACGAGTCGCTTCTGGAGGACCTGCCCCGCTGGATGGGTTTTGAGCGAAGAATGATTGAACATCTGTTGAGCAATCCAGATGATTATGTCGGTGCTTTCCGAAAGTTACCAACCAATTTGCAACTCATGACGGTTCATGCACTGCAGTCCATTGTATTCAATAAATCACTCCAACGACGTTTGGAAGAAGGATTGCCACTTGCTCGTCCGGTTGTCGGTGACATTGTTGGCAGGGTGGACGAAAAGAGCCAACTTGACGTCAACTCGTGCGTGGTGGTTCAAGAACGAACTCTCAACCGTATCGGTCGAAACTGCGACCTTGGACGGTTGATGGCAACGGGACCGTTGCCCGGAAGTGAAATCTCAACCTCCGAGGGCAAACCCGGCGCTCTGGAACAAGCCACCATCGATGCAGAGGGGCTTGGCGACCTCTCTTGGGACGTTGAGGATGTCCCTCGGCTGTCGTCCAAAGGAACCCGCCGAGGCTTGGTCGCCGAATTCAAGGAATTCTCCGTGGACACCGTTCCCATCGCAGACGGAAGCACGCTGGGAAGCCGGTGGGAAGATGGGCCAACGGAAGAGGACCGATGGCATCCAGAGGGGGCCTGCGTGCGTTTCCGATTCACGCTTGGTTCGGGCAGTTACGCAACGGTTTTGCTTCGTGAATTCATGAAGGGGCCGCTCTCAAACATGTGAGCGACCGAATCGTGGAGCTCTGCGACGAACGAAGGCGTATCGGAATCAAATGAGGCCCATGGAAAGGACTTCGATTTCGCCAACGCCATGGATTTCGCTCATCATGCCCTCAAAGGCATCAGCAAGACCCTCACCGTCGTTCATTTTGACGTGAACCTGAACGAATTTGAGTCCAAACGCCAAGGGTTTGGTTTCCACGGCCTGGATGTCGTAGTTGTCATCTCGCATAGCGGCGATGGCTTCTGCGATGGCGTCCGTATCAACGTCTTCCATTTCTGAATTAGGATTCACTTTGTATGTCATTACAACCATGCCCATGTTCTCACCTCAGGGTCCGACGAAGCCGCAGTTTGCACACTTGTAGAGCACGCCTTGATTGCGGACACGAGGGCTTCGACCGATGGGGTTGAAGCAACCCGGGCACGGGAAGGTCGTTGATCCATTTTCTGCCAGCGGGACGCCGGAGGAGGTACAGGTACTTGCTCGTTCACTCATGTGCAGGCCTCGTGATGCTTCTCGCCAAGGCCTCCCCCTCTTTATGGTTGCGTGAGCATTACCCACGGCGCTCATCAGCAAATCGCTGAATCACGGTCAATCGTCCATGCTTGCCCGTGCTGACCACGAGCGCCCCGTCTCGAGACCTGCACCAGCCTGTTTCGAGGCGAATGATGTCGCCGAGGGTGACTTGCTCAATCTGATCGCCCCACAACACCAAGCCAACGAGACCGGTTTCATCACGACCACAGGCTGCAGCAACATACCCTGTGTAGGAGGGCGAGACGATCATGCGCCGTGGATACATACGCAACACGACCATCTCAAGACGGCGGACCGGGCTGTTCGGACGAAGGTTCTCAATTCGGTTGGCAGGTTCGGGCCACTCAAGACCGGGCAATCGTTTCATGAACCTTGGGTATTGCCTCAATGTTCTTCAAGGTCGTCGCTCGATTTTTTCCGGCGCACTTGGAAGGTGGAGGCAACGGGTTCTGGTTCATCCTCAATGTCTTCGCCTCCCAAAATCACATTCAAAGCCGTCTCAAAACGCTCACGAATCGTGGCTTTCGGTGCCTTCCAAGGCGTGTGGTGCTTGCACACCAAGTAGACCTCTGAAGAAGAGTTCCGCGAAGCATCGGGGGAGAACCTGCGAACGCTCGAGAAATGTGGCTTTACCGCTGCAATCAATTCGTCAACGCCCACGCCCTGGAATATTTTCGTGGTGAACCCTCCGCCCTTTCGCAACAACGGCAGTGAAAAATCCATCACATCGGCAACAAGCGTCAGGGCAACCGACTGGTCCATGTCCCACTTCCCCGTGATGTGGGGAGAAATATCGGACACAATGACGTTGAACAAAGCACCGTCCAGTTCACCCAAGATGCGTTCTTGCGTAAGCGGTTCCGTGATATCGCCGGTAAGAAGGACGGCCCCTTCGACCGGAGCACAGGGTTGCAGATCCACGCCGATGACCTGCCCCTCTTCGCCAACCAATTCCACCGCGACTTGCGCCCAACCCCCGGGATGGCATCCCACATCAAGCACGATGTCTCCATCCCGCACGAGATTGAACCGTTCTTGGATTTGCTTCAGTTTGAAGGCAGAACGAGCGCGGTAGCCGCTTGCTTTGGCTTGCTTGCGCCAAGAATCTCGCTTGTGATTCTCAACCCAGTGGTCTGCCATGGCCTTGTCCTCTGTTCCCCCTGCCGCCGTCGCCCTCATCAATGCTTTTCCCGTTGGAAAGAGAATGCAAGCAATCAAGGAGATGCGAGGCGTGGCCGGCATGTGACCAGAGAAGACACGAGACGGCTTGCCCCTGTGGTTCCGGTTGCATTGGTCATCCTGCTGTTGACGCTCGTCATTCTGCCCGTTCAAGGCAAGGTCATCGACCGGACTGCTTCCTTTGAGGAACCGATCTCGACCGGTATCGGTGGCCGAACCCTTCTGGTTGAGGAAATCACGGCGACATGGTGCCCGACCTGCGCAGAAGTGGACCCCGAATTGATGCAGGTCGCCGACAGTCACGGGTCTCGGATAGCCCTGGTGGCGTTGCATCCAACCGATGGAGAAGATGCGTTCATGCCACCTGCCAGTCAACACCGTATCGAACGCCTGCAAACCAGCAACCCCGATCTCCAAACGAGCACACCGACCTTCGTCGTGGAGGGTGGCGAACCGAGAATCGGCTATGATGGATGGCAGGATGTCCAACGAGACATTCTCACCGTGGAACTGGAGCGCCAACAAGTCTCTGAATTGGCATTTGAAGTTGAGCGAACCGACGATGGTTACCGGGCAACTGTGACCCATACCTCCTTTTCCGGGGCTGCGGACGGCCAGCTCACCTTTCTGGTCCTTGAACACCACAAGATGATGCCGGAGGGGGCCTTCAACCCTGGCGAAGCGACGCGTGATCGCGTCTTGGTCGGAACCGCCGAATGCAGCATCGCCAAGGGGAACATCACCGTTGAACTTGGACTCCGTACCGCTTCGGCAGGAGACAATTGCTCTACTGGGTTCTCCATTGAATTTGATGACCTTGGTTCGTGGAGTGTTCTC
>JAYPIL010000043.1:14016-17377 GCA_038127845.1 Candidatus Poseidonia sp.
TGGGAAGATGTGGCATGGGAAGAAGAGACCCCTCAGAAAGAATGGGTTGTTGAATACTACGCCAAGGTGGGCGACCGCACGACTCACCACCTGTCGGTCCTCCACGGAGGAGGGATGGAAGACGTTCAACGCGACCTGATGCGAGAACTACGAGCGACCTACAAAGAAGCAACTGAAATTGAGGTCACCGTCCTGCGGATGGAGGAAATCGAAAAGGAGCCAAACGCTGCTCTCTTCGGAGGCGTATTCACGCCCTGATCAACCGATTTCACGGTACACCAATTCGATGTATTGCATGTCCTCAAGAATGAGGTTTTCAAAGTCATACACCTGTTGCCGTTGGCTTGAATCGACAACAACCTGGTTGTTTTCGTTGTAGGAGTAAGTGTTCAAAAACATCACAAATTCATGGTTCTCGTCAACTCGGTGCTCATCAAATCCGGAAGAGTCCATGTGTTTTCCCCAAATGTCAAAAAAGGCTTCCAAAGGAGCATCCACGCCCGCTTGCTCAAATTCAGCATGAATTTTTCCGTCTGCGGAATGTGTGTGGAGCGGTCGCATTGAACAATCGCCGTCGTTCAATCCCACATCATCTGGAATCTCAACATTCTCTCCCAAAACAGAGATTGTAAGGATGGGATGATAGTGTTCATCCACGCCCCCATGTCCTCCAATGCAATCGTTGGCAATCGCATGGCGCTTATCTGCCGTGTTGAACGGTGGTTCTCCGTCGCTCTCCCCCAGCAAGACGCCCATGGTGGCCAAAGCTGAAAGCGTGACGAGAAGCCAGAACAGGGTTTCTTTGTTCATGCTGACGAACCCTCCTTTGCCTCGTCGGACGTCACGTCGTTCCAGGTGCCTTCATCATGCATCTTGCCTGCCCGCCAGAAGCCAAACAGACAGACGACGTTTGCAATGTGAGCCATGGTGCAGAACTGGCAAATCTTCCCCATTTGAACCTCGTAGTAAACGAGAAGGGCGATCACTGCAAGGCCACCACCCGTCATCAACTTCCCGTAGCGAAGATAGCGCTCGGACCACAAGGCGTCGGGCTCTTTCGAAACGGCGTTGGTGATGAACAGAAGCGATGCGAAGGCAAACATCCCCACAAGGCCCCACGACAGGCCGAACACAGGGTCGGTGTTGTAGGCTGAATTGCCAAGCACATCGTCACAAGAAAACACCGTGCTCGTGGAACAAACGTTCCCTCCTTCGCTGATTTTGTTGGTGATCCAGAGGGTGTGAACCGAAACAACGAATCCGACAAGCGCAACCAAATTCATGCCAAGCATGTGCCGACGGCGTTGGTGAATCATGAGAGGAGTTCGTCCTTTCAAGAAATTTCCAAACAGCGAAGCACCCGCAGGCGTCATCAACAGAACACCAACGAGCAACGGGACAATGTAACCAATCAAGAGGAGGTTCTGATTCACTGTTCAGGCCTCCAGGGTGATACGGATAATGGCATCCGAGACCTTTTCGCTGCTGGATTCTGTTGAAGACCATGCAACGATACCGTCGGGTTGAATGAGGTAGTACGCAGGCGTACCCGGAATCTTCCACTCCTTCATGTTGTCTTGGTCAAGGTCGTCAAGATAGATGAACTCGTGCGCTGTTCCCGGACGACTGGCACAGGACGCACCGTCGCATTCCTCCTGACCGTTTCTGTCACGGAAGGCTTCAATCTCATCGCGACTTGATTCATGGCCTGGAATGTCGAGTTGGGTAGCACTTGCAACGAAGTTGATGGTGGGACCTTTCCAAGCGGGTTCGTTCGGGTTGTTTTGATCTTTGAGCAGTTTCATGAAATAGTCTGCATTTTGACCAACTTCATCAGCAGAACGAACGCAAAACGGACAATCCGTGTCCATGAATTCAACGAGCAACCATTCACCCGTGACGTTTCCATCCTTGGTCCACTCGGGGGTCAAGAAATCGTCCATCTCAAACGTGGTCCAACCCGAACCGTTGTACATCATTCCCTCGAGGGCGGGCGCACGCTCCCCGACCTTGGTTCCGGTTGCGATGGGATCGGTGGTAAACGCCAACACCATGATGGAAACAAAAAAGAGGGCTGCAATTTTGATGGCTGTATCTGTTCGGACGTCGGCTTCGGTATCGTTGTTCATGTGCATCAGTCCTCCAGTCCAATTTCGTTCAACAAACACGTCGCAGTGTGTCGGATGGCCTCCTCGCTGTTCATGCTGACATCGAAGCCACTTTCTAACATTCTGTCAATGCCAAGACGGGCCCTAGGAATGTCACCGGCCCAACCTCTGTCCCCACCGGTGTACTCGATGGTTGCGTCGTGGCATTGCGTAACCTCCACCACAATTTCTGCAATACGGCGCACGGAAGCCGTATCGTGGCTGCCAAGGTTGTAGAGATTGAGCGGTGCTGTTGCATGTTTCATCACGTGGAGGATGGCATCTACACAATCGCCAACTTCCATGTAGGATTTTTCCTGCAGGCCGTTGCCGAGAACTTCAAGGCGAGTGGGGTCCTTTTTCAGCTTGTGAATGAAGTCAAAAATGACCCCGTGCGTTCCCCGTGCGCCGATGACGTTCGCAAACCGGAAAATCCACGCTTGAAAGCCAAAGGTCCCCACCCAACTGCTGATGAGACCCTCACCTGCTTGCTTGCTCGCACCGTAAAGTGAAATTGGCATGCAGGGCCCGTGATTTTCCGGCGTTGGCATGGGAGCGTTCTCTCCGTAAACCACGGAACTGGAGGCAAAGGCAATCTTGGTCACACCGGCGAGCCTCATCGCCTCGAGAACGTTGTAGGTTGCCACGGTCCCTTGGTTGAGGTCGGTGTCGGTGACACGCGTTCCCAAGCGGATGTCAGGATTCGCAGCGAGGTGAAAGACACACTCGATGTCCAACGACATCGCCCGTGTAACGTCCTCGTGATTGCAAAGGTCGCCCTCAACAAGCGTCACGGCACCGCTGTCCAAATGCGTTTGGAGAAACGAGCGATGGCCACTTGAAAGATTGTCAAGGACGACCACATGGTCGCCCCGGGCCACCAATCGGTCGATGAGGTGTGAACCAATGAAGCCCGCCCCTCCCGTCACCAAGGCTCGCATGGTGAGACGACCAAAAGCGCTCGTATAAGGGAAATGGTTGCGGGTCTGGCACCTTGGTGAGGTTTGATAATCGTTAATGCTCTCCTTTCTGGTTCCGAGGAACCGACCCGGAGGAGGTGAACAATTGAAGAAATCAGAGACCGCAAAAGAAGAACCCCAGGACAACAACATCTTGGTAGGTTATGTTCGTCGAAGCAATGCCGGTGGAGCCCTCAAACTCTCCATCAACACGGCTGCCTTCGCCGACTGCAGCACGTACATGACCAGCGACGG
>JAYPIL010000044.1:0-17012 GCA_038127845.1 Candidatus Poseidonia sp.
TGATGTTGATCATCAATTCTTTGAGCGATTCTTGCCAAAGCGAGAGCGATTGAATAGGGGGCGTCGCATTGAATTCGGAAATATGCTCGGAATGTTCGATGATGAAATGGGTCAAATTGTTGGCGTGGTCCATCATGCGCTCGAGACAACGAGCAAGGTTGGCGTATTCGAGCGCCTGCCCTCTCGTGACGTTCAATCTCGAAGCGGCTTGATAGGACTCAAAGACAATACGGATTTGCCGTTCCATCAAATAGAGCAGGCTGTCCACCTCTGCTTCCCTTTCTTCGTGGTCGGCAACGAATTCAAGATCACCACCACCGAGCACTTCTTGGAGGTCCCGTACCAACGACGAAACGAGAAGGTACATCCGCTTCAGGCTCGCATGAAGCGGCATATCACCTGGATTAAGGAGGCACCTGAGTTCGGTTGATGTTGTATCTTGTTCCACAATTTCAAACCCGCGCGTTGAGCGTAGAAAGCGCCGAATTGACTTCGCTGGCGAAGGAGAATCGCCCTGATGGACGATCAAGATGACGTCGGCCCCAGAAATGTAAGCCCCCATCAAATGGTCATGGAGACTGCTTTCAGGAATCTCGTTAAGATGAATGCGGACATGCCGCTCTAAACGCTGATCTTGTGCAAGCGGCGTTATTCGGAGAGCGCCGCTGGGTCGCCAGTCAACCTTCAGCGAAGACCGGGGCTCAAGTTGATTGTGTAAAACCCAGGGTTTTGGCAGGCTCAACGTGAACGTACTACCGCCAGTAGCCTGCAATTTTCGGACATCGTGATCGCCTGGACCGAGGGCCATAATGAAAACAAAATATAGACCTATATAGAATATACTGACGCGAGTATATGTATTGAGTTGTTGTGGAAGATTCATGGAACCCCTTACGGTTGTCTTGATTGGCTTGGCGTTGATTGTTTGTGCCTACATGGCGTGGAACATTGGTGCAAACGATGTTGCGAATGCGATGGGGACCTCCGTTGGTTCTCGTGCCCTGACCCTCAAGCAGGCCGTGGTCATCGCGGCTGTGTTTGAGTTCGCAGGTGCGTTTTTCGCCGGTGATGCCGTTACGGATACGGTTCGTAAGGGTATTCTGAGCGTTGATTTCGCCGACCCTCTTATCGATGAGGCGTTCTCAACCGACATTGCCCTTGGTTTCATTGCAGCCATGATGGCGGCCGCCACGTGGCTGACGGTTGCAACCCGCCTCGGTCTGCCGGTGTCAACCACCCATTCCATCATCGGTGGTATTCTTGGTGTTGGGCTCATCCTCGAAGTGAAATATTCGACCAGTCTCATCGACTGGGAAGTTGTTCGCAAAGTCGTCATGTCGTGGGTCGCCAGCCCACTGATGGGTGGTTTGATCGGTTTCTTTTCGTTCATGATCATCAAGAAACTCATTCTCGACAACGACAATCCTGTTGAGCGCTCCCGTTGGCTTGCTCCTGTACTCGCCTTCCCGACATTCTTTGTTCTCGGGTTGGCCCTCCAATACAAAGCCCTCAAGGGCTTCATTTCCAAGGCGGCTTCCAACGGCTGGATCGATGACAAGAACGATTGGTTGCCTGTTAAGGAAAACGGCGTCTTTGATCCCTGGGCGGAGAACGCCTGGATACCTATCAACTCCATCCTTCTGGCAGCCTTCATCGGTATCGTCTCCAGCCTTGTTCTCTATGCGGTGCTTCGACGTATCGATATCAACGAAGAAAAGCGTGGTTTCAAGGGTGTTGAGCGAATTTTCGTTTGGCTTCAAATCATCACGGCCGCCTATGTTGCGTTTGCGCACGGCGCAAACGACCGTTCCAACGCTATCGGGCCCATGGCTGCTGTGTGGCAAGTGCTGAGCAGTGACACTGGCCAACTTGCGGCCAAGGCCGAGATCCCTCTCTGGCTGGTCCTCCTGGGTTCCGCTGGTATCGCTGTTGGTGTGCTCACGTGGGGCTGGCGTGTGATGGAGACCATTGGTAAGAAAATTACCGACATCACGCCCACACGCGGTTTTGCTGCCGAATTTGGTGCAGCGACCACGATTCTGGTGTTCTCCATGCCTTTCCTTGCCGTCCCCGTTTCAACAACCCACACCCTCGTTGGCGCCGTGGTTGGCGTCGGCCTTGCTGGTGGGGCAAAAGCCGTGGACTTCCGTGTCTTTGGAAAGATTGCAGCGTCTTGGGTGGCGAGCGTCCCTGCTGCTGCCTTTGGTGCCGTTGTCCTGTTTGTTGCCTCGGGAGGCGATGCACTCAACATGATCGTCATCCTCCCGCTGGCATTCATGGCTGTCGGCTACGCCATCTGGAAGAGTGGTTCAGAAGTCCACGTTGAAGAAGCGCTCTCCGATGTTGGTGGCGACGGACATGCGGTCACGCCGTTTGAGTTGTTCCACGACCACGCACAAGCTGTTGAAGAAACAGTGGAGCACATGTTGGAGGCAGTGAATGCTGCTTGTGACGGCGAAGACCCTTCAGAGGCAATTCAAGCCACCATAGACACCGAGCTCAAGGCGGACAACGTCAAGGCTGAGGTGCGTCGTTTGGCCATGAATGACATGCGGTTTGGTGTGCATGTTTCACTTGACGACTTCCTTTACATGGTCAGTCGACAGGACCGGATTGCTGACTATGCTCAGAATGTAGCCGAACAGTTGGCCTTCCGTCCCCTCTTTGATGACGAAGAAGCCAAGGCGAACCTCAAGGCCATGGCAAAGGCGGTTTCTGAAACCGTGGCGAAGTACGAGGATGCTGTTGAAGCTCTCCGGGACTTCTCCATCAGCGGCCAAACCAAGGCGGCTGAGGACAAGCTTGCTGAATTGATCCGAGAGGTGAACCTCAAAGAGCACGAAGCCGATGGCGTGGAGGCAAAGGCGGCCGCTTATGTCTTCTCCAACGGCGAAGACGCCCCGCTCGCGGCCATGCACATGTACAGGGTTCTCCAGCGCCTTGATGACGTGGCAAATGCGTGTGAGAAGGCGGCCAATGCCTTCCTGCCCATTCTCAATCGTTGAGTGCGAAGAGGTTTACGCGTCTTTGAACGTTGAGAGGGTTTTCGCCCGTATTTTCAATCAAGGTTATCATGCGTCTCCTTTTGGCATCATCATGACTCAGCACAACATCGACTTCATCGGCGGCGGTTTCAAACTCACCTTCCCGTACACGTTTGGAGGTTGGTTTCTCTGGGTTCTGGGTCTCGCCCTCACGGGCGGAGGTGTTGCAGCCGCTCTTTCCGAACCTCTTGGCATCGGCATCTCCGTCTTTGGACTGACATTGATGGCGCTCGCCACGCCCGGCAGCATGTCGGCTGGCTTGCACAAAATGCGGAAGGAAGCTATCGCTCCCGAAGTGCTTCAGGCAAAAGCCGAGCAGAGTGGATACAGCGTTGACAACTGGTTTCTTCAACAAACCACGTTGGTGCCCACCAACGACCCGAGCGATTGGATTCTACCTGCGCCAGGACCGCAGACATGGGATGCTTCAAACCCCTACGGGCCTCATGGTGATGGCACCCCTCTCCCGGAACACCCGGCCAAGATTGGCACGCCTCAACCGGCCACCATGACCTCCCATCTCATCTTCGCGGGGGCTGCAGCAGGATTGGTGGTGGTGGTTGGAGGCCTTATCATGACCGACAAAGATTCTGATCTCAGTCTTGAGGTCCCGGCAGCCATTGCCGTCTTGGGTTTCTTGCTCACGCTCGTGAATTATTTCCGAATGAAGGCGTTGCGTCAAATGCTCGACACACCCACCTCACTGGTTCGCTCGGTGGCCGTAGGCCATCCGGAACTCGTGGGTCAAGTACGACCGGGTAGCGAAGGGGGCATGACCGTCAAGGTCGACGGAAATGACCGCATGGTGATGCACAACATGGTTGGCTTCCATTGGACGTACGAACAGAAGCAATGCAGAATGGTCAAGGACAGTGAAGGAAACATGAAGGAAGAATGCAACTGGGTGACCGTTCGGTCGGACAGCGGCGGTGTGCCGTTTATTCTGCACGACGGTACCGGTGGCATCAAGGTCAACCTCACCAGTTTCAAGCGAATCGAATACGGTCAACTCCTTCAGCGCTGGGATGGAGCGTTTGCTGAAACGCTCGGCAAGCAGTTGATGGCGTCAGCAGTTGCGGGCCTTTTGGGCGGTGCGACGGTGAAAGGGCATCGATGGACCTTGTACGGCCTAAAACTCGGGAATCCCGTTTACCTGCTCGGCCAAACGAAACCTCGCCCCGCTGGGGAACTGCAGGCTGAAGGATTGGACGGGACGCTCGGGAACAGCACGATTGAAGTGTGGGGTAACGAAGACGCTCCGGGAACGAAATGCACCATCATGCGAGGGTCTGAACTCTCAAACATCGGAAACTCCCGGTCCGGTCTTGAAATGATGGTCCCGCCCTTGCTCTTGCTCCTCGGCGGGATTGGCTTGTTCGGATTAGCTTGAGAGAAGGTGATTACTTCAGAGGGATTGGCGTATGGAAGGTGTAGAAGACGTTGGCACCGACGCCCTTCAGTTGCTGGTGCTGGGCGGTATCCCCTACGCTGTTGCCCTGTTCGGATTATCGCTCCTGTTGGTCGTTGAAGGGCGGAAGCGAATCCCCATGACGGTCGGATTGGTTGGCTTCGTTATCGCCTACAGCCTCATTGGTCCGCTCTACGAATTGCTAGGGCCGGACCCTCCCCTTACCAAACAAATGTTCCACCTCGTTGGAGCGATTGGCGTAGGTGTCATCGCTGTCAGCATTGCTGAAATGGCCATGCGATTCATGGCGGCTGGGCTCGTCTACATCGTCATTACAAACCTCATTGAAAACGCACGGCGTTTTGATGTCGACCTGGAAGGTGATGTCTTCCTCTCGGGCGTTCTGACGCTGGTTGCGTTCTTCCTCAGTTTCTCATTCCGCCGGTTGGTACCGGCCCTCATGGCTGGATTGATTGGGACCTTGGGAATGATGCTCTCGGTGTATGTTGTCATGGGTTGGCCCGTAGAACGACTGAACGGCGTGGATGCCTTCGATGCGTATTTTGCTCTCATCGGCATGCTCATCAGTGCTCGACTTCAATGGAAGAAGATCAAAGAAGAGCGGGCGAAAGAGGAATCGCCTGAAGAGGAAAAAGCGTACGTGTTCGATTAAACGCCAAGGACATGTCCAAGGCTGATGCCAAGCCCGTAGGACAGCAACGTGATGAAGGCCAAGATGGTCAACATTTCAGCAAAGCGCGGCAAGAACGGATGGCCTTGTTTGTTCGACAACCAGCGAGTAAACGTGGCGACAATGACAACGCCAAGGACGAGGGTGCAAGCAAGCGATGCAAGGTGAGGTTCAAGACCAAATTGGGCCTTGTTGATGAGGAGGTACGGAGCGACAAGCACCAACACCACGCTCAGATAGGCCAACCACGTGGAAAGGGCCGCTCCAAGTGGTGAGTTGGCATTCGGTTCCGCTCGTTTGGAAAGAAACTCCGAGGCCCCCATGCTAAAGGAAGCGGCCACGCCGGTAACCAGTCCCGAGAGGGCGATCAGTTCCATGTCCTGAAGGGCAAAGGTCAGCCCTGCCAAGATTCCTGTGAGTTCGATGAGGGCATCCGAGATTCCCAGCACAACGCTGCTGGAGTAATCTCGCTCTTCCTCCATGTTCAAGCCACAACACCGTCATCAAAAAACCCTGTTCAGCCTTGAATGGGCGATTTTGGCTGAACGAATGCTTTTACGCGTGGGAAGGAAGCGTTCTCTCATGCCTGTTGCGTTGGTGACTGGAGGAAATCGGGGATTGGGTCTTGAGCTTGTCAAGCAGTTGCTTGACCGAGGGTATACGGTTCATGCAACGTACCGGGTGGAAGAAGGTGGTTTGGGTGAAATCGCTGATGCAAAACTCCAACCTCACCAAATGGACGTTCGCGATGAAGTTGCCATCGGTAAAGTGGTCGCCGCCATCGATGGACCTCTCGATCTTCTGGTCAACAATGCTGGAATTTCCGACGGCCGATGGTCGCAAATTGCCGACATTGAATTTGATGTCGTTTCCGAAGTGTTGGAGGTGAACGCCATTTCCCCCGTTCGGGTGGTGCAGCACACACTTCCGTTGCTCAAAGAAGCAGCCAGTGCGACCGTGGTGATGGTTACGAGTCTCATGGGGAGCATCGGTGACTGCATGAGTGGAAAATCCTACGCTTACAGAGCGTCGAAAACCGCTCTCAACATGTTCACCATGGCGATGAAAAATGAGTTGATGGAAGAGAACATCTCGCTCTTGATGATTCATCCCGGTTGGGTAGAAACCGATATGGGTGGACCACGGGCACCTGTACAGGCACACGAAAGCGTGAAAGGAATTCTTGAACGTGTGGATGAACAAACCCTCGCCATGTCAGGACGATTTGTCGAGTACACGGGTCGAAGTTTACCGTGGTAGAGACGTGCATGCGTGACAACGGCCACGCAGCATCAAATCCACCTGGTCAACGATCGCCAAAGGTTGCTGTGCAAGGTCGTTGACTGCAGGCAGGGGAATGTCCCACAGCGCACCGCAGTTGTCACAGGTCGCATGAGCGTGCGGCTCGTTGTTGCAGTCATAACGCAACTCACCTTCGTGCTCAACCGTGCTGATCAGTCCGTCTTCTGCCATCACGGCAAGGTTTCGATACACCGTGGCCAGCCCAATACCGGTTGGCTCCAAGTCGGCGTGGATGTCTTTTGCCGTGGGGTGGTCGCATCGCTGCATGACGTTTTCGTAAACGGCGCGTTTCTGTTTGGTCATGCGCCTGCTCGGCCCACCTGAGGTGGCTGCACCCTGGTGTGGTGGCAGAGACATGGAGACGCCTCCCCTTCAAGCGACGTCAAACCGGTCAGCATTCATGACCTTGTTCCATGCTGCGATAAAGTCAGCCACAAACTTGTCTTGATTGTCGTTTTGCGCGTACACTTCGGCGATGGCACGCAGTTGGGAGTTGCTGCCGAACACCAAGTCGTACCGAGTAGCGGTGCGAACATCGGCGCCGGTGGCACGGTCCTTGGCCTGGTAGGAGTTGCTACCGGTCGGCGTCCATGCGACGTTCATGTCCAGCAAGGTGGTGAAGAACGAGTTGTCAAGCGAGGTGCCGTCGCTCCACAGGCCGCGCTCATCCGAACTGACGCCAAGGGCACGAAGGCCGCCAACGAGCACGGTCATTTCAGGGGCGGAGAGGCCGAGGAGTTGGGCCTTGTCCAGCATCATTTCTTCCGGCATCACAGCATAGTTCTTCTTCAGGTAGTTACGGAAACCGCAGGAGACGGGTTCGAGGTAGGCAAAGGAGGCCCCATCCGTGTGTTCTTGGGTGGCGTCGCCACGGCCTGGGGAGAACGGAACCTCCACACCGCTGGCCATTTCGATACCGGCGCAACCGGCCAACACGATGGTATCGGCAACGCTGGCACCGTGAGCTGCTGCCAGCGGCTCAAGCACACCAAGCACCTTCGAGAGTTGAGCGGGCTTGTTGCCCTCCCAGTCCTTCTGAGGTGAGAGACGGATGCGGGCGCCGTTGGCACCGCCGCGGTTGTCGGAACCACGGAAGGTGGAGGCGCTGGCCCATGCCGTTTCGACCATCTCAGCGACGGAAAGCCCGCTGGACTTGATGGCTTCCTTCAGCGCACCGACATCATAGGACGTGTTTCCTGCTGGAACAGGGTCCTGCCAGATGAATTCTTCATCGGGAACATCAGGGCCGAGGTAGCGAGACTTGGGGCCCATGTCTCGGTGAAGGAGTTTGAACCATGCACGCTGGAACGCATCGGCAAAGGCCTCGGGGTTCTCGTGGAAGTGCTTGGAGATCTTCCGGTACTCAGGGTCGCGAATCATGGCCATGTCGGCCGTCGTCATCATGGTGGGGACCTTGATAGAAGCGTCTTCGGCGTCGGGGGCCATGTCAGCCTCTTCTTGATTGGAAGGCGTCCACTGATGAGCACCGGCTGGGCTCTTCGTCAGCGTCCATGTTTCGTCGTATTTGAACAGCATGTCGAAGTAGCCGTTGTCCCACTGAGTGGGGTTGGCCGTCCAAGCGCCCTCAATGCCGCTGGTGATGGTGTCTCGGCCCACACCGGAGCCGTAGTCACTGGTCCACCCGAGGCCTTGCTCCTCGAGCGGTGCGCCTTCGGGCTCGGGACCCTTGTGGTCTTCAGGTCCGGCTCCGTGCGCCTTTCCGAACGTGTGACCGCCAGCGGTCAACGCCACGGTTTCCTCGTCGTTCATGGCCATCCGCTTGAACGTCTCACGAATGTCTTGAGCGCTAAGGAGTGGGTCGGGGTTGGCGTTGGGCCCTTGCGGGTTGACGTAGATGAGACCCATCTGCACGGCAGCGAGGGGGTTCTCGAGGTCTTGACGGGTGTCGCCGTAGCGGTCGTCGCCGAGCCACTCGTCTTCACTGCCCCAGTAGATGTCGTCTTCGGGATGCCAGATGTCGGGCCGGCCACCGCCGAATCCGAGCACGGGTCCACCCATGGACTCGATGGCGATTTGGCCGGTGAGGATGAGCAAGTCGGCCCAACTGATGGCGTTGCCGTACTTTTGCTTGATCGGCCAAAGCAGACGTCGGGCCTTGTCGAGGTTGCCGTTGTCGGGCCAGCTGTTGAGTGGAGCAAAGCGCTGAGCACCGGTACCGCCACCGCCGCGGCCGTCGCCGGTCCGGTAGGTTCCTGCAGCGTGCCAGGTCATGCGGATAAAGAACGGCCCGTAGTGGCCATAATCAGCGGGCCACCAGTCTTGGCTGTCGGTCATCAAGGCGTGGAGGTCCTTCTTGAGGCTCTCGTAGTCGAGGGTCTTGAAGGCTTCAGCGTAATCAAAGCCGGGGTCCATAGGGTTGGACTTGGTATCGTGCTGGTGGAGGATGTTGAGGTTGAGGTTCTTGGGCCACCAATCCTGGTTGGTTCGCATGTCCGAGGTTGAGTGGGTCATTCCGCCGCCGTGCATGACGGGGCATTTCGATTCGTCGCCGTAGTTTTTCATATCCGGCGCTCCGGTCGGGGGTTTATTAAAATGATTCCCATTCTCAATAACGCCAATCTTCAAGCGAGCCCCTCCACTGCAAGGTGACATGGCCGAGGCACTCCCTTTGTTGACGCTGGTCAAGTCAAGAGAAGTAGATGAACGCCCGGTCTTGGGGCCGACAGAACATCAACTGGAGGTGACGTTGACGATGCTGTGTTCGTTCTATTCGGCGGATGATTTGGTTCAGTTCCTGTCCTCGGAAGCCTTCTCAAATCTTGCACGCCAGGGCGACCCGTGGATTGAGTTTGAACTTGGACTCTACAGAGACCATGTCAAAACCCTTCAATTCATCCCGCAAGAAAGCATGGTCACCATCGCCGATTCCGCCGGAACGGGTGCGTTTGAAAACCATGTTTGGCAGGGCGAGCCTGACGATGCGCTGGTCGAGGCACTGATGCGTTGGGTGGCAACGGTTGCCGGCCATCAGTAGAAGATTGAACAGCAGGTCAACGAGCCGTCGGCGGCTCGGATTTCGCTCATGTCAAGTTCGACCAATTCCAAGCCTCGTTCTCGGAGAGCAGAATGGACGGCTGGATACCCTTTCGCAACCAAGATTTTTCCATTTGGCAGGCCGATGGTGTTGCAGCCGTATGCTTCATCAGTTGGCATCACCAACACTTCACAGCCGTCGGGAAGCTCACCAAACGCCTCGGGAAGAAGGTAGCCTTCTGGAACCAAAATGAGAGAGTCGGTTGGTGTTGAACAGATACTGGTGAGGTGCAAGGCATCGGGTGGGATGTCAATGATCCGCAATTCAAAACCTGAATCTTCAAGCAGGCTTTGCAGACTCTCAATGCCTTTGTCGTTGGTTCGGGAAGAACGCCCAACGAAGAACAGGTCGCCAAGACGGAGCACATCACCACCGTCCATACGAGCCTCACCACCCATCGTGCACGTTTGGACACCATCGAGCTCCTGCATGAGGAAATCCGCAATCGGAGGTTGTTCGGCCATGCGAGAGGGATGTCCGGGGAGGGGAAGCAGCATGCGTCCGTCGATCACAACCGCTTGGTCCTCAACAAAGATGCAATCCGGATGGTTGTTGTCGGCATCCAAAGCGTGGACGCTCACGCCGTTTTCTTCAAGCGCATCGATGTAGGCTTGGTGCTGTTGCCTCGCCAACGAAATGTCGGTTGGCCCTGCACCGAAAAACTTGGCAAGCGCCTTGGTAAACGAATCGGGGACCTTGCGAACGAGCGCTCGCTTCTTTTGGTCCACCCGAACGGAGGCCATGCTTGTTCGGACTGCGGGGGCCACTTAACCCTTCGCCTTTTTTCGGTAGTGGGTTTCCGCTCAACGGAAAATAGACGGTTGATGCTCTCCACCGTTGTCTTCAACAGGGGGAGGGGGGTGGCGAAGTCATGTCCGCTGCTCGGCTTCGTGCAATGTTCCTCATGGGAGTCATGCTCCTCGCACCCCTCTCGGGCTGTTTTGGAGAAGCCGAAAAGGTGGACATCGCCCCAGACGCACTCTCAGTTGAGGGCAACGGTGCGTTGCTCGGCGCCATGTGGCAGCCGATCACGGTAACGGCCAAGGAAGACCTTGCCGTGTACGTTCCATATTTCATCCAAGACCCCGGGTCGCTCCGCGCCCAAAACGGAACCGTGCTTGACCTCAACGCTGGCGAAAGCGTGAGCATGAACATCCTCTTCCCGCCACGCAACGAGGACGTGGTCTTCTTCATCAGCGACATCGGACGAACCGATTGGCCCATCCGTGAGGCGAATGAATCGTGGATGGCGTGGCTCGAAGACCCCTCCGATGGTTCTGCTGTTCAAGCGGTTCCAAACGAAGACGAGGGTGGATTGTGGCCTTGGCTGGTGCCCGGCAACGACACCGGTGGTGCGGTGATTCCCATCGTCATGGAAACCGTCCGTCCTGCTCGGTCCGATTTGACAGAAGCCGATGGTGTCGGTGCCAGCGACGGTTGGGTCAACGGTCGTGACGTGTATGAATGGGTTGAATTCATCACCGATGATTCACCGTGCACGCCAAATGATGGAAACTGCGGACCCGATGGAGCGGTTGGTTACCTCGACCGTTGGATTGGAAACGCCAACCCTTCGTACGAACACGCCATTGCCTATTTTGAAGGTGTCATGCACGGTTACGGACTTGATGTCCGGGTTCAGCGCTTCCAGTCGAACACCGCTTGGGCGGTGAACATCTGCGGCTACAAAGAGGGGACAGTCTACCCTGACGAATGGTTGGTGTTCGGCGCCCACTTTGACATCGCTCCGCCTGTCGTGTTCACCCCCGGCCCCGACATACCCGGATACGGCACTCGCCACGGCGCATACGACAACGCGGCAGGTTCCAGCATGGTGTTGACCACAGCCAGCGTTCTTGCAGAATTTGACGCCCGGCGCACCATGGTGTTCTGCTTGTGGTCATCTGAAGAAGAGGGATTGTGGGGCTCTCGTTCCTTCGCCAACGATGTGCCGCCTGGTGTGACCATCAGCAACTATCTCAACCTCGATATGGCCGGCATCAACTACCCCGGAGATTATGCTCTCTCTGTTTACCTTGGACCGGACGGGTCAGGGGATGAAATTGACCAGGCCGGCATGTTCCACTTGGCCGAATGGATCGGTGCCGATGCGTTTGACCTCGCCTACCAAATGGAGCGTGGCCGAGCAGAATGGTTGGCTGCAGGAGAGAGTCCGTTGTGGCAAAACCAGTACGAAGACGTGGTGGCCATCTACGAGTCACCCACGGCACGAAGCGACCACCAGCCCTTCCAAGACATCGGCGTAGCCACGCTTGGCTGGAACGGTGTGGTCGACGGGTATCCATGCTACCATCGCAATTGTGACCAACTTCCAACCATGATCGAATACATGGAAACCGAAGAAGCAACGGGGATTGCCAATCTGGTTCACTCGTGGGACATCGTCACGTGGTGGGCCGTTTACGCCTTCCTTCACATGGACCAAACGCCTGTTCCAAATGAGTTGTAGCGTGCTCTTCATTCCATCATGAAGAACTCGGGGAAGAACAGTGAGAGCGGTAAGGCCAAACAAAATCCCGTAATCCGAAGGACATCGGCCACCATGCACCAAACCCTTCCGCCCGCCTCATAAGTCTATGGAGGGGGTTCCCTAAACCGTGTGGAGATAACGAAGGTCTTCCAAAAAGAGGTCGAGAATCCAATCGTTATCGCCCCACCACACCCGCAGGTTGCCAAAGCGGTCCACGAGGACGGTTCCTGTTGAATGGTTCACCGTGTAGTCGTCAGGATGGTGTCGAGCGCTGGTGTTGGTCCCAGCTTCCTCGATGGTCAGGCCCACACCGAAGTTCATCCACACGTCCTGAATGGCGAGCATGGACGGGTTTCCAGTGGTGTTGTCGTCCACGGTGAGGTGGGTCCAGTCGGAGTTGGTACCGGTCTTCCAATCGTGGAGAACGGACACGTTGTCTCGCCAAGGGTCAACCGTGACGGTCAGGAACGTGGTTTTGTTTAATTCATCGTCCGTTAATTGGCTCATGACCCACTTCATGTTGTGGGTGACAATCGGGCATATGTCGAAACAATTGGTAAACAAAAAGGCAACAACGAGCGTGGTGTTGGCGGCTTCTTGCGAGTAGGTCCACGATTCATTTTCGCTGGCCGTGAGGGTGAAATCGGCCACCTTGACGTTGTCGAGGACCTCTCCGTGAGGTGTCCATTCGGCGACTTCGTTGGGGCCCAAACAGCCCGCGAGGAGCAAGAGTGTTGAGAAGAGCACTGCAAAACACCCCCTCCACATGCTCCATCACCTCAGACACGATAGGGCAAATCAATGTCCAGCTGAACAAGATAGAGCCCCGTGGAAATACAAGAGGCGTACGTGATGCCGTCGTGATGCTCTACGGCCCACAAAAACGGCACCCATCCGAAGTCATAGAAGCTGGAAGTCAGCGGTGTGCCGTCTTCACCGTGCGGTAGATAGTAGGCGACGGTGGCTTCTTCATGAACGGCAATACGGTCATCGGGATTGGTCGGGTCAACAAGTGTTTCAATGTCCACCACCCAAAGTCCAGCGTGGTAGTGCGAGATGTAGAGGCGTCCGTCCCATCCACCACCGTGGCTTTGATCGGTGGACTCATCGGTCTCAAAGTACGTGCTGTCGAGGTTGTGAGGAGAGAACAGCAGCCACTCGTCCCCGTTGGGGTGTGCTTCGCAATCCGCACCGTAGCAGTGATCTTCCGCATACGGAATCTCCCAGTCTCGTATGAGTTTGGGCTTGAATTTGAACTGACCGTCTTCCATGGCGTAATCGGTGGTGTCGATGAGGTAGATGATGCCGGTGCCGACGGACGTGCTCAACACCTCGACGGCGGCTGTCACCAAATGAACGGGCTCATCGGAGTAGCCGACGTGCGACAAGTCCACCATGTTGGGGAAAGGTTCTGCATAATGGATGTAGGAAACACGCCCGCCGTTTTCATTGCCCGTTGTTCCGCTATCGGGTTGACCGTCGTCGTCCAAGTCAAGAAAATCCATCCAGAGGCCGACTTCGGGGGCGCGCCAACGGCACATGAGGGGGTTGCCAAAACCGGTTCGGCAGGTGGTGGCGTGGAGTGTGTAAGCTTCGGGTGAATTGACGGGGTGAGGCACATCGGTCACGTCACCGATTCGAAGGCCTGCTTCCCAGTAACTTCCGTAGATGAAGGTCCGGCCGTAACGAGGATCGTTTGGGTCCTCTCCCGGCCACAACTGCACGGTCATGTCGTGAATGTAAATCCAGCCCCCTCGCGTGGTTTCCCACGCAACTTCGTACTCTCCGACCTTGACGATGGTGTGGCCGTATCCCGACAAAACGCCCTGAAGGTTTCGAGCCGCTGAACCGTCCAGATTCAAATGAGCGATGGTCACGCCACCGCACGCTTCTCCAATGGCATCGTTGCAGTCGTTGTAATCGGGGTTGGCGACGAAAATGTACCACTCGCCATCGATCATGTGGGTGTAGAGGTTGTGCGGTCCGCTCGGGTGATCAGCATCGTACCAACTGTCGATCAGGGTTGGGTTGGTTTTGTCCGTGACATCGATGAGGAGAACGGAAACTTGTGTCGGATCGCTCCACTGTCCAACATTGGGGTCCGCATTTCCAGGATCCACCAGTTGATTTTGCTGGATGATGTACTCTCTTCCGTTGTACTCGAGGTACTTCACGTCCAACACCTGCGTGTTTGGATCGTTGAACACACCGACGACTTCGGTGTTTTCTGGGTCCGTCACGTCCACGATGTGCATGTCGTTCCATCCCGCCAAGTAGGCGTAGGTTTCACCATCCGGCGTGGTAGCAACTTGAACTTCGGCATTGCCAGGCGTGGAGAGGGGATTGAAATCGAGCAGTTCCATGTTCGACGTACCGGCGATGTGTTGACTGGCGTTTTTGTGGTCGTGGCCTTCGTATTGGAACAGAGGGTCGCCACTGCTGGTCAGCAGATCGTTGGCGTTGGATTGTTCGATATCATCGCCCAGAATGAACAGGGTTGCAGATGTCAAAAACAGGACCGTGAAGACCGCCAGCAGCCATTCCTTTCCGCCCATGGTCCTCACACAGCAACCATCCGTTTGGTCTTTATGACCCCTCGATTACCCAACGTCATGGGGAGGAGGTGGTCGCTCGCAGTGGCTCTCATGATGTGCGTTGGCCTCACCGTGTTTCCTGCAGCCCAATCCCACGAGCAGAAAACGCTGGCCGTGATTCTTCTTGAAGACGGTATACCATCAGGCAACATCTCCGACCCCACCTTTGTACAGGGTAACGCCGTGTGGTTCCGGATGGAGGACAGCACCGAGAACACCACGATGGTCGTGCAGCTCGATCTCGATCAGGACGGTGTGTTCAACGCCTCCAGCGATTTTGACTCGGGCACCCTTGTTAACACGTGCGAATTGGATGAAAACGGATCGCTTGTCGATGAATCCTGTGCTGTTTCAGCGACCTACGCCTTCCCAGCAAATGCGAGCACCGGCGTCTACACCTTCTGGATTCACCGTTCCGCCAACGGAACCGACGAACACTGGCAGTACCATATCGTGGTTCACGAAGACGTGCATGAGGAAGAAGGTGATGGGCCTTCGCCCGGTGATTGCTTTGGCCTCGGTTGCGCTGACGAAGAAACGCCCTCTGGCGAGATTGTCGGTGGAGAAACGAACGATGAATTGGCGCTGTTGTTGATCGTGGCCATGATCGGTTTGGTGGGTATGGTGGCCACCGTCCTTTCGATGGTAAAAGAACGGCGTGAGAAAAAGACGTTTCCGACCTTGGACGAAGAAGCGTGATTCACCCTTCAATCAACGGGCACCGAGGGTCGTCAACGGCTTCAACGATATGCCGTGAAAACACGGATGTTCGTTTCGTTCTCGAGGTTTTTGGAGCGGTTTTTTGGTCCATGTTCTCATGTATTCATTGGCCCTGTTCCTTCTTCAAAGAATCGGTTCGGGAAAGGGCAGACCTTGAGAAGGTGAACGCTCACGCCATGCCAATGGGGCAACGTTTCAGCCAAGCCTGCTTCCTCGTGTTGTTGATGCTCTTAACGCCGCTATCCGGCTGTTTTGGGCAACAGGACGGGGGCGAGTTGAACTCGCTGAACGATGTCGTCGTCACGCCTGCGGTGCTGACCGGGGGTGTCTTCCAGGGCGTTACGATCACGGCTGATGTTGACCTCGCCGTCTACGTGCCCTACCTCATTCAAAATCCTGACAACGGATTTGTCCAAAATTCAACCGTGGTCGATCTCCGCGCTGGCGAGAGCGTACTGCTTTCTGTCCTCGCACCGCCGAGGACCGATACCGCTGTGGTGTTGGTGGGAGATTATGGCCGGGATGAATGGCCCGTTCGCACCGTGGAGGAATCCTGGCGTACATGGTACCAACAAGGTGGTCAGGAACGAAGTGATAATCCCGGCATTACGCGCATTGCTGCAGAAAACGGCTCTTTGGATACCGTGACGCCCGCAAATTCGAGCGGTGGGCCAGTGTTGGCTCTACGCATTCCAATTGAGCGTCCTATGGCCCCAGCCTTTGCTGAAGCCGAAGGTGGGCGCCACTCAACCGGCGTGGTGAACGGGCGAACCACGTTCAACTTCCTCTCCTCGCTTTCCGATGAAACATCCGACCCAACCGATGTCATCGACGGTGCGGTTGGCTATTTGGACCGTTGGGCGGGTCAAGGAAATGCAGCGTATGAAGATGCGGCGGTGCATCTGATCCAAACCTTGGAAAACTTCGGGTTGGAAGTCATCACCCAACGGTTCACCTACGACTCATTGACCACCGGAGCACAAAATCCCGAGGCCTACAACATCTGCGGTTATCGCTACGGTGAAATCGATCCCGATAAGTGGATGGTGTTCGGTGCGCATTTCGATATCGCTCCGCCCGCCAATGCCGTCCTGCTTGACCCGCATCTGTTCGGAAGGACCTACGGCACGAGAGTGGGTGCGTACGACAACACGGCAGGCACCAGCATGGTGCTGACCGTGGCTGAAGCGATGGCCAACTTCCAAACTCGCAACACCATGGTGTTCTGCCTCTGGTCTGGTGAAGAAGGCGGGAAGCGCGGAAGCGACTTCTGGACCGATGAATGGGTGAAAGAAGAAAATCCCAACGTCGAAGTGACGAACTACGTGAATCTCGACATGGCCGGCGTAAACTGGCCCGGCGGCGGAGGTGCTCCATGCGGCGACGGTCACGGTGGAGGGGAAGGGGGATGCGACCCCCAACCAGAAATTGATCCCGATGGCTACCCCAAAGACGAGGAGGTTTGGCCGATGCGTGTTTACATCGGGCCAAGTCTCGACCACGATGTAATGAACCAGCCTGAAATGGTCGGTTTGGCCATGTGGATCGGTTCCGACGCCATCGGCGTGGAAGAACAAATGTCCCCGCTCCTTGGCGCTGGGCACGATGCGAGTACGTGGAAGGTGGACGATTGGATGGCGAAAGACCGTCCTGAAATCATCGTGTACGAAGACACCACGGCGCGCTCCGACCACGCCACCTTCCAAG
>JAYPIL010000045.1:0-16465 GCA_038127845.1 Candidatus Poseidonia sp.
ATTGATCCACGACGTGGGTGGTTTCGCTTTGCCATGTTGGATTCCTCCAGTGTTTGTACAACGCAGTGGCCCCACCGAGGGGGGCGTACGAGGGCCCATGCAGTGTAGAAGCCGTGACACGGAGGCGCATTCCCACGAGTGTGGAATGGCCAGTTGGGGTCCTCGGGGGATGGCCCAGTGTGTCTGGCTGCTCACCTTTGAGCATCCCTCCGACTTGCCTCCCGTATATATGCGGTTCGGTCTACGAAAGACAGGGTTTGCGTGTGACGCCATGACCATAGGGGGTCTTCAAACATTTCTCAACATGAAGGGCGCTTCTGTTTAACCTCTCCAGCAATCCGCCCCCTCAGTATCCTTTTGAACCCTAGACCTAAGGTGAAGTGCATGGCTCAAGTGATTCACGAGTTCCTTCGGGAAGGCGTTGATGCAAGGGCCTATCAACTGCGCTCCCTCGAGCGAATACTCACGTTTTCAACCTTGATGGTGATGCCAACAGGCTTTGGGAAAACAGCCGTACAGTGGATGGCTATGGCTGAGTTCCTCCGAAACGGTGCATCAAAGATCATCCTCATCGCCCCAACAACCGGCCTCGTCGAACAGCAGGCCAGCATGGCTAGGGAGCATCTTCGCCTCGACGAAGACTACATTGTGACCTACACCGGAAGCACAGCACCTGACCGTCGAAAGGAACTTTGGGAACGTGCCACCATCCTCATGGCGACGCCGCAAGTGATTCGCAACGACGTGACCAACGGCATCGTTGATTTGACCCAAGTTGATCTGCTCATTCTTGACGAGGCGCATCACGCAACGGGGAACCATGCCTACGCACAAGTGGGCACCATGTACCAGCGGCAGAACCCAGGCGGTAGGGTGCTGGCTGCAACGGCAAGCCCCGGCTCAACGATGCGAACCATCACCGAAGTTCAGCGAAACCTCAACACCAACAACCTGGACCTGTCCAAGCGGCAGGAACCCCTGATGCAACCCTATGATGTGGACATGGACATTCACGTCCATCGTCTTCAAATCCCGGATGCGCTCGCCACGCTTCTTCTGCCGATCAAATTGCATTTTGATGAAGAAGTGACCCGCCTCAAACGGCTTGGATTCTTACCTCCAAAAGAGCACATCGGAACGCGTGATATCGAAAAGGCACAGCAGAGTGCCAGCCGAGCAATCGCACAGCGGGATGTTCGAGGCTACGATGCGGCAAGAAGGGTGGCTGACCTCCGTCGCCTCCACATCCTGATGAATCTCCTTCAAACGCAAGGAACCTCGGTGGCCAAAGATTTCCTGGACCGAGCCGAAGAGGAGGGCCGATCGGGGAGGAAAACGAACAGGATGTTGGCACTCCCCGTGGTCCACCAACTCCGACTTGCGCTCAACGACATCGACGAATTGCATCCCAAAGGCAGCCTTGTGGAATCCTTGGTTCGTCAAGAGGTGCAAACCAAACCGGAAGGAAAGGTGCTTATCTTCACCGAATACAGAGATTCTGTCCACCGACTCGCCAAGCGTTTGGATGCGTTTGAGGAACTGAAGCCCGATGTGTTCATCGGTCAGTCATCTCGGGGCACGCAAAAGGGCATGTCGCAAAAGGAACAACTCGCCCAACTTGAACGCTTCCGAAGCGGTGAAATCAATGTCTTGGTCGCCACCTCAGTCGGTGAAGAAGGTCTGGATGTACCGGCTGCCGACTTGGTCGTGCTTTACGAGCCGGTTCCAAGCGCCGTTAGAGCCATTCAGCGCCGAGGGCGCACGGCGCGTCAACGGGCCGGCTCCGTCCACATGCTCGTCACCAACGACACACGAGACGCCTATGTCCACCGTGCCTCGGAACAGCAAGAGGCAAACATGCACCGTCTTTTGGAGCGTCTCGTCGACCAGCGCACGTTCAAGCAATCCTTCACCCAAAACGACGAGGCGTTGAGCGCCTTTCGTGTTCGCGAGGACAACCAAGAACAACCTGCCAAGACCTTCCTTGACAGGGCAATTGCCGAAGCCCCCAAGGTGGAGAAGGAGCCTGAAGAGCCCACCCAACCGCAACGCAAGGCTCCGAGAAGAAACGACCGAGTGGCTGCGCCGCTCACGCCCGACCAATTGCGGTCAAAGCAACAAGCCAACATCTTTGACTTTCATTCCCATCCTACGATTCACACACCCATTTCTGACGAACAAGCAGCCGTGGTGTTGAACGCAGCCGACCGTGAAATCGTTTCCCTGAATTCGGTTCAAGGAAACGGGAAGAGCATCCAAATCGACCATCGTGAAGGAAAGTCAACCCTTCCCGGTTATCTCAACGGCCTCGGATTCGACATCACACTCACCCAACTTCCCTGGGGTGACCTCCGGCTTTCAGAACGGGTGCTCATTGAACGGAAAACGGCCCGAGATTTGCTTGCCTCCATCAAATCCGGCACGCTTTTGGAACAATGCAGGAGCCTCAAAGCGAGTGCTGCACGTCCATTGTTGCTGATTGAGACCGGAGGGGATGCATCCTATGGGCTCCACCCAAATGCCGTCTTGGGGGCACTCGCACACATCACCTTGGACCTCGGTCTGCCCGTGATGATGGTCAAGGATGCGAAAGAAGCCGCCCATTTTATTGCCGTCGCCACACGAAGGGAGCACGACGCCTTGGAACGCCTTCATGCATACGCTGCTGAGCACGAGGTGGGCGAAGAAGATCTGCAGGACGCCCTCGAACAAGCGAGGAGGGCTCTTGATGACCTCGTGGAACATCCGAAGGAACCGCATCCATGGTTCGATTCAGCCGTCCAACATCTTGAACGCTGTCACGCCCATGTGGTTGAGGGGCTCGGACCAATGGGTGAGGGACTGATGAAGATCGCTTCGGCGTTGTCACCCGATACAGGGGCCTTGTTCGCTCTGCAGGAAGACGAACTTGTGGAGCGCACGGGATGCTCGCACGAGATGGCCAGAGCATGGATTCAGCACGTTCAATCCGGTCTCAAGAACCGATGAGCCTGACTCGGGTTCGCAGTTGTGCCAAGCGGTCCGGGAAGTAGCCAAGTGCAAAGGCGACCACTTCGGAAAGGTGACACACCGGAACCGCTGTGTTCTTTCCGCTCACGCGGCCAGCTTTTGACTGGTAGGAATCGAGGTTGATGTGCGAGACCGTGCACGCACTCACGACAAGTTCAGCCCCGGAGTCAATCGCATCAGAAAGGACGGCGGCCGTCATGGAAAGCGAGGCGTCCTCAAGGGTCAACATGGTCGTCGATCCAACACTGAGGCACTTTGAGTCGTAATCGACGGGTGTACCGCCAAGGGCCTCGATCAACTGTTCCATGTACGAAGGCATGAACGGGTCGTCGCCCGCACAAGCGCCGTCTCGTTGCATGTCGGGACCGTAATATCCAGCCACCTTCATGTTCAGTGGGTTTTTGACCGCCTGCTTGATGGTGTCAAGACCAATTTCTTCAACGAGGTAGTGGAGCAAGTGGCGTGATTGCGTTTCACCGTTGTATTCGACGCCCGAAGTGCGAGCAACCAGGTTGTTGAGCGTGCTTGCATAAACGGGGTCTCGCTTCATGTCATCGGCCGTGTTGCACATGATGCCGTGGCTGGTCGCACAGGTTGTCATGATGTCCAAGCCCTTGGCTTCGGCCAAGGCAAGATTTCGTGCCACGAGCGCATCCTGAAGTTTTGGCGTGGCTTGCTTGATGACGTTTCCACCATCGCTGCTCGCTCGAGGCAATTCAATGAGTTCGATGTTGAGGGCTTTGCAAAGAGGTTGAATGCAATCTTCGACTTCGTAGGCACCTGCTCGAGCGACGTTTCCGGGATAATACGCAATCTTTGCCATCCTCTCACCTCAAAATCGCTGGTCAATTTCGTTGAACAGACTCACCACTTCGTGATAGTCGTCAACTTTCCCGTTGAACATCTTGGGGATACGGCCCAATCCAGCCGGTGGAACTAGCAGGGCCTGCAAACTTCGGATTGGAGGGCCGCCGTTGCGGGTGAAGGCCAGCGCCATACGAGCGGAAACACCGCTGAAGACGTTGCTGACCAAGCCAAGGGGCCCGAGGACCTGACGGTAAAGCGTGGTTTCGTTCACGTTGCCGGACCACTTGACGCTGCGTCCGTACCACTTCACGAGGCGGCCGGACTTTCCAGCGTACCGGTGTTGGTTGAGCAAGGCACCTCGAGCCTCGTTAAGGGCCCGAGCAGCGAGGCGTCCGTCTTCTCCGTAGCGCATCAAACTGGCATGGTCTGCTTCCGACCAAACGCCGTCCTTTTCCTGCAAGGAGTTCATGATTTGTCGGCGTTGCTTTTCCGAGGTTCTCGGGTCGAGCACACGCAACCACTGCTGGAAATGGACGCCGGGGCCTTCGTAGTGAGAATCGTGAGGCAGGGTATCCGACATGGCTTGAATCAATTGGAAGGACTGAACATCGCCTGCTTGATGCAATGCGGTTGCGGTGGCGGCATCCATCGTGCCCATGGCCATGCCGGAAGGAAGACGCTCGCCCTCACGAGGGTCGGCTTTCATCCACGGCTCTGCTCGGCTTCGGTGGCTTTCGTATCGGCTGGTATCAACGACCAGGTCACGAACGACCGGGTGGCCGGGCAGCGGTTCAATTCGAAGACGGCCGCCATCCGCAGCGACATCGCCGACCATGGTCGAATCGCTAAGGACAATTCGTCCGTTGGCGCGAACACCGGTGGTCGGGGTGCCTGCAACGCCACCACGGCGGAAGGCAAGACTGCCGTCGATGTCTCGTTGCATGGTCAGCAACAAATCTTCGAGCGAGGCGTGCCCTGGCACGGAACAGGTGAGGGTGTCCCAACCGGAACTTGCTGCTTCTGGGCAATAACGGAATACCTCCAGCGTGATGGTGATGTCTTCACGAACGACGGTACCCGGCGTGAAGTCGCCTTCAACCACGTCGTCATCGTCTCCAGCACCGTAGGCTTTCATCTCGTCGAGGAGTTCGAGTTGAAGCGTGCCGGATTCATCGACGCAAGCAAGACGAGGCAGTGCCTCTTCGACCCAAAGTTTCCACGGAGGTTCAAAGTCCACATCGCATTCTTGAATCGGGAAGGCTTCTTGCCCGCCCAACGCAGCAAGTTTTTGATTCCAATCGTGACCGGCTTTGCAGTATTCATCGTAGGAGGTATCGCCGATGGCACACACGGAGAAGTGTACACCTGCCAGGGCGGGACCGTTGGCGTTGATGGCGTTCCACAACGCGTCAGCATTGTCGGGCATCTCTCCTTCCCCCCATGTTGAGGTGATGATCATGACCCGCTTCATCGAGGCAAGGGAGGCAAGATCAAAGCCGTCCATGTCCACGACGTTGGCGGTCAAGCCGTAATTTGTTGCCATTTTGGCCGTCTTCTCGGCAAGACCCGCAGCGTTTCCAGTTTGTGAACCGAAGAGAATGTTGAGATGACGGTCTCCGCCCATGACCGCAGCCAGGGCCTCTGAAGCGCCCGCTGCTGGGACGGCTGCAGCGGCTGCAGGGGCGGCCGCTTCAACTTCGGTAGGTGCTGCCTCAACCGGGGCGTCGGCGGCACCATCGGTCACCAATTCGTATTTGATGACCTCAACCGGGCAGGCTTCTGCGGCTTCGATGATGATGTCACCAAGCTCCGTGCCAAGAGCACCGACCAAGGAGGAGCCTCCGACATTTCGGTCGAACACGCCATCGGTGCGAACCGCAGCCAAAATTTGAGAGGAGTCGTCTGTGACCTTGAACACTTCAGGGCAGATGTCTTCGCACGCATCACAGGTGATGCAGTCTTCATCAATCCAAACTTTTGCGACAACTGCCATGGGATGACCTCTTGCTCACGCTCTGTGGGCAATCTTCCCCAGCCTTGAGTGGCCTTTGAAGGTTATTATTCGCCCACGAGCGAAAAGGGCTTCCGTTCGTCGTTTTTTGGAAGAAAAAACCGCAAGAAAACAACATCACATGTTGAAGTCGCCCATGTCGCCCATGCCGTCGTCCATCGGTACACCCTTGGAGGAGATGACATCGTCGATGCGCAGAATCATGATGGCCGTTTCCGTCGCCGATTGAATGGCTTGTTCGACCACGCGAAGAGGTTCAACGACATTGGCGTCTTTCATGTCCACCACACCGCCTTCGTAGACGTTGATGCCCGCATGGGTTTGCCCGTCAGCATGAGCCTTTCGAAGTTCGATGAGGGTGGTCACAGGGTCAAGGCCAGCGTTCTCTGCGAGCGTCCGGGGAATGATCTCCAGGGCAGAGGCAAAGGCTTCAATCGCCATCTGTTCTCTTCCGCCCACCGTTTCGGCATAGGTGCGAAGGTCACGGGAAAGCGCTGCGAGCACGCTTCCGCCCCCCGTCAGGACAGCCCCGTCTTCCCAGGCGACCGATACCACACCAACGGCGTCATCGAAGGCTCGGCGGATTTCATCAACCACGTGTTCGGTTCCACCACGAAGGAGAACCGATACCGATTTCGCTTCGGGGCATCCGGTGACGAAGGTCATGTCTGAATCACCGATTTTCTTTTCTTCAACCCGTGCAGCCACGCCCAAATCTTCGTCGTTCATGTCCTCGAGATTCGTGATGATAGAGCCTCCTGTGGCTTTGGCCAAGGCCTCCATGTCCGACTTTTTTGCACGGCGGATGGCGAAAATCCCCTTCTTGGAGAGGTAGTGTTGAGCCAATTCATCAATGCCTTTCTGACAGATGAGAACGTTGGCACCAGCCGCTTCAATCGTGTTGACGAGGTTTCGGATGTAATTCTCTTCTTCCTCGAGGAACAAGGCGAGTTGGTTGGGATCTGTGATCTGAATCTTGGCGTCAACCTCGGTTTTCTTGACCTCAATGGCGGAATTCACGAGGGCAATCTTTGCATCGCTGATGACTCGTGGCATCCCTGCATGAACGCGTTCCTTATCGAGCAGGATACCGTCGATGAGGGTTGAATCTTTGATGGAACCGCCCTGGCGCTTTTCCACCTTGATGTCGGAAAGGTCCACCAGACGTTCCTCATCTTCAACAACGCCAACGGCGTTGACGGCTCGAACACAGATGTCGGCCATGAAGGATTTCACGGCGCCTGCTGATTTGCCCGTCAAGGCCGTTTTTGCAACCTCTTGGAGCACTGCGTCGTCGTTTTCTGTTGAGATACCGTGACCTTCCATGAGCCCGATGGCGCGCTCTGCAGCCAAACGGAAGCCTTCGCAGATGACGGTTGGGTGCACGTTTTGTTCGATCAGGTCCTCACTGCGCTTGAGCAGCTCTCCCGAGAGAATGACGGCCGAAGTGGTCCCGTCGAAGCAGTGCTGCTCTTGCGTTTTGGCCACTTCGATGATCATCTTGGCAGCGGGATGTTCAATGTCCATCTCCTTGAGAATGGTCGCTCCGTCGTTGGTGATAACGACGTCACCCATGGAATCAACGAGCATCTTGTCCATCCCCTTCGGGCCGAGGGTCGAACGAACTGCATCTGCTACCGCCTTGGCTGCTGCGATGTTGTTTGATTGCGCTGTACGGCCTCGCGTTCGCTGCGTTCCGTCTTTGAGAATGAAGATGGGCGCTTGTCCGTTTCCATACATGGTTTGAGCCTCCGGCATCCATGGCGAGGTTGCCTGCAACTTGAACCCTACGCTTCGTCAGCGTCGGGGTTTGACCCCGCTCAGCCTTGGTTTTGGTCCAGCCATTGTTGGCCGTAATGCTTCCATTGCTCCATGGTCCAACCGGCTGGTAGTCCGCCAGGCGGAAGCGGTGGCATGCCATCGTCGACGGCAGGTGCAGGCGCTGCTGGTGCAGCTGGTGCGGGGGCGGGAGTTGGTGTAGGCATGGCGGCAGGAACCGTCGGTGCGGCGGCCACGGCGCCGTAGGTTGCCGAAAGGCTGTCCTCGTAGCCCTCTTCACCCCACTTTTCGTAGTCGTCGTCTTCTTCCTCGGTTCGCAAGATCATCATGATGACCATCGCACCACCGACAAGGATGACAATGAAGACAATCCAGAGGGCGATCTCTTCGAGCGGCAAGCCTGAACTTGCACCGTCGCCGTTTGCAGAGGATTCCGATTCCATGCGCTCAAGGGTGACCTGGAGCACGGCATTGGCAGCGTCGCTGACCGTCTCAGAACGGGCCCAAACGGTCATGTTGACGGTGAGGGTGTCGTCGTTGAGATTCTTCAGCGTCGTTTCGGTAACGTCAACGGTCAAGGTGATTTCCTTCGTTTCGCCGATGCCGAGGGTGAAGTCCTTGTCCAAGCGAGCGATGGATGATTGGAACCATGAATTCGATTCCCCTGTGTCGAGGTCAACAACAACCCGCTGCCCGGTGGTGTATTGATTGACGATGCGGATGGCGACCTCGTATTCTCCCTCCTCACTGACGGAAAGGGGCGGGATGGCAAAGATGCGAAGCCAGTCTTGCGAACCCACCAGGTAGGTGGCTTGACCGGAAGCACTGATGCTGTCATCCGCATTGCTGGTCGCCACAACGGTGAGCACCAAACTGCCTTCGGTGCCTTCGATGAAGGAGAACTCGACCGAGACGTTGTAACTCGAACCGACTTCAATTTCTGGCGTGCTGCCGCTGATGAGGTTCGTGAACTGAGCAACCATCCCGTTGGGGACGTTCAAACTCATGGCGAAACTGTCAGCATTGTTCCCGTCGTTGCGCACTTCAAAGGACATGGTTTGTGGCAAATCACCCGGGATGTAGGATTGTCCGGTTTCCTCGTTTGAAACATAGACGGCCGCCGTTTCAAGGATTTGAATGATCAGTTCAACCGATGAGGAAACGCTGGCGTCATCCACGCTGGTGGCCGTGACCGTGATTGAATAGTATCCGGGGGAAAGGCCGACGGGCATGGCCAAGGAGACCACGACAACCGATTCACCATCCCATGCATCAAGGACAGGGGATTGGTCGGCAGCAAGCGAGGCTTGGAGTCGCCAGTTGCTTTGGACCAAGGAAAGGTTGTACTGCTCGTCGTCGTTTCCGAGATTGAACAAATTCAGGTACATCGATTTGGCAATACCGTTCGCAGCACCTTCGAAGGTGTTTTCTTCGGCAACGAGTTCAACCGAACGAATGACGGGAACCTCGAGATTGCGCACGAGAACATCATTACCAAACAACGCCGTGCTGCATGAAGGACACGTGGCTCGAAGATTGAACGAAACCGTGCCGGGGTTGGCCAGCGCAGGTGCCGTGAGGTTGAGCACCAAGTCCACCTTTTCTCCTTTGAAGAGCGTGATGGGGTTTTGTTGAACCACGCCCGTTTCGTTTTCAACCAAAGCGGTCCATCCGGTGTTCTCAGAGAAGGTGGTGGCGAGGTTGAAGGCAGCGTCACGGTTACCGGTGTTTTGCAGTTTGAAATCGACGAGCCCGCTCTCGCCTGGGGCCACGTTGGCGGCCAGAAGAGAGGCGGTCGAGGTGAGCGCAACGCTGAATTGTTCGCTGACGGCCAAGTCCATCGTGAGGCGAGCCTTTTCGCCGAGTTGGGCGCTGCTGGCGTCTTTGAGCCAAAGGTTCCAAACACGCTGTTGTACATCAGCACCCGCAGGTACGGTCAGGTTGGCCCAAAATTCAATGGTTTTTCCAGCACCAATCGGTGGGATGATGAGGTTGGTACCGTGGTTGTTGCTTCCTTCCACGTCGAGGCGAATGACAGGATAGGGCACCATCCAAGAATCGTTTGTAACGTTGGTCTGCAAACGCACGGTGGCGGGCGAGTAGCCGTTGTTGGTGAGGTAGCAGTGGAGGATGGCGATCTCATTGGGTGCGAGTGTGTATCCGTTGAGCGGGTTGTCGCATTCAACATCCAAGGTGTAATCGGTGACTCGGCTTACACCAAAGTGAACGAAGTCGTCGATGTGGAACCCTTCGCTGGCAACGCTGCTGTCCGAGGTGAAGAGGACGCTAAAGGTGTAGGAACTTCCACCGAGGAAGACTTCCCTGTTGGCGAGGTTGGGGTTTTCCAACCACGTGACTTGCGGGTCCCATGAAAGGTTGGTCCATTGGCCGGGCGCAGGGCTGGGGTTACCTTGAGCAATGTCCCAAGAAACGGATTCAAACGGATCGCTGATGTTGCCTGAACCACGCCAGAGTTCCATGGAGACGGAATCACCTGCCGCCATGCTGCCCCATGCTTGAAGGTGGAACTGGCTGGAGACAAACTCGTTGGAGTAAAACAGGATTCTGCAGAGATAGGCCTGATAGGTGAAGGTCAATCCGGCGTCAGGTGCGTCGGTGTCGCAGGAGTTGCCTTGCTGATAGCGAGCGTGAACCAAGCGAGTCGCCTCTGCGTTCGAGGGGTAGTTGCTGCCTGGAGAGGAATGACGCCAGTGCTTGGAGCCAACCGCGCTGGTGGTGGCATCCGTTTGCCATGAACCAGCGCCAACGGCGTCACCGCCTTCGGAGGGATATTTTCCTGAGAGGAACTGAGGACCGGGCGTTGCGGACCAGTCTTCCATGGTGTTGGCAGAGACGGCTACAGGGACCACCTTTTCTCGCTCGTCGTTGGCGTTGGTGTTGTCGTCGGAAAAGGTCACGGTCGCACGGAGAATGAGACCGCCCGTGAGATCGTTGGTCGACGTGTTGAGAATGGAATGAGCAGCGCTTGGTGTCCATTCGAGAATGTGGTTGTACGATTGGCCTCCGGTGAGCAAGGTGGTGTTGAAGTTGAAGGATTCCATGACGAAACCAATTGGATGGACGATGTCAAGCCGAACAGGTGCTTCTTCCCCGATACCCGACTGTCCAAATCGTTGGATGGCCACCGTCACTTCGATGGTCTGGTCAATGAAGATGTAGTCCACCACGCTGCCGTCGGATTGAACCCATTGGTCGGCCGACACCGATGCGTTTCCGATGGTGATGGATTTCACGGTGAAATCATCGTTGGTACCACCACGGCCAGAGGCGGCTTCGGCGGGCGTAACAAAGTTCAGAGCGGTCGTTTGCATCACGAGCAGCATCACAATGGTGAAGGGCATCAATCGGCGCATGGACATCATCAAGCCCTCCCAACAGGATGGAGCATAAGAAGGTCGCCTTTCCGTGGTTCGTTCTCACGGATAGGATTTCGACCTCAATCCATTTCATCAAGGTTGAATCCCTTGATGACGGGCTCGTCATGGGACGGACTTTGGTTCTCCGATACTTCTTGCGCAGGTGCAAGGGAAGCGGCGAGACGGTCAAAGTCCAAATCGTCCACCAAAGAGGAAGTGTCCTGCTCCATGGGCGGCGGAGGCGTTTCCACGGACGATGGTAAAGTCTGGACAACGGGGACAACCACGTGTTGCACCATGGCTGGTGTGTGAACGGAACGGGGTTCAGGCGCTGCCTGTTGATTCACCTCAGCAGCCAATTGGTCCAAACTCGCTGAAAGCGTGTCAAGTTGCTCTTGCACCTCTTCATCGTCGGTGGGTGACGAACTTGGTTGCATCCAGGAGGGAGGTTTTCCAGCGCCGCCCCCCAGTACCGCCAAGGTCGTGAAAGCGGCCATGGGCATGACGGCGAGAGCCGTGAGAAGGTTGAGGAACGAGCTCTCCGGTGTTGAACTTGCCGAGATGAGGGATTCGAACAACTCCTGCTCGAAGGCAATGTTCAACGCCACGTTGTCGCCGAGGGCTCGTTGGACGATGTAGGTTGACAATTGACCCATGGACCAGAGCAAAAAGACGGGGAATGCCCACGAGATGCGAAGGGTGTTGCCGAGAAACTTCCTCCCCAAGGACGCCAGCGTAATGTAACGTCTTGCGAATCGTGGAAAAAGACGGATGGAGACAAAAAGGCAGAAACAATACAACAGGAGAGCGAGTTCAAGTTGACGATGCTGATGAACCACACCGTCAGGAAACAAAAGAACGAGGGTGAGGGGAATGGTGGCCAAAAGAACTTGGAAGGGAATGGCCAACAACACGAGCGAACCACGAATGGTCCACAACGCATGGCCCGCTGCAAAACGCTCGTGCACCAACAACGACAGACGCCCGTGGGCTGAGGCGGCGTACCGCTGACGTGAAGCAAACCGATGTGTCGAACTTCCCGGGTGCCGTGTCAACCCGAGTGCGAGACGCCAACCACCTCCCTCGATCACCCTCATGGGTACAAATCCACCCATGGTCAACGCCAGCGTGAGCGCCAACATGCCGTAAAACAACGAGGCCATCCCAATCCACGGGACCATGTCCACCTCGATGCTCAGGCGAAAGTCGCCGCCTTGGGCTGAGAACACGAGCAGATAGGTCAGGGAAAAAGCAGCCATGGGCGTGAGGAAAATCTGTGCAAGAAGTTGGCCGGTCAGCCCCAGCCGCGCAAGAAGCGAGGCAACGATGGGACGCTCGTCCATAGGGACGAGCCGTCCCGTGCTTTTCTCAAAGGTTGCCCTTCTCAAAGCGAAAAAAAGACTATTCTTGCTCCGTTTTGGGTTCGGGCAACGGGTCGCTCATCGGATAACCATCGGTCACAAGCATCCGCACCGTGCCGCGAATTCGACCGTCGCTGCGGGGGCGGCCCAAATCGGGTCGAGCCATCCGAGAGAGAACGGCTTGGCAGGATTGGCAGCGTACGCACTGTATTTCCCACGCCGGGTCGGCCGTGCCGCAACAGCCTTCATCGGTCCGAGAACGGTTCATGATGGTCTGCAGTTCAACCGCCATCGCATGGGACCACGGAGCCGGGCGACCGGCGAGAGCGTTTTGCAGACGGGAGAGCATCATCCAAGAGGCGGCAATCCAAAGGCCAAAACCGAACGGAGCAGAACCCCAACGAAGACTGGCTGCGCCGAACGCAATCACCATGCCCCCGAGGACGAAGCTGAGCCAATAAAACGTGCGAAGATGAAGGACGCGCTGCGTGAGATGAGGCGTCAGTTGAACGGGATGTGGATGCGGAGAGAAGCGGAGGTTGAACCCCTTTCCTCGGGTCATGAACAACGTCGGTAAACGAGGACCAACATGGCCAATACCCGCACCAACGCCGAACAAGAGGAGGCTTGTTGCGAGACCCATGTGTTTCGCCTCGTCATGCTTGCAATCGCTTCAATGTCGCCTCGACCTTGTCCATGCCACGAGCAATATCCTCCTGACTGATGGTGTAGGCAAAGCGCAAGTGACCCTCTCCGGAGGGACCGAAGGCACTGCCGGGAGAACAGAGGACGCCGTCTTTGAGCAATTCAAGCGCAACCTCCTCGGAAGTCATGCCGGGAACGTCAACTTTCGGGAAGACGTAAATGGCGCCTTTGGGCCGGTGGCATTGAACGCCGGGCATGGCGTTGAGGCGGTCAACGATGAGGTTGCATCGCTGTTGGAATTCATTGGACATCATCGTCGGGTAGTCGTCGGCGTTTTGCATCGCTTCGAGGACGGCATACTGCATGGCGTCGTTGCTGCAGGCTGAGATGTAATACTGGATCTTGATGACCTGTTTCATCGCCTCAACGTTCGTGGAGATCACATAGCCGATGCGCCAACCGGTCATGGCGAAGGTTTTGGAAAAGGAGTTCACCACCATGAGTTTGTCGTATCCCGTTCCCATGAAGGATACGTGGTCTCCCTCGAAGACGATTCGGTCATAGACCTCGTCCGAGATGATCCACAAGTCGTGTTGTTTGGCAAACGCAAGCAAATCGTCTCGCTGCTGGGCATTCAACGTACCCCCTGTTGGGTTGCTCGGGAAGTTGTAGAGTATGGCGACCGTGTCGTCGTCCACCAAGGCTTCCAGGTCTGCTATTTGTGGAATGAATTCGTTCTCGAACAAACACGGGTAGTACTTCGCTTCACCACCAACGAGGGTGGCATCGGGGCCGTAGAGCGGAAAATACGGTTCAGGAAGGAGGACGTTCTGACCCGGGTTCACCAAGGTCATGAAAAGATTCAGTAGCGCATTCGTCCCGGACATCGTCATGCAGACGTTCTGCTCGTCCATGCCCGATTCGTAAGCGGCCCAGGATTCTGCTATCTTCCTTCGCAGTGCAGGAAGGCCTGCGGTCGTGGTGTACTTGTTACGCCCGTCCAACATCGCCTGATAAAACGCCTCAATGGCAATCGTTGGGGGTTGAAAATCGGGCTCACCCAAACCGAAAGAAATCACGTCGTCACCTGCAAGGTCAAACATCTTGCGCACCCCAGTGGGCTGAATTGCAAGTGCACGGTCGCTGTAGGTGCGCATGACTTCTGCGAAGCCAGCGTTGCATTTCAATGCAGTTATGTTTTCGAGCCCTCGCCGGATTTCTTTGGCTCTTCCTCAACCAAGACTGCATCAACGGCGGCGGCATCGGGCTCGTTTGCTGCGCTCGCCAACGAGAGCGGAGGGTCAATACGGCCGCCAAGGGCGAACATCACCAGCAGACCAAGGAGGAGGGCTGCGCCTGCGAGGAAGAGAAGGTCGGCATCCAAGCCACCAGCACCGTCCATGCCCTCTCCGGTTCCGGAGAAGGTGACGAAAACGGGAAGCGAAGACACGCCCTCTTCGTTGAGACCTCGGACCTCCAGCGTGTGATTGCCCTTAGAAAGTAAGTCCATGTCGTAGGCGACCATCCAATCAAATCGCTCAAGCGCCCCGAGACCGCCTTCAACGACCTCGTAGGTGGCCTGCATCCACGAACCACCATCGATGCGTACTTCGACGGCCGATACGGCCCCCGCTTGCCCCCAAGCAACCCCTCGAACCTCGTAGAGCCCCGTAGATCCGTTCACGCTCGCATTGGTGATGTGAACTTGCGTTGCCACGTCGACGTTGCCGGTCAAATTCTGGTCACGAAGATGAAGGGAGAGCGACACCGCTTCGTAGGCATCGACCATGCCCCAACCGAAATCACGGTTCCAAAAGGGGTCCACATCCGGAGCGGAGGGTTCACCACGTCGCTCGGCCGTGAGTTTCAGAATTTCTTTCATTTCGGCCGTGCTAAGGTCAGGATTGGCCTCGATCATCATGGCAAGAATCCCGGAAACCGAGGGCGTTGCGTAGGAGGTCCCTGATCCGCGCCCGGTGTAGCCGTTGTCCGAGGCATCGCCCCCGATGAAATTGTTGCATGAACCGCTGCTCACGCAACCTTCAGCCTGCACGATGTTCGTGCCCGGAGCCGACACTTCAGGTTTCAATTCGTTGAGTGGGTTCCCGTCACCGTTGTCTCGACGAGGTCCCCGAGACGAATACCCAGCCACGGTGTCGTCTTCCCGGTCGACGGTGTTCTTGTCGTCGGTTGCTCCAACGGTGATGGAGAGGCTCGAAGAGCCCATGCCGGAAAGACCGTCGTTGCTCGGACCGTCGTTGCCAGCAGCGACGCTGACCACCACGCCGGCTTCCATGGCTTCGTTGAGAATGCGACTGTGCATGTCCTCGCCGTCCGACCCTCCGCCTTCGTGCGAGGTGATGCCCCACGAGAGGGAGATGATGTCAATGCCGTAATTTTCCTCGTCCGCACCTTCCCATGCCGTGTCCTTATTGTCAATGATCCACTGGAGGCCGTTCATGGCGGATTCGTAGAATTCTTGGGAGAGCAGGTAGTTCTCAAAAGGTCCAGCACCCGCATCGGTACCAATTCGGACATCGATCAGGTCTGAATCAGGGGCGGAACCGTAGAAGTCCGTTTGGGACCCGCTTGAATCAACGCCCGTCGCTGCGGCCATGCCCATGCAAGCTGTCCCGTGCTGGTGGCCGTCATCGGGATCAAAGGTTCCGTCTGTTTCTCGTGAACCAAAGCCAGCGATGACGCAGGAAGGGTCGCTGTGAAGGTAACATACCGCATCGTAACCGGCAATGAATTTCTCATTGAGCCCCGGGTGTTCGTTGTCCACGCCCGTGTCGACCATGGCGATGTTCACGTCCGCACCGGTGTAGCCAAGGTCCCAGGCACCAACAGGATAGAAGGTGGAGTTGCGTGCTTTGACGGCAGGCGTTTGAATGTCGCCGTAGAGGTGAATCTGGCCGTAGCGTTCCACCATCACCACATCGTCGAGCGAAGCAAGGTCGGCGATCATGGAGGTGTTGATTTGGCCCAGTAATACGGCATCAACGGACTCAATGACGTCAACAACTGCAAGCCCCATGGCATCGAGTTGTGCAAGGTGATGGGCCGAGACATCAACTCCGTAGGAGAGACCAATGCCGGTGGTACCGAGCAACGTCTCCAGGCTGTCGTGAACCCTGTTCCTGTTCATGTCGAGCGTGGTGCGTTCCCACCACGGCGTCTGGTCATCCACCCATCCCGGGGTTGCTTGTGCGGGGACTTCGGTGGAATAGTCCGAACGAATCCACTGGAAGCCTTCTTCATCGAGTGTTGCCCACGAAATGGGCTCCGAGGTGGCAACGAGGGAACCCGTCAACGGAGCCATGAACAGGGCAAGGACCACAAAGGCGAGCGTTCGGCGCATGGTATCCCTCGTGGTTTGCGAATCATCGAAACGGCATCAATCTAACGCTGTGTTGTGAATTGGTGGGAGCAGAGGGATTTGAACCCCCCCCAGCGGATTTCTTCTGAAACTGCGC
>JAYPIL010000046.1:0-16252 GCA_038127845.1 Candidatus Poseidonia sp.
CTTCGGTCATCCACAACGGTTGCCAAACAGGGGTTTGCCACCGACCATCCACCTCAATCTATAAGAGGTGAATTTGGCGATTTGGCCTTGAGAAGGCAACTTCTCAGATGGGATGCACATGGAGCGAAAGCAAGAACACGATGGAGACATGCAACGACGGGTAAAGGAACTTCAACATCAGGTTGATGAATTGAAAGAATTGGTGAACACGCTCCTGAGCGTCATTGTGGAAGAACCGGATGGCGTTCATACCGGTGCAGCACCGACCATTCCCGGTCAAGGGCTTGCTCAAGTCTGCATGTGATCATCCTTTGATGACAGCGACAGGATTCATTCGCGCAACAGGACGGGCCAGCCCAGCTTGGTGCGTCAATCGAATGACATCGTCGACGTTTTTGTAGGCATCAGGAGCTTCCTCCGACAAGACATTGGGTGTCGAAGCATGAACTCGGATGCCGCGTGATTCAAGGTCCCTTTTCAGTGCCTTCCCGTCCAGCGTTTTCTTGGCTTGGGCGCGTGAAAGTGCCCTTCCAGCTCCGTGACAGGAGGACCCGAAGGCTGCGTTCATGCCGGTTCGTGGACCTGCCATGATCCACGACCCGTTGCCCATGTCTCCCGGAACAACCACGGGTTGTCCCGTTTTTCCAAACACCCTTGAAAGGTCCTTGTGGTCGCCAGCAAACGATCTCGTTGCACCTTTTCGGTGCACGCAGCACGTACAACTCTTCCCGTGAACGTCGTGCTGTTCGATTTTTGCAATGTTGTGAGCCACATCGTACAAAGTTCGTGCTTCACCGTTCGATCCAAGTTCCAATCGCAGAACGGTTCGCAGGCGTTCGGCCAAGACAGCTCTGTTGGCAAAGGCAAAATTGGCCGCTGCGTTCATGGCATCGAGATAGGCCTGTCCTTCATGTGAATGGATGGGGGCCGATGCGAGTTGCCTGTCGGGCAAACTGAATCCCCATTCTTCGTTGACCCATCGGCCATTTTGGGAACGGTACCGGCTTTCAAGGGACCGAACATGGTCGGTACACACTTGGTGACCAAGGCCTCGGCTACCGGAGTGAATCATGGCCACGAGTTGGTCCTCGTACAGGCCCCAAGCTTTGGCTGTCTGCTCATCGACAATGCTTCCAACCGTTTGGAGTTCGAGAAAGTGGTTCCCGCTTCCGAGGGTGCCAAGCGACTTGAGGCCACGCTCCATGGCACGTTGAGAGACCTGTGCGTTCTCCGTTTCGAGGATTCCTGACGACTCCAAATGGTTCAAATCATCGTCCTGGCCGTAGCCGAGGTCAAGGGCTGCAGAGGCGCCCCGTTGCAGGATTTCTTGCAGGTTTGATGCCGTGATGTCAACACCGCCCTTTCCTGAACCGCCCGCTGGAATACGGCCTGCTAATCGTCCAGCGAGTTTCTTGAGATTCGGGACGTCGTGAACAGTTGCGTCAAGTGCGAGAAATCGGACGCCACAATTGATGTCAAAACCCACGCCACCGGGGGATACGGCTCCGCCAAGTTCGCCAGCATCAACATCGGTCGCAACGACGCCCCCAATCGGAAATCCATACCCGTAGTGCCAATCTGCCATCGCCCATGCCTCTCCAACCACACCCGGCAAGGTGGCGGTGTTGACGAGCTGCTCAGGACCTCGGTCATCGCTGTGCAACTGCATGTGGGCAGCGTCTGTAACCATTCTCGCATCAACGAGCATGTCTCCATGGGCCTTGATTCTGAGTGTGCCATCGCCTTCATCGACGACATGGTCTCGCCATTCAGCACCCATGCCAAAGCCTTCCGTCGCATGGCTTTGAGTCTTTTTGCAAAACCAGTCCTAGGCATCCTGCTCAGCATAGGCTTCAAGGAGGGGTTCGGCTTGGGAGGTTTGACCACCTTGTTGGGAGATGAAGACATGGCCCTACCACCCATTGACTTGGCTGTGTTTCACGAGAACGGTTTTGTACGCAAACAGTGCCGAGTGACCGACCTTTGGTTCTGGACATCGGATCCGAAAAGGGAAACCTGCGGTGACACGGCGGAAGATGAATACACGTTCATCGGTGCCCCGCTGATCGCTGGATTTGAGCAACGTGGAAAAGCCCTCAAGGACGCAATGCGAGAGGCTTTTCTCGGTTTTTTTGAGGATGAACAGCATGTCCGTATCGCTCCCTATCCTGTCTTGGCTCGCTGGCGCGATGACATTCACTTGACCATCGCCTCCATTGCAGATTTTCAGCCCCACGTCACTTCAGGAGAGGTCCAACCCCCTGCGAATCCGCTCACGGTTTCTCAGCCGTGTATTCGATTGACGGATGTTGACGCCGTTGGACGCTCAGGCAGGCATCTCACCACGTTTGAGATGATGGCGCATCACGTGTTCAACCGACCCGAGGAAGGGGAGGAAATCTACTGGATGGAGACTTGTGTTTCTCTTTGCCACCAAATGCTCACCTCAACGTTTGGCATTGACGCTTCTGAAATCACCTATGTCGAAAACCCATGGTGTGGAGGCGGGAATGCAGGTGCAGCGGTTGAGGTCATTGTAGGCGGTTTAGAATTGGCCACGCTCGTGTTCATGGACATGGAAGAACATCCTGACGGTGATGTCGAACTGAAGGGAGACCGATACCGAAAAATGCCACTGCAAATCATTGACACGGGCTATGGCCTCGAGCGCTTTTGTTGGGCTGCTGCAGGCACGCCTACCATTTACGAAGCGATTTATCCTGAATCTGTTGCTTGGTTGAAAGACCTTGCCGGATTCCAGGATGTCGCTCAGCAGTGGCCTGATTTGGATTTGGACCAACTTCTCAGTGAGATGAGCCGTCTCAACGGCATCATGAACATCGAAGCAGGAGTTGATGGAGAGAAATTGGTAGAGGTTTTTCTGTCAAGGTTGGCGGAACGAGGCGTGTCCATCACCGCCGAGCAGTTCACCGGTGTGACCGAACCGCTCTCACACATCTACGCCATTCCCGACCATATGCATGCGCTTTGTAACATGCTTGGAGACGGTCTTGTTCCCTCCAACGCAAAGGCTGGCTACCTTGCTCGTATGCTGGCAAGACGTGTCCTCCGCATGCGTGACGAACTGTCGTTGGATGTCTCTCTTAGTGACCTTGCAGAGCATCATCTGGATGTCAATCTCGGCGGGCTTCTCAACAAACAACACAGAGAAGGTTTGCTCACGATACTCGCTTTGGAAGAAGATCGTTATGCCGAGATGTTACGGAAAGGCGTGAATGTGATTCAAACGCAACTGAAGTCCCTCGCCAAAGGTGCAGAAACCATTCCTGATGAAGACCTCTTCACACTCAACGATTCCCACGGCCTTGCACCCGACATGGCCGTTGCGCTTGCAAGGAACGCAGGTTGGCATTCGGTTGCGTTGCGTACAGGCTTCTCTGCAGAGATGGCCGAACGTCACGCACGGTTGGCAAAGGAAGCAGCCAAATCTCAAGAGGGTAGCAGCACCGTTCTCGATGTGGCCGCCTATCCGAGAACCCAGCCCGCGTATTATGACGATGTCTATGCTCAATCCTTCGAGTCAACGGTTGTTGGTTGCCTTTCTGCTCCTTCTTCTGGTCCACAGGGAGCCAGTCATGTTGTGATTCTCGAACACTCTCTGTTTTACCCAGAGGGTGGTGGACAGGAGGGCGACCGAGGTTCACTTCAGCAGGATTCAACCGTGGTGAATGTGGTTGACACTCAAAAGGTCGGGGATGTGATCCTGCACTTTACCGACGGACCGTTGAAGGAGCAAGAAACCGTCACGGGCGAACTTGACTGGAAGCGACGCAAGCAATTGATGGATCATCACACCGCCGTCCACATCGTCGGAGGTGCCGCCCGTCGTCTGCTCGGCCCACACATCTTCCAAGCAGGGTCACATCTCACTGTGGAGAGCGGACGACTTGATATCACGCATTATCACCGTCTCACCCGCGATGATTTAGATGCCATGGAGGACTTGGCGAATGAGGTTCTTGCGACGGTATCTGCAACCGAGAAATCTGAATTAAATCGCAAAGATGCCGATCTTGTGCATGGGTTTGATTTGTACCAGGGTGGAGCCCCAAAAGGCGACTCCATCCGTATTTTGAAAATTGCAGAACACGACACACAGGCCTGCGGCGGAACCCATCACGACGAGCCCGGTCAAATCGGCTCAATTCGGGTTGTTCGTTCAACAGCCGTCCAAGACGGTGTTGAGCGGCTGCATATCGTTGCTGGAGAAGCAGCCCTTGCATACGCTCGCACACAAGATGCGCTCATTCGCACATCATCCGAGGTGTTTGGTGTTCATCAGGACGACCTGCCAAAAGCTGCAGCACGTTTCTTCAAGGAATGGAAGGAACAGCGAAAAATGATCGAGCACCTCGAATCCGAAATTGTCCGATTGCGCACCAGTGGCGGTGGTGATGCAGCCAATGAGGTGGATGGGGTTCGAATTGTCATCATGGAAATTGATGGGGACTTGAAATCCATGACCACCATGCTCAAGGAATTGACGCTTGATGTGGACACACCAACGCTGGCTGTTCTCGGCTCTCGGGACGGTGGAGGGAAACTGATGGTGGGTCTCACCGAGGGAACCCTTGCTCAAGAACGGTTCAATGCTGTGGATATTCTAAAGAAAATTTCGCCCCACATCAAAGGTGGAGGTGGTGGCCGACCCACCTTTGCTCAAGGAGGAGGTTCGTTCCCTGACGGTCTTGATGAGGCGTTGCAGGAAGCCCGTCAGGTCGTTGGAATCTAATCCATCGATGACAGCAAGCTACGCAAGGCTTGTCGATCAAAGTACGAGACGGCTTGCTCAAAGGCCTGCTGTGGTGTGAACCATTTTGCTTCCGAAATTTCTTCCGCTTGCAACTGGAGGTCTTCCACCGAGCCGTTCCATGACGAACGATAGGTCAGGGAAACAAAGGAGACGCCCTCGTCGTTAAACACTTTCTGGGTAATGACAGGTTCATGCTCATCAAGAATAATGTCCAACCCCAATTCTTCAAGGGTTTCTCGTACACATCCAATGGCAGGATGTTCGTTGTGATCCATGTAGCCGCCAGGTAGGGTCCAAAATCCCGTGAAGTGACCACGTTCGACCTTCCCCATCAAGACCTCTCCTGCGTCGTTCTGAATCATCACTTTCGAAACCAAACGGTGCAACGAGCGGTAGACCGCTTCACGCACCGAGGGATGGACGCAATTGTCGGAAATACAGTCGTCTTTCCATGCCCATTCCTCGGGCCAATCCAACATAGGATATCCTTTCACCACGCGAATGGTTTGGTCGGTGAAACGCAAGCTTAAGCTTTCCTTTTCCTTAAATTGTATATTCATCAAACGGAGTTCATCTCGGGTTGGAAATCGGAGGGATGCGGCGGCCTCGGTCCGCCCCTTGACCGGGATTTGAGGTCCCATGCCCTGTTCGTTGACCAAGAGAACCTTGCCATCGTGCTCAAGATAGACCACGATTTCGGGGTGCATGGTTCTTCCAATCCCTTTGGAATCATCAATGCTCGTATGCGATTCACTCGCGAGGAAGGTGATCAACTTCAGAAGGAGCTGGAAGTGCGGTTTGCAGTGTATCGGATACTTTCAATTCGTCCAATCGTCGTCCCTGAGGCAAAACCCTTCCTTCGTAGGAACTCACGGTGTCGTTGTAGGCTTTGGCAGCCTTCGTGAGATGAGCACCAACTTTGTTGAAATGGTCCAGCATCGTCGTCACCCGCTTGTAAAATTCTCTTGAAACCTCGTAGATTTCCTTGGCGCCCTCTGCGAGTGCATGCTGTTGCCAATACAATGCCACGGTTCGCAACAGTCCAAGCATCGTTACCGGCGTGGTGATCAACACCGATTTGCTCATGGCGTATTCCATCAGGTCCGGGTCAACACTGAATGCTGCAGCGGCCATTGCCTCGCTCGGCACAAACATCACCACGTGGTCAAAATCACCCTGTATCGATTCATGGTAGGCTTTCGCGCTCAAATCATTGATTCGGCTTTTCATGGCTTTTGCATGCTTGACCAACAAGTCGTCCTGCTGGGGACCTGGGTCAAGTTCTACTGCCTCGAGATACTTTTCGCCAATCGCCTTGGAATCGATGGGTATCACGGCGTTTTCTGGCAGTGTTACGACAACATCCGGTCTCAATCCGCTTTCCAACGTCACTTGTTCGTCGTAATCGATGTGTTCAGAGAGTCCCGCCATCTCAAACAATCTTCGCAGTTTAACCTCGCCCCAATTCCCTCTTGCTTGACCGGATGTGGTAAGCGCCGTCGAAAGAGCGGTTGTTCGGGTTGAGAGTGATTCCGTTTTTTCCCCCAACTCTTTGATGTGGCGTCGCAACCCTTCGTAAGCGCCAACACGTTCTTTTTCCATCTCGGTGTTTTGCAATTGGAGTTTGCTCAATTCTTCCTTGATGGGGGCCAAGAGGTGCTCAACCTCTTGTTTTCGCGTCTCCAAGGCATGGGCAGCATCCTGTTGATTGAGCATCCATCGTTCTTGGGCGAGTTTCATGAAATTACTTGTGTTTTCTTCGCTGATTCGTTTGGAGATGTTTTCGACCTCTGCCCGAATACGCTGTTCGTTCACTGAAGCGCTCTCTTCACTCGCACGAATCCGTTCCTCTGCACGAATGATGTCACCCGAGGTGGTTTGTTTGGCCAACATCCACCCGAGCACGGTTCCAAGCGCCAATCCGGCCACGAGCAATCCGTATTCTTCCAATCCTGCCATACTGGTAAGTTGACGACGACAGTATTTGATGAAATCGGGTGTTGTCAAAGTTCAAATGACGCCCACCCGTGGGGTGACCATGCGCTTTGAACAACTGAATGAGGGCGTGTGGGCGATGACCTACCTCATCGTTGATGACGAAACCAGCGAGGCTGCGTTGGTTGACCCCGTCTACGATTTCCTTCAAACCTACATTGACCTTCTTGACCAACAAGGCTTGCAGCTTCGCTATGCCATTGCAACCCATACCCATGCAGACCACATCACCGCCTGCTTTTCTCTTCAGGAACACTATGCGTGCGAGTACATTATGTTCGAAAACACCGCCAGCCTTGGCGTCACGATGTTGGTTGATGATGAGGAAAAAATCATGCTTGGCGGCGTCCCCATACAATTTCATGCATCTCCCGGCCACACAAACGATTCCATGATCGTCCACGTGCCTGGGTTCATGATGACCGGTGATTTTCTCTTCAACGGGGAAGGTGGCGTTGGTCGCGATGATCTACCCAGTGGTCGCACTAAAGTTCACTGGGATGCGCTCTCTGTTCTGGACCGATTCGAAGGGCATACCATCGTCTGTTCAGGCCATGACCCCCCGGGCACTGAAATGAAATCGCTCGACTGGAACAAAGCGAACAATCCCGTGTTGAAGATGAACTCGTTTGAGGAATTCTCCCAATGGCAAGCGGCTACGGCAGCCAAACTCGGCGGCGTTTCCAAAATCAAAACGGCCATTCCAGCCAACCTGTTTGGTGAAGTCCCTGAGCACATTCCGTGGTTGGAATGAATCACTTCTTGAGGGGATTTTCCGGTGCCTTTGTCCCTGCTGGAATGGTAGGGAGATTCTGCAATTCCTCGAAAGACAACTGTTGTGAGTTCACGGCCTCAAAGGCTGTTAACCGTTCGTCCATCCCCATGCGGACGTTGAAGTCGATGCGTCCTTTGGTTCGTGTGAGGTCGTAGGAGAGGGGATTCAGTTGGCTGATGACTTGTGTTTCGAAGTGCTGTCGAACCCTTTCTCCACGCCATGACGAGTATCCCCAACGGTAGGAGATGCCGACAATGGCTGCACCATAAAGCAGCGAGAGGACCACCGTAGCGAATAGGATCGGATTTCCATCGGCTGCTCTAGATTCTTCCAAGAGGTTTCTGCCGAGCAAAAACAGCAGACCAATGCCAACGATGGGGTTCAAAACGCCCTCGAGCCATTGGTTAACAGGGACCAGGCGCCCTTTGGCGGGATCGACGAAGACCAAATCCGCTTCGAAGGCCGTGTTGAGCACCGATAGGATGGACAACAAGACCATGTAAAGGAAGGCCGATGCAATGATTTCAACGGTCCAAGAATCAAGGCTCAAGACCCAATGAACAATGAGCCAAGCAAACAGCCCGAGGAAGGCTGCTTGCGGAACGTAATTGAAATGCTCAATGTGTTGTGAAAATTCGGTTAACGAACGACGTGTTTCTCGGCTACCTCGGTGTGGTTTCGGAATGTGAATGACCTGCCAGTGCATGACCCGCTCAATTCCCTTGAGCGTATAGATGAGGAAATTTTTGCGAATCAGCAAGAATTCCATGAACAGCATGAAGGGAAATCCGATTAAGATAAGCGGCAGGGCCATGATTGCAGACAAGGGTAAAATCAGCAAAGCAGGCAACAAAAGGAAGTGCGAAATCGTAAGTGGGTGCAAAAGCTCCGCTTCGATGAGCCGTTGTTTCGCCGGCGGGATTCTTAAATTCCGAGCGATGTCGTCGAGATTTTGGGAAAACGAGGAGACTTGATGGCCAGAATCAACGATTTGTCTCACAATGGTTCGGTACTCCGATACTTCGTGGCCAACACCGACCCAGAATTGCCAAGCCAATCGCATTGGAACAGCCATGAGCAAGGGGAGTGCGAGAATCCCAGCCCCCCACAACAGTCCCTGCATATCGGTGGCCACGGTGCTTCCTCACCCCTCGGACCGCCTTGGGGTTGTTGAAAACAACGGTGAAATCGTTCAACAATCCCAATGTTCTAACACCTTCGGGATGAGGTCGCCACATGGCCAGAATCGCCGTCACGGATGGCATGGATAAAAAAGCGGTGACGATGCTTCAAAAAGCAGGTCACCAAGTGGTTCTTGAATCCATTTCCGCAGAAGATTTAGCGGCGGGTGCGCTCGCAGAGTTCGACGCCATCATCGTGCGCAGTGCTACGAAATTGAACGCAGCGGTCATCGCCGCCTCGGGTGACCGACTCAAGGTCATCGGGAGGGCCGGTGTGGGCGTTGACAACATCGACCTCGAAGCAGCTGGGCAGCGCGGTATACCCGTCGTGAACGCTCCACGAGCGAGCACACAGTCGGTGGTCGAACTTACCTTGGGGCATTTGCTCGCTTCCATTCGCCACCTGCCTCGCGCCGACCGTTCACTTCGCTCGGGAAAATGGGAAAAATCTGCCATGAAGGGCTCTGAACTCTCAGGAAAAGCCCTCGGGTTGATTGGGTTCGGTCGCATTGCACAGTCTGTTGGCCGCGTCGCCCAAGCGTTCGGCATGGAAATCCACGCATACGACCCCTACCTCCCTCCAAAAATTGCAAAAGCACAGGGAACGCGTTTGCACAAATCCGTAGACGCTCTGTTCAAAAACTGCACCCACATCTCTATTCACTGCAACCTCACTGAGGAAACCTATCATCTTGTTAACGAGGCTCGTATCGCCTCCATGCCGCAAATTGGAAAGGACGGTTCGCCTTGTGGCAATCATATCATCAACTGCGCTCGTGGAGGCATTGTCGACGAAGATGCCGTCATGCGTGCGCTTGATTCAGGGGCGTTGACCTCGGTGGCGCTTGATGTCTTTGAACATGAACCAGTTGACCCTGCCCACCCGCTCCTTCAGAAGGAACATTTCCACGGAACGCCACACATCGGTGCCTCAACGTTTGAGGCGCAAGGTCGTGTTGGCGCAGACATTGTGACCAACGTCATGGATGTCCTCCAAGACCGTGAGTGTGACTTTGTCGTGAACCGTGCGCATCTCTAGCACTTTCACTTTTGCCGCTCGGGTCTGCCAAAAGAACCTCGTGGTTCTCGGGACCGTGCGAAGTATGGGTCGCAGTGTGCCTCCATGGCGAACACGTGTTGAGAATGAATTGAGTCGCTTTCATGCATACAGGCGAGCTCTTACCGTCGCCGATCAAGCCGCATTCGATGCCTTGGCGAATGAACTGCGTCAACGTAGGGCAGCCGGGGGGATGCTCCCCGCGCTTGATGCTTGGCAACCCATGATGCTCAGCATGCTGGTCGGTTTGATGGCCAATCTCACTGCGCTTGAAACACGCTTGAAGGCACTGGAAGAGGATCTTCGTGAGCGCTGAAGGTTGGCTGCTTGACGTCCATGCACGTCATGATCACACGGGCATGGTGGTCTGGATTGTTGACGATGGGGGAAAGGCCCATGCCTGCGAGGTTCCATGGAGGGCTTCTCTCCACGTGCACGGCACCCACACGGACTTGCAACAGTTGCACCACTGGCTTTTCCAGCCAGAGATCATGGTCCGCTTCAACATTGCGAGCGTTGAAACTCGACGCATGCGCTTAAATCTGGAACACGAGGATGCTGAAGAAGTGCTTGAAATCCAACTGGAGCCGTTTTTTCACCTCAAGGCTTTGGCGGAGCACATCGAAGCCCGTGGCGACTACCATCGTTACACGTTGTATTCGGTGGACGCTCATATGGTTCAGCGGTTTTTGAACGAGCACGGCTGTGAGCCGTTTTCTCGAGTATCGTGGTCCCCAGATGCACCCATTCAACTCACGCCGGTGAAGGTCACCGATGGAGAGAAGCAACCGTCGTTTTGCATAGCACAAATGAGCATCTCCTTTGCCGATTCAACCTTTCCGTCACTCCACGATGCCGTAGAATCTATTCGCCTGAAGGTCATCCAAGAGCCGGGCATCCGGAAGGTTCGACGGGATGTGAATGATGCCGTTCTTCATCGAAAGGACTTCCCCTCGTTGGCATCCATGCTGACGGCGTTTCAAGCGGCGTTGCAGCATCTTGATCCCGACGTGCTGCTCACATACGGTGGTGACCAGCGTCTTTTTCCATGGTTGCTTCAACAAGCAGAGACGAGCAACATCGCTCTCTGCCTTGGGCGGACATCCACACCGCTTCGTCAATCCACCAAAGAACGAACCGTTCATTCCTACGGACACACCCTCCATCGTCATGGAGCGTTTTTCCTCGAAGGTCGTTTGCATCTCGATCTTCGCAACAGTTTCATCGTCAAGGAAGGTGGTGTTGCTGGTCTCTTTGAATTGGCCCAACATTCGTGTCAGTCTGCACAGGTCATTTCTCGTCTCTCACCGGGCTCTGTGATCAGTGCCATTCAGATGCGAGTGGCCATGGATGACGGGGTGTTGGTGCCTTGGAAAAAGAACAGGCCTGAAGATACGAAATCTGCCCTTGAGCTTCTCCATGCTGACCGGGGAGGTCTCTATCTTGACAGCCGTCCAGGCGTGTATGCATCGGTGATTGAACTTGATTTTGCGAGCCTTTTTCCAAGCATCATCGCCACCCGGAACATCTCGCCTGAAACACTCAATTGCATGTGTTGTCAGCCTGCCAATCGTCCCTCTGCAGACGGCCACGTTCCTCTCCACCCCGATGAGGCGAGGAAAGAATTTCGGGAACGCCAATATCGCTCACGTTTTGGGCACGGTTTGTTCCCTCTTTCCCATGAAAAAGCTCTGAAGGTGCCCGGGCTCAGCAGCCACACATGCGGGCGCAATCACGGTTTTCTCGGTCGCGTGGTTGCGCCACTCATCGAACGTAGACGGGAACTGAAACTCCAAAGGCAAGCGAAAGGGGATGCATTTGACCTGCGTCAAAACGCTCTCAAATGGCTGCTGGTCACGTGCTTTGGATACACGGGTTATCGCAACGCCCGTTTTGGTCGCATTGAAGCACATGAAGCCATTTGTGCGTGGTCGCGTGACATCCTGTTGAACACCATCGAACGAGCGCAACAAGACGGTTGGGATGTGCTTCATGCCATTGTTGATTGCGTTTGGCTCATTGACCGAAGTGGGCGGCCCAAGGAGCGATTGCGACAAGATGCGGAAGATTTTGCTGCCCGCATTTCACACGAAGTCGGTATTCCTCTTGAGTTTGAACAACATTACGATTTCATTGCCTTCCTGCCGAGTCGTGTTCACGGTTCAGGATCGTTGACCAAGTATTGGGCGTACGGGGACGGTGCATTCAAGGTTCGCGGCATTGAGATGCGACAACATTCAACACCCTCTTGGATTCGCTCAATGCAGGAACATGCTCTTGCGCTCCTGGCATCGGGTGAAAGGCAACACGGCCTTCCAAGCAGGGCGACGCAACAACGCGTGTTGGAATTTTACCGTATGGAATGCTCGCGTCTTGAAGAGGGACATGTTGCACTCGCAGATCTTGTTCTCACGCGACGTGTCACGCGTCGTCTCGAGGACTATCGTGTGAAAAACCGCACACATGCGGCTCTTTTACGCGCACACCATCGGGGTCAACAGGTTCCTCCGGGAGGAAAAATACGTTATGTTGTGGTGCAGTCCTCGGCTAAAGAACCTCTTGAAAGCGTTCTTCTCGCCGAGGAGATACCGCATTTGAAGTTACCAAAAACGGGTTGTTCTGTGCATTATGGTGGCCTTGCAGAGCGAGCGATTTGGGCGGTTCTTGCTCCGTTCGGTTGGTCTACAGAAGATATACGGGCAACAGGTCGTCAACCATCGTTGCTTGATTTCGTGGCTCAACGCGAGATCAAATCAGTCTAATTCGTTGTCCACATTCGATGAATCCGTCAAAGGCTCCACGCGACAGCGCAAATTTGCTGTGGCTGCGGCCCCGTTTCGCAATCGCACCGTATCTGGCCGTCGCTGCGTGAAACGAAGTCGGGATTGGTGTTGCGGTGTTGCGTCTTGCCAGCGGCCCCGCAGACCAGAACGCGGGTGGTAAAGCACAAGATGTCGCCGCCGACGGGAGCCCTGCCAGTGACCGATCAGATGTTGTTGGGATCGGCGGTGGAGCCCTTGAACAAGCCGTTGTTGATGCGGACTTGTTGCGTGGTGTTCGGTGATCACCACGATGGCGACATGCTGTTGCTCAGCAAGCATTTGCAGCCACTTAACATGCCTGCGGAACAACGCTCTTGATTCTCTCCGCTTGATGGCATCGTCTTCGTGCATGGCCAACAGTCCATCAACGACCAGCAGAGGTGAACGCGTGATGGACAATTCCCGGGAAAGCCGTTCCAGTTGGCGGTCGAGTTGATGCAGGGTGAATCCTCTGCTCAGATAAAGCCGTGAAAGACATGCATCGATGTCTGCCCGTAGGGTCGCAAGGAGTGGAAGAACGCGTGATGGGTCCACTCGGCATGCACCGTCAACCCAGTGCACCACACGTCCCGATGCCAACGCCTGTGCAACCCATTGTTCGGCAACCGGTCGCATGCTTCGTCCTGCGTGCCCTGGCCCGGATAGATGGTACAGTTGACCCCGCTGAGGGCGGACCTGCACGAGATTCATCGCGTTGGTCGGTTGAGGAGCTGCAAGTGGTAACGCCGTCTCGCTGTGTTCGGTTCGCATGTCAATCATTGAAGGTCGTTGTAGGAGGCCATCAATCGTTTTGAACACCCCTTGGTTGAATTGAACGAACAGCAAGTTCAAACACCTCTGTCACAGGAAATTGCTTGTGGTGACGGAAGAACGCCAAGGTTCTCGGGAAGGGCCGAAAATTCTCATCCATTGTGATTTGGATGCGTTCTTTGCTGCGGTTGAAACCCTTCACCACGGGTTGGATGCGTCGATTCCATTGATCATCGGTTCGGACCCCAAACAGGGACGAGGGAGGGGGATTGTGTCCACATGCAGTTATGCAGCACGAACCTACGGTATACGTTCTGCCATGCCGATTTCTGAGGCTTGGCGGCGATGTCCTGCAGCGCCGTTTGGTCCTGGCACTTACATTCGCGGGACCCGAGGTTTGTACAGTCGGGCAAGCCGTCAGGTGATGAACATCCTGAAGCCTCACGCATCGTTGTTTGAGCAGGCCAGCATTGACGAAGCCTATCTTGATGTCACAGCATCGGTCAACGGGGATTGGGATGCCGCTATGGCCCTCGCGAGGTCGCTGCAGCAGGAGATTGAGGCCACGCTTAACCTGACGGCGTCATTTGGTATTGGACCAACACGAATTCTAGCAAAGATGAGCAGTGAAGTGAACAAACCAAACGGAATCTTCAGAGTGATGCCCGATGAGGTTGGGCCTTTTTTCGAGGGCCGTTCGCTAAGAGAAATCCCAGGGATAGGTCCCAAGAGAGCGACGCAATTGGCCGAGTGGGGTTACGGGAGCGCCGATGAATTGAGGGAGTTGGGTGAACTTTCCTTGGCCCGATTAACAGGAGAGCGTTTTGCAACCTGGTTCATGTCCGTGGTCGAGGGCGAAAGCAGCGATGTTGTCAGCCCCCTTCGCAGTCGAAAATCCATCGGTAAGGAACACACTTTTGAGCGTGACCAAGGCGACCATGAATCGGTGCTTGAACGGTTGGAAGAACTGGTGGAATTGGTCATGGAGCGCGCAGTTGAACTGGAAGTCTCTGGGCGTTTGGCAGAGGTCAAAATTCGGTACACTGGATTTGAAACACATGCATCAAGTCGGAGCATACCGGTGGCGATGGACGATGCTTCGGTGTTCAAACGAATCGCCAGCATCTTGTTTGCAAACAACGTCGACACGGATCGTAGCATTCGCCTCGTTGGTTTTCGTTTGGGTCAACTTGAGGCGCCGTCGTCCCGTCAAACAACCTTGTTTCACGAAGAAGAATGATCATTCAAGCTGGTGCATTCGTTGAAGCGTTCCAGCGAATTCCGCCAAGGTGTCCGGAATCTCAATCCCAGTGATGGGTTGATTCAATGAGATGCCAGCATCTTTCTTGGCCGCCCAAGTGGCTCCGTTGAATTCTTGGAGAGCGTTTGAAAGACCGCAAAAACGCTGCCCCTCTTTGGTATCGGGCGCCAGTGCTGGCAAAGGGAACGAGGGAAACGAATCCACATCCACAGCAGAGGTGCCGTAAACCGTGCTTGAAATATGGTGCGTGAAGAACGGACAAACGGGGCTGAAGGCCGACATGAAATCCTTGACAATTCGATGGAGCGTCCAGGCTGCGGCCTCGTCGTTATCGTAGAGTCGAGATTTCACCATTTCGAGGTAATGGCTCGGAAGCAGGCCGGTTCCAAATGTCTTCAAGGCCTGAGTTGCCGTGTAAATGTCGAGTTCTCGCCACGCCGATTGAACGGTCTGCATGGTGCTTTGGAATTCTGCGAGAATCCACCTGTCCTCGGCCAACAATGTATCCGGGCACGTTTCGAGGTCGTCTGGCAACGCAAATTGTGAGGCAAAACGTGCTACGTTGAACAATTTGGTTAACACACCGAAGTATTTCTTCTCTATTTCTTCGGGATTAATCTGGAAGTCATCGCCGACTTGAGCGTCGCATGCTTTCCAAAGTCGGAAACATTCACTCCCGATTTTGTTGGCTTTCAAACTCACGGACCCATCAGGTCCCTTCACTTTCCATGAACCCGTTCGGCCACCGGCTCCACACTCAAGGACCGAGTCAGCATCAATGCCGTTACCAAGCGACTTGCTCATTTTGCGCCCCCAGGGATCCATTCCCAAGCCATCGATCCAAACGTGTTGGAATCCGGGCTGATCGAGGACCAGTGTTGATTTCAACAAAGTGTAGTAGAGCCAGGTGCGAACGATTTCTTTGCCTTGGGGTCGAAGGGCAGTCGGGAAGGCTTTTGCAAACACTTCTGGATGATTGAGGTATCCACTCACAAAAAGATTGGAGTTTGAAGAATCCATCCAAGTGTCGAAGACCTTTTCTTCCCCAACGAGGTTGCCGAGTGAGGATTTCATGTCTTCGTAGGAACCCAAATCCTCCCTGCTTTCTCTGCTGAGTACCCTGCTCCCGTTTGGTGGCATGTCTTTCCACGGTTGGACATATGTTCCGGGAGGTGGGACAACAACGCATTGTTCATCTTCGCTGTACCAAATGGGAATTTCTGTGTGGTACCATCGGCGTCGGCTGATGGGCCAGTCAATGCTGATGTTGTCCATCCAATCCAACAAAAATTGTCGGTTTCGAGGTGGATGGAACGATATGGCTTCGATATGTTCTCGCATGCGGTCTTGTATGTCTGTTTGGCGCACATACCATTCCTTCAAGAGGATGATTTCAACTGGATTTTTCCCTCTCTCCGAGACAGGTATGTCCTGATCCCTTTCAACCGTTTTGGCAAGGCGTCCATCCTGTTCCAACAACTCAATTGCCTTTTCACGGGCTTCAAGCACTCGGAGGCCTTGCAGTGGTCCTGCGACTTCTGTCATTTTCCCCTCAAGGTCAATGGCTTGGAATGGGGCAAGGCCCATTTCTCGGAACACCGCAACATCGTTTTGGTCACCAAACGAACAGACCATGA
>JAYPIL010000047.1:0-16248 GCA_038127845.1 Candidatus Poseidonia sp.
CTGCCTGCGTAGCGTCCGAGGCTGCTTTTGCAAGGTCTACTTCCGGATTGGTTTGGACAGTTGCCGTCTGTGTCCTTGGTTCAACAGGTGTGAGCAGAAGGTCGGTGGCTACGTTTGATTCTGGTTCAGCAGGTTCTACGGTGGCTGGGAGTGCGGTATCGAGATCTGAATGTAGTGCCGGCGTCAATGCATCGAGTGTTTGTGTGGCCAGCGAGGTTGATGCAGTTGAATTATCCGTGGTTTTGGGTGCTGCAAGAATGACATCAGGTTGCGACTGCGAGGATACGCCCCCAAGGGCAGTTGCTTTGGCATGACACTTTTCCGCTGTTTCCAAATCACCTGCCTGTTCAAGTGCTCGAGCCAATCCCGTCCAGTTGTTCGGGTTTTGCTGTTCGTTTTGAATCAGCGTCTTCCACATTAAAACCGCGTCGCTGTGCTGCAAGCTGAGTGAAAGCGCCAAGGCGCGTTGTGGCGAAGGTTCATATGACATGTACGAGAGGGCTTCGTTCGCCATTTCAGGGCCGGCCGGAAGCGTAGGTGGAAGGCCTGAGGCGTTGTCAAAGACATCGCTTTCGCCTTGCGAGAGTTGGAGGAGCATCGTGATGAGGGCGGTTCGTTCAGCATGCGAATCGTCCATGGCAATGAGGGCTCTTGCAGCATCAAGATACCGCTCAATCATACCTTCTTCCTTGGCGAGAAGCATCATTTTCTCTGCCGCTTTGGTGTATGTATTGTCCGCCTCTATGGCGCGATTGTATGCGTCCAATGCCTCTTTGGTTTGGCCTGAACGCTGATGAATTGATCCGAGATTAAACCATCCCGGTGCGTGGGTTGGTTCAAGATTTTGAGCGTGTGTCATGGCTGCAATGGCATGGTTGTCCAAATCAAGACGCGCCATTGCGCCACCTGCGATACGCCAAGCACCGGCGTGTTCAGCACCAATGGTTTTCAGATGCGGCTTCAGTAGGGAGAGTGCCTGCTTTGGCTCGCCATTTTTCAGGAGATTCGTTGCTTCCTCGACAAGATCATCGATGTTGGGTTCGGATGCAGTGTCTTGCTCTTCAATGGCCGATTCCAGTTGTTCGTTATCTTGGGATTGTTTCTCGACATCCTTCAATACTTCTTGCTGTGCGACAACGACTTCTGCAGCACTTTGGAGTTCTTCTTCGGTGAGCGTTGCGTCCTCATCATGGTCGTGGTGCACGGCTTCCTGCAGCAAATCGTCGGGATTCTCAATTACTGCTTTCTCCGCAATTTCAGCAACGACGTCCATATCAACATCCTGCGTTACCGCCACCGATGGTTGCATGGATTCCATGGCGACACTGATGCCACTGTCTTTGCATCGTGCTTGGAGTTCGACCAAAGCAGGGTGTCCTGGGAAAAAATTCAGCGCACGCTCTGCCATGTCGTAAGCACCCTCAAGGTCACCAATCCGCTCCAATAAAATGGCCATGTTCGCCGTTGCCGGTGCATGTTCCTCGTTGAGGTCAAGGCAAATCTGGAAGGATTGACGAGCCCCTCGGGCATCTTGCTGGGCTTCGAGGAGCACGCCACGGTTGAACCATGCCATGTCACAAGACGGGTCCAACGCAATCGCTTTGTTGAAGGCTGCAAGCGCACCCTTGACGTCGTCATGGCGGCTTCGTTCTTCACCCACCGTGAGCAAAATTTGGACCATCTCCTCGGGGTCATCAACATCCTCGAGTTCTGGAATGATATTGCTGGGTGCCTTCTTCGCTTCGGAGGATGGCGTCTCAACAGGTTGGTTTTCAACGGCTGTAATGGCCGCATCAACCGATGCGAGGACGACCTCATCCATTTCAGATTGGCCGTCGTCACCAACCAAGCCATCATCGGTCACTTCATCGCTCACAAAGGCCACCGGATTGCAACGAACAACGCTGCCTGCATAAGCCTTGCTTCTTGCTGAGCATTGGTCCAATCCCTACATTGAAATGCCGTGTGTTCGTGGGTGTTTCATGGATAACAAACCGCTCAAAATTTTGGGCCTCGCTGGAGAATATCGTTCAACATCGAAGTCGGGTATGTTGGTGAATGCTGCGCTGTCTATCGCTGAGCAGCATGGTGCAGAAATTGTGTTTTGGGATCTTGCAGAACATCCACTTCCCTTGGTTGGCGAGGAAGGTTGTTGGAATCATCCAAACGTCCAAGCCTTTCAATCCCTCCTCGTTGAATGTCAGGCTTTCCTTCTCTCGTCTCCAGAATACCACGGCACCATGTCGGGTGTCATGAAGAACACCATGGATTGGATGTATGACAAGCATGTTGGAGGGAAGGTCTTCGGCTTGATGTCGACACTTGGTGGCGTGACGAATGCGAACACCTTGAATCACATGCGCATCGCATTACGCTGGTTGCACGGATGGCCCGTTCCGGAACAACTTGCTATCGGACACGTAAAGGATGCTTTTGACGAAGAAGGCAATCTTCTGGACCCTGCTCTGCAGGAACGACTTGAAGCCTTGGTGTTGTCTGTTATGAACACCAGCAAGAAAATGAGTGCTTGACCATGGATGTTCCTCCCGCAGAATCGACCCCGTCCTTCACCGACGTATGGGGGGCTGTCTACCGACTTGTGTCCCCGGGTGTTTTTTTGTTTGGAAACGAGGCGCTAAACGCTCCTCCCGTTGAACAGCCAGCGCAAGATGTTGAAATTTTAGAACCTTTTTTTCTCGGAGAGCGTCCAATTACCCAAGCCCAGTGGACCGATGTCATGGGAACAAATCCATCAAAATTTCAAGACGGATGGAGCGCCGGTTTACGACCAGTAGAATCCATCAACATGGACGATGTTTCAGAATTTCTCCATGAATTGAACGAACGAGACCGCGAATCATCGCATCTTGGATTACACGGGCGATGGCGATTACCAAGCGAGGTTGAATGGGAATATGCGGCACGAGCGGGCACGCGTGACCGGTGGTCGTTTGGAGACCGAGATATCGACCTTGACGCCCATGGGTGGCATGCTGGTAACTCCGGTGGACATACCCGCGAGGTTGGCTTGAAGCAGGCTAACCCCTGGGGTTTTTTTGACATGAACGGTCTTGTCAACGAATGGTGCAGTGACCATTGGGAACGTACCTTGAAGGAACCACGGGCCCAACTTCCTCACATCGTGGTTTCCGAAGAGCGATTTGTTGTACGGGGTGGAGCTTGGTTCACCGAGAGTGAGTCCACGAGAAACACGGCTCGTTCGTTTGCTCACCGTTCCAAACGAAGCGATGGATTGGGTCTCCGGTTGGTTTGGGAGCCAATTCAACCGGTTGACTGATTCACGGCGTTTCACCTTCAAGCGGTTTCACATCAATGTTCAACTCTTCATTGAGTGGACTGAGATGTTGATGTTCTGGTGTTTTCCCCGGCCCAACAAACCATCGACCATTCAATGGCTCATCCAGCATCAGCAAGAGGTTTTGAGACTGGAGTAGATGAAGGGCCGCAGTTGTTCGATGAAGAACAGGCGCGATGTTTTCTTTGAACGCATCGTTGAGATGACCGCATATGTCTGCGAACGTTCGGGAGCCATCACATAATTCCCACAACATGCTGTTCATCGTGTCAAGCGGACGTCGAACTTCTTTTGGCGCCCGAAGGACCCGGGCGAACCATCGTTCAATCCTCCCAAATTGTTTTGGAATCCGCAACACGACTTTACGCCCGCTCACGCCTGGAAGGGTTGGGTCCCGCTCAACATCGCCATAGCGACCCCACCATACGGGGACACGGCAGGGATACTGTGCCGTGAGTGGGTGTTCCTCGAGACCTGCTAATTCGTCCATGGGTGGCCTCCATCAAAATTCTGTCCAGGTCCATATCAAGAGGGTGAGCATGGATGCTGTCCCAAGCAAGGCAACAGTCCGTGTCGCATTGACACGGGTTGTGAAGTGCCGCAGATACCAGGTGCCCACGCCGCATGCTGCAACGACCACCCAAAGGCCGTACCATGCTGCAGGATACGTTGACACGATTCTTGCAGGTCACAATGTTCCATCAAGGTATTGCTGGCCATAGTATGCCCATTGCTCTTCGGTCCAACCAGCAGGCAAACCTGTGTCCGGTAATGGAGGACCACCCGTGCTTGGCGTGTGTTGTGCTCCACCTGGAGCAATCTGTAGGACGGTCTCCTCAATTTCGGCGTTGGTAGGTTGTGAGGTGACAGGTGGGCCAGCGATGGATTCGCTCACCGCTTCATCAAAGTCCAACTGTTTCTGTTCTGGTCGTCGCCGCATGAAGGCGAAAAGGAGCGTTATGGTTGCGAGGAGTCCAATGCCGCCACCGAGAAGCACCGTGGTCGAAAGGGTTTCATCGGCTGGGGGTTCCTGGAACGTGAACATGACTTCTCGTCGTTCCACCAACTGTCCGTCGGTTGTTTGAAGCGTGAACGCTACGCTTCCCGTGAGTTGGCCCGATAATCGCAACACTTCACATCGGTGTTGACGTAGTTGGGGCGTGAGATGACCGGGTCCGAGATCGTATGACGTGCCCGTTTCGTTCACCAACCGTTTATCGCACGTGACTTGCCATCCATCGACCTCGCTGACACGGAGGACGAATTCTTCGGTGTTCGTGGAGGTCGAAGTGTGATTGACCCAGACGAGCGAGGATGTGCCGTGTGCTACGGTTGTGTTGTCCGCTCTCGCCACTTCCACTTCCATCCTTCTTTGTTGGTTGAGCATGATCATGGATTCTTGGACCAACGGCATCGGCAATCCGTTTTCATCAACGGCGCCATCGATGTCAAATCTAAGCACAAACCTCGTGTTGAGGGCTGCATCCTCCGGGAGAAGCACTTCGATTCTGAGTCGTTGTTCAGCACCTGGCGGGACCATCAAGTCCACCGGTGCCCCTACGCTTCGGTCACCACCATCAACGGTGAAGAACACCACCAGTCCTGTCGTGGGAGGTGAGGTGAACACACTTGCCGTGACCGACAAACGATCTTCGAGAGCGTTTCCGGTGTTGGAAAGCAGCGCCTCTGCGAAAATACTGCTTCCCGCCATCGCGGACGGAGATTGGTCTCCCGAAACAAGGGAGGGTAGGCGCACGGCCCCCGTGGCTGCGACCAACTCGACCATGTTGTCAAGTTCGTTTCCATCCGCACCATCCCCTTCATGTGTTGCGCTTATGGTGATTGTATGCAATTCACCGGCCGCCTCTGTCATGGGCAACATCAACCAAACTGAGACATTTCGTTCATGTTCAAGGTCGTACGACACACTCAACTCAACGGCCCCGGTGTGATTTTCGCCATCGAGTGTCAACCACCATGTCCACGTACTCGGCAAGGCTTCCGGGCCAATGATGGCAGCGGTGCCACCGTTGCCGTTGTTGATCACGCGCAATTTCACCTCATTGGCGATGCCGGGTGTGAGTTTGCTTGGGCCGTCGACAAGGAGGAGGGTGAGGTCCTGCGTGGTTGAGACACGTAGACCGTCATAGGGCAGACCTTCAATGACCATCTGGCTTCGCTCTGATTCGATAATCGGTGTGATGGTCGGTCCTCGGTCGTTGGCTTGGGCTGTTTGAGGTACCTCAATTTCAATTTCAAATTTGGTGGTGGCGCCGGCGTTGAGGACCGCATTTGGTCGGGTTGGTTGATGGACAATCCAGTTTCCGGCATTTTCAACGTTGACTCGCATGGAAAAAATATCCTGTCGAGTTGCGTTGTTCCATATTTCGTATTCCAACGTCACTCGGTCTCCTGCGTTGACTTCCATCCTCGGCGCCTTCATGTTCTCAACCAAGTCAACTGAAGCGTTGCTGATCATGGAAGCTGATACGTCGATGTCCTTCGTATCGTATCGGCTCGAATCGTTTTGTGCCTGGAGTCGTAGTTCAAACGTGACCACCGTGTCGGGAGCGACCCCCTCAGGCACGCTGAGCGTGAAGAGGGCGTTGGTTGATTCATCTGGACGAATCAACACGGAAGATGGTTGTGTCCATGCAAGACCAACTTGCCAGTCGTTGGGTATCGCCGAAGTGTCCAGGGTAAGGTCGAAAACATCGGTGGCATCTCCTTCGTTTGTCAATTCAATTTCAAAGGTGCACGTGTAGGAGGGTGGACAACTTGGTCTCGTCACAGGTTGAAGAATGACGGGGATTCTGTCCGCTTTCACCAAAAATTGCACAGGCAGGGTTGTGGATACGCTCGCGTAGGCTTGTGAGACGATGTTAACCGACATCTGTTGGAACCCTATCGAGGCATTTTGGTCAGGTTGAATCATGATGTTAAATTCCTCTGGGTTACCCGGTGCAACCAACAAACCGTCAAGCGGGTCAAAACTTGTTCCCGAGGGTCGCGAATAATAGGCATTCCAATCCGCTGGGAGGCCGACAAGTTGGGGAAGAAATGTTTCGGTAATGTTTCCGGTGTTGACGATTTTCAACGTGATGCTCCCCCAATCTCCGGGTATAGCTCCGTTGGTGGAAACACCTTGTGCAGAAACATTGTATTCGTTTTGCCGAACTTTTTGGTCGTAGACCATGACGATATCGTCGATGTAAAATCCAATGTCAGTTCCACTTGCGTCAGACGAAAATTCATACTTGAACTGAGACGCGCTGTGAAAGAGTTCCTGTGCAACTGGGAGGAGCGGAGAGGCTGCCCCTTTGTTGTTGACGCTGAAAGTTTGCCAATTTGCCCCGTCCGAGAACGTTTGGTCAATGGTTCCAGAAATGGAGCCGATTTCGCTCCATGCACCGAAGGCATTCTTGCCATACATGGTGAGCTTGTCATTGGCTGCCGTGCTTCCGGTGTAATAGAAGGATAAGCCGTTTGTCCGTGTTGGGTTGACATATGCATCGGACAAGTCCATCACAGGGGAGGTCATGGAGGAGAGGGCGTTGTTGTTGTAGTTTGATGACTGACCGTTGCCAGCATGACAACTTCGCCCTTGGGAAATTGATGTATCGCTGCTGAGGCTCCATCCGGCGCCGAGCGTCCACTGTGTTGTCGAGTCACAATTGAAGTACGCCGACCCAACGGTGAATCGGTCATTCAAGGCATCGTTGCTCGGCACATCATCCGAAACGGTTGATGTGGCTCGAAGAATCAAGGAATGGTTCCCTGCATACGATGGTGTGATGGGTATACTTGCGGTGTTTGAATTGCCACCGCCGAGGGAGGCCATTTGAACGGTGGTGTTGACGAATTCAAAGTAGGTGTACTCGTTGTGTAGCAAAAGGACGTTGAGGTCGATCACACCTGAGGAGGCTGTACCAATGTTCTCTACGGTCACCGTGAGCGTTGAAGAAACATTGACCATGCCGTCGATGACATAGAGTTCAGCAGGGCGATTGAACCCGAGAATGGGGTGATTGGAAGAGAACATCTTGTATTTTGCACTGTCCGTACTGCTCGTGTATGCCACGCTCACGTCCGTGACCGTGACGTCAACACCGGTTGGATTGGATGGGCTGTGGAAGGACCTGTGGCTGGCAGAGAGGTCGGATACCGGCTGGTGCATCAGCATGGCCACGAACAGCAGGGCCAAGCCGAGTGCCTTCAGTCGCATTGTTTCCCCTGAAGGTTGGATGAACCTCTATCTATTTAGAAACGCTGTTCTCGGGTTCATGGCTTGGAATTACACTTTCGAGCTCTTCCTTGAGCGTATCATTCGCAAGTTGCAACTTCGCTTCGTCTCGTTTTTCCTTCGCTCGCGCTGCAAAATAGACGGTGAACGATGGGATCAACACCATTGAGAAGCAGCCAATGACGGCAGCAAGAGCCCAGAGGAATTCTGTTGCAGCATCTACGCTGAAGACTTCAATGGAATCGAATTCTTCGTTGACCGTTTCTGCCGTCAATCCGGGTTGTGTGGACCGGTTTCCTTGCTCAATGATTTCAATCCTTATCACCGACGGTGTGTGCGTGTATTCGATGAGGTCACGTGCTTTTGATTCAGCGGCTTCAATCGACTGGGCGAACACGCTTCCATTTGTTCGCCGTGCCGGGTCAACCGATGTGAGTGCATGAATGGTAAGTTCGCCTCCATCCTCGGCCAAACGCTCGTGTGTTTGGGCGTAATCACACTGTTCAGCACAGGAGAATTCGTACTCGTGTGGGTTGCTCAAATCGTAGGTGGAACCAAGCAGTTCATGGCTGTAGAGACGGGCACTGTTCGTGAGTTTCAAAACAGCGCCGCTGGAGAGTTCAGTAGCGGTTACGTTCACCCATGTGAGATTGGCGTCATTCGCATAGACCTGCCACGCCCACGTCGTTGTGTTGTCTTCTTCGTCGTAGATTCGTTCCACGACCTCAGAGGCCTCAGAGGCATTGAATTCATCCACCGTTGCTTCCGTTTGGTAGATGTACACAGACGGAGAGACGGTCGCCCCGTAAACGGCGTAAGACAACATGAAAATGAGCGTAAGGGAGAGTCCTATCAAGGTCCGAAGAAGGTTCGGATTCTGGGCGAGCGCCTTCTTCATCATCTTCTCCACAGAATCGCTGTTCAAGAAGGCTTGCATACTCCCGTCATTCAAGGGGCCTCCGCCCACCGAAACCGCTAGCCTGACCCGTTCTTTTCATATAGGGGCGGGCGGTCGCCATGTTGCTTGGTGCATCACGATGACGACCGTCTACGATATTCCTGCTGACTTGTTCAATCCTGCTCTGGCCGCAGAGTTGGCCAAACAAGACGCAATTTCCATGCCGGAGTGGGGCGATTATGTCAAAACTGCGGTGGACCGAGAACGCCCTCCAACTCAATCGGATTGGTGGTATTTGCGTGCCGCTGCTATCCTCCGCAAGGTCGCCCGTAATGGGCCGGTTGGCGTCACGCACCTCGCTCAAGCATTTGGCGGAAAAAAGGACAATGGAGCCATGCCCAACACACCCGGTGTTGCCTCCCGCCACATCATTCGAACGGCGCTGCAGCAACTTGAGGAGGCTGGCTTTGTAGAAAAAGTCCCCAAGAAGGAAATTGAAACCGACGACGGCAAAGTGATGCTTTACGCCGGTCGCCAAATTTCCGCTAAAGGCCAACAATTTGTCGACAACGTGGCACACTCGTTGCGGGATGTAGCCGAAGAGCAGTACCCCGGGCTCAGCAAGTACTGATCGGGGTGAAGAGGTGACGTCTATGGCTGCTGTTCAAGATGACGAACTCGCAGCCATTCGCGCCGAACGCCTCCAGGCCATGCAGGAACAACTCCAACAGCAAGCCGCTTCGCAACTTAAGGCGGAGGAGCAAGCACAACAAGACGCAGCCCTGTCAGCTTCCATCGACGCACTCCTTCGTCGAGTCCTCACTTCAGAAGCCCGGGCACGCATTGCCCGTATTGCCTTGGTCGAGCCTGCCCGAGCAGACACCATCAAGGCCCAACTCGTCCAAATGTACGAGGGGGGCGAATTCCAAGCCCCACTGAGTGATGCTTCGTTGAAGCACATGCTTACCCAACAGTCCAAGAGCCGCAGCAATGCGTCCATCCGAAGAATCTGAGAAGGTGCTCGATATGTCAAAAAACAAGCCAGCAGCAAAGAAAATTCGCCTCTTGAAGGCAGGAAAGCAGAATCGGCGTGTCCCCGTGTGGGTCATGCTCAAGACCGACCGAAACACGGTGTCTCACCCCAAGCGACACCAATGGCGACGAAGCAAGTTGCAGCGATGAGGTGATGATGGATGGCACGTTCCAATGAATCTGAACTCATCGTTCCTCTCCGAAATGCATGGAACATCACGCGCTACAAGCGAGCGCCAAGGGCCATGCAAATCATTCGAGAACAAGTGATTCGTCACTTGAAAGTCCGGGAAGACGAAGAACTCTACATCGACCCTGAAGTGAACGAATTTATTTGGAAGCGTGGAATTGAAAACCCACCACGTAAAGTTCGTTTGATGGTTATTCGTCACGATGAACCCGATTTCCCCGTTGAAGTCAAACTGATGAAGGAGTGAAGAGAATGGGCAATATTCGACCAAGTTTTATCAAAATCCGAGCCATTCGCCTCTGCGAAGAGCACGGCGAGAAATTCAACGATGATTTCGACCACAACAAGCACATGGTTGAGCAACTGACCGACGTTGGTTCCAACAAGAAATTGCGCAATTGGATCGCTGGATACGTGACCCGATACCGCAAGCGACGAACCGATTGATGGTGTTTTGAGTGTCCATTCGGGTTGACTGGGACCGTCAACCTGTCAGTGTCCACGCAGAAAGTGCAGAGGTTCTTGAACGCCTCATTCTTCATTTAAGAAACCAACACAACGTGAAAAAACGGTCCATCGTTATGGACGATCGTGAAAACGGTGGATATCTGTTTTTCATTTATCAGGTCTGTGACCCTCGGTGGATTCTCGACTTTATCCAGCAGGGGGGTGATGAGAACAATGGGTGAACGACAACCCTTACCGCTCCCAACGGGCCTTGTTCGTGTCGTTGTGGTACTCGTGGGTGTTACGCATCCAGGAAACCTCGGTGCGATTTGCCGAGCCATGTTGAATTATGGCTTCGATGACTTACGGCTGGTGAACCCTCGTTGCTCCCCAGATGACGAGGAAACACGTGCGCGAGCCAAACATGCCCAACGTGTTTTGGACAACGCACATACCTTCTCCTCAATTGAAGAAGCTGCCGCTGACTGCAGAGCCATTATTGGGACCTCGGGGAAGCGGGAGTTGGGTGAAAAGACACTTACGCGCCACTATCTCTTCCCATGGGACATGGTTGAACGGGAAGAAGAAGCAGGGGGTCAAATTGCCCTCGTGTTTGGGGAAGAAGGCAAAGGTCTCTCTGCCGACGACCTCTCAGCGTGTGACTATTTTGTGACGTTACCGACATGGGAAGGCTATCCAATTGCTAACCTTAGCCATGCAGTCAATGCTCTTCTCTACGAACTTCATCGTTCCCGTGTCTTGTCTCAGCAAGGAAACGACCCAGCCCTCCCGGCTATTGTGCCGCTTCAGACGTCACTTGATCCTCCGGTTCGCCAAGCACTGGTCAATGCCATCGAACAGTTTTCAAGTGCGATGACAGGGGTGCCAGAACGCGCTGTATCCATTGAAGCGACGCTTAAACGAACACTGCTCAAGGGAACACCATCAAATGAAGAATCAACCCGTTTGATTGGGGCGTTTGTAGAGGCGACGACGGCCTTGCAATTCAGCCAGGACAACCCGCAATGGATGAAGGAGCATCGACGCCGTTTACTGTAAAGGACGCCATGTTGCCAACGATTTGGGCGTCTCTCGACAGTGCATCGCGACCAATCGAAGACGGTTCCCGTAAACAGATTTGATGTGCGGATCCACTTGGTCAAAGGCCCATTTGGCAAGGTTTTCTGCTGTCGGTATAAACGGTACAACGACCGTCCGGTGCGTGTCGCCCATGACTTTACAGGCTTCTTTTGCTTCTTCATCACCCTCAAACACCACAAAAGCATGATCCACAACGTCGTGTACGTAAACGGTGAGGATCTTACTGATGTCGGAGAAATCCATCAGCATCCCTTCTTCAGAGACACCGGAAGTGGTCACAACATCACCTTCGATTTCAGCCTCGAATCGGTACCGGTGTCCGTGGAGATGCTTGCACTTGGATTTGTGATTTGGCACCCTGTGCCCCGTGTCTGTCTCAATGTATCGTCGTATGGTCGTTGTCATGCGTCTTCCTCTCCGAGTTCTTCAAAATTCATGGATGCCGAGTTGATACAGTAACGTTCACCGCCGTAGGCTCTTGGACCATCGTCGAAAACATGGCCGAGGTGCGCATCACATTGACTGCACCGGACCTCCGTTCGGACCATGCCGTGGCTCCGGTCTTCAATCCTGATGATGTTGGCATCGGTATGTTCAGAGTGAAACGAAGGCCATCCACAGCCCGAGTCAAATTTCATCTCCGATGTAAACAAGAGCGTAGAACAGCATACGCAGGTGTATCGTCCAACACGCTTCTCGTTCCAGTAGATTCCAGAAAAGGCACGTTCTGTCCCAGATTCTCGTGTGACATGGTATTGGAGGTCTGTCAGGCGTTCCCTGTACTCATTATCACGGTGTGTGAGCTCAATGGCGAGTGCTTGATCAAGCACATCCTCCCATTCATCAATGTACGCCACGGGGTCCTTCCTTCCGATGGCGTGGAAAGCCAAGATCCGTTCAACGTCGGATCCGGTTTTTCCATGACTTCGACCTTGGGCATCAGGATCATAGGACGTGAGGGTCCGCTTGAACACTTCATCGAAATCAAGACCCAACTGTTTTACGGACTGCTCTGCATCCCGAAGGATTGTCTCTTTGTTCATCTCAATGTACGGTAGTTCAAATGCAACGCGCTCACTGCCCCAATTTCCAATCACAAACGCATGTTCGAGGGCGTTGTAAAAAACTGGTCTGCAATCGGGATAGATGGCATGGTCGCCACTGTGCACGCCAAGGACCACAACCGCTTTGGTATCATGATGTTCAGCAAGTGAAAGGGCAGTTCCGTAGAGGAGGGACGAAAAAATAGCGTTGCGATTTGGAACAACGGTGGATTTCATGGTTGATTCCTCATAATGTCCTTGCGGAACATCGCCTCCAGATTTCAGAAGGTCACTCTTGAACAGGGCCATAGCACTTTGCAAATCCACGAGTTGGTGATTGACCCCGTGGCCGTTGTCACTCAAATAATCGATGAGGGACGCTGCACGCTCCAATTCGACAACGTGTTTTTGCCCGTAATTGAAGGAGATGGCCGTGACGTCGTGCCCGTCCCTTAGCAACCGCAAGAGAAGCGAGGTGGAATCCATTCCACCGCTCAATGCCATGACTGCTGGTTTCACTTCACACACCTCACAAAATACCCATCCACTTATGGGTTTGGAGAGACAAACGCCACCCTGGGTTTTTTTTCACGACATCCTCTGTGACGGCGAACGCTCGACCGTTCTCCTCGATACTGGCGTTCTCATCGTAACATGGCTGCAAAAAATGGTGAGTAAAGCCGGGAAGAAGTGTATCGTACAAATCAAGTGGCTGACCCACATAGACACATTTCAGTTCATCACCAACCCGCTGCTTGATGCTCACATTTGGGTAGAGCTGATCCTTTGGAGAGATACATATCCAATCCAACAACCCATCTGGGATTTCCACCGTTCCATTCGATTCAATGGAAAGATGATACCCGCGACGATGGAACAAACGTGACAGCGGCCAAAGGTCGTTCAACATCGGTTCACCGCCAGTGAAAACAATGTTCTTTGTTGGGTATTTCAAAACCTCCGCCAAGATATTGATGGCCTGCATGGATGTGTATTCGTCAAAATTTGTATCGCACCATTCGCAACGGAGATTGCATTTGCCGAACCGTATGAACACATGTGGGATCCCGTTGCGAAACCCCTCTCCTTGGACCGAATGAAAAATTTCAACGATGTTGTAGGTGGCTGCGAGGTCGCTTGGGTTGTCCGTTGGTGCATCGCCAGCACGCATGCAGGGTTCATGATTCACGGAATCGCCTCACAACGCAGGTTGTTGAATCAGTTGCATCAATTCAGTACGCGCCTCTGGCCGTTCGAAAAACACCCCGCGCATGGCCGATGTTGTCATGACGGCTTCCTGTTTTGCAACACCTCGGCATTGCATGCAACCGTGCGTCGCCTCGAGAATAACAGCAGCACCCAAAGGCTGGAGGATGCGCTCCAAATCGTCAGCGATTCCTTTCGTGATTCGCTCCTGGTTCTGAAGTCGACGAGCATGCAAATCAAGAATGCGAGCGAGTTTACTGATTCCAACAATTCGATCGACCGGGATGTAACCAATGTGGCCTCGTCCCCTGAAAGGAAGGAGATGGTGCTCACAGGTTGAGGTGAACTCAATGTTTCGCAACAATACAATTCCATCGTAACCTTCTCCGTTAAAGGTGGCATCGAGGATTTCACCTGCATTCATCTCGTAGCCTGCAAAAATTTCTGCCCAGGATTCAACCACACGTTCGGGCGTTCGTGTCAATCCCTCACGGTTGCTTGCTCCCTCACCTTCGAGATATTCGAGAATGGTTTTCACCGCATGTTCTGCTTCTTTTTGCGTTGGCATTCACGCTCTCCCCCTTCCGTGCATCAAATCAATTGAATCCAACTGGTCAAGCAACTTCCGACAAGCGGTCCGAATCGCATCGGCTAGGCTAACGAATTTTTTGTCATCGCCGACATGCAGTTTGAGGTCGTCGACCAACTCACCAGGCATATCCAGGGAAACCTTTGGCATGGTTCACGGTGAGAACTCCACTTGATAAATATTCGTCTGCGAATACTCTAAGATTATTGTTCATCTTCATACACCATTTTTCACACATTAAACGCGAATGTTCAAAGGATTCCATGAGCCATGAGTCATCATGCAGAAGGCAGTGGTCAACCCCTCCCTCGCCGTGCTTCACAAAATCCGTGAACATGTTGGCCACATTGATACACCGGGATTGAGTGATGATGAAATCGTTTTTTTCCTCTCCCATGACTCCATGCTTTCCGATGCCATCGAAGAGGCCGGCCTTCAATTTGAGGTGCTCAAAAACGAGTTTGGCCCATCGTATTCAAATTCAAGCGAAAAGGAACTCATCACCATGCTCCAAGAAGGATTTGTCAATTTCTACAACCCTGCGACCGTGAACCCGTACGTCGCGATGACGGCCAGAGGGCCTTGGATCATCACCTCCCACGGCGCAGTGATTCACGATAACGGCGGATACGGGATGCTCGGAGCAGGCCACGGTCCACAACCCATCATTGAAGCCATGTCGTCCAATTGGGTGATGGCCAACGTCATGACGGCATCGTTTTCCCAAAAGCGATTGGAGGACAGACTTCGTAAGGAGCTTGGCCATACCCGAGGTTTCTGTCCTTTTGACAAATTCATATGCATGAACAGCGGTTCAGAATCTGTAACCGTCAGTCTTCGTATTGCGGATGTCAATGCGAAACTGATGACCCAAGCAGGTGGCCGCTACGAAGGTGCGACCATCAAGATGATGGCGATTGAGCAAGGGTTCCACGGCCGCACTGACCGACCTGCTCAGATGTCCCACTCCTGCAAAGGAAAATACGACAAGGTTCTGGCGAGTTTTCAAAATCGGGACAACCTCATTTTGGTCCCGGCCAACGATGTGGAAGCGCTTCGTGCTGCGTATGCACAGGCTGAATCGGAAAACGTGTTCATAGAATTGCTTGCCATTGAGCCGGTCCAAGGTGAGGGAAATCCTGGCCAGTGCGTTTCACGAGCGTTTTACGATGAGGCCCGACGATTAACGTTGGAACACGGGAGTTTGTTGCTGGTTGACTCGATACAGGCTGGGATACGGGGGCAAGGGACGTTATCTGTTGTTGATTACGAAGGCTTCGCTGATTGCGAGGCCCCCGACCTTGAGACTTGGTCCAAAGCCATGAATGCAGGCCAATATCCGCTTTCCGTTCTCGGTATGAATGAACGGGCTTCGTCGCTCTATGTCACCGGCATCTATGGCAACACCATGACCACCAATCCACGGGCGCTGGAAACGGCGGTCGCCGTTTTGGACAACATCACGCCAGAACTCAGAAAGAACATTCGAGACCGCGGTGACGAATTCGTTGAGAAACTCGTAGCGCTTCAATCAGAATTCCCAGACATTGTCACCAAAGTCCAAGGAACCGGATTATTGGTGAGCGCTGAACTCGAACCGAACCAATTCCCAGTCGTTGGCATGGATGCGGTTGAGCCTTGGTGTCGTCGCAGGGGCCTCGGGGTCATCCACGGAGGTCAAAATGCCCTCCGATTTACACCCCATTTCAACATCACCTCAGAGGAAATCGACCTGATCGTCAAGATTGTTCGTGAATCAATTCTTGCCTTTCATGTCTAGGACAGACTTGTCACGATATCTTCACGCTTGAATTGCCTTGAAGCATAATACGCAGCGGAGAGGGCATAAATTGATGATGAAATCACCCAAACGAGGACGTGTTCAACAACAATCCTGTTGAGAAGCAGTTCTCGCAAGGCGAGCAACACGTTCACCACGGGAATTGCAAACCAATAAGCTTCAATTCCATCAAGGTTGATGACTTGTGTGAACAGCGCGGGAAACAAAATCAGGAGGACTGCAGGACCAAGAATCGAACCTGCTTCCTTGACGCTGTGTGACCGCATGGCCAACGCCAATTCAATGGCCACCACCATGATGGCAAACAACAGGACAGCGAGCAACAAGAAGGCCATCGCTCCAAGCGAAATATCGGGTGTTGAAATCACATCTGACGATGCGA
>JAYPIL010000048.1:0-15846 GCA_038127845.1 Candidatus Poseidonia sp.
ATGCACAAATACGTCATAATCTCGATCACCTACCTGACCCCAAAACCCGTGAAGGTCTGCTTGGGATCGCAATCGCTTCGGCTTTGCATCAGGGAGGATGGAGACCGTCATTGTCCGAAGACTCAGCCCCCAACGCCGTTCCCATACGACGCAAGCAACCAAGGCACAAACACCCCCTATATCAAGATAACCGCATCAATCCGCCATTAAAATGGAGTGCTGTGCCTCATTTCCCTTGGTCTTCATCCCCTTCCATACCGCCCCAAAACGAGGCGTTTGAACCGGTCGCTTCTTGACTTGATTGGCCGTTGTTGGGCGATGACGATTCAGGGCGGATGTCCGGGGCTGGATTGGATGAAGATTCAGCAGACTGCGAGCCTAGGTCGTTCTTGGTGGAATGGATTGCGGCCAACAACGCTTCCCGGCTGATATAAGCATCTGATGACGAGGGTTCTACATCAAGATCATCCCCGACAGACAGGCCATCATCTTCGAGTTGAATCGGATCATCCAACCGCTGAACCGTAACGCCGAGAGAGGACTCAAGTTGGGCAACGATGGCGGCGAAGGCGGTGTCATCTTGCTGTTTGTGCCGAACGAACAGCAACGGCACTTCTTCACCTTCTACCGTGAGCTGGAGTTGACGCCCGTGAACCGAGGACTGCCCATCATCTCCAAGGTACATGTTGGATGTTATGTTGACCACCTCCAGCGCTTCAAAATCAACGCGCTTCCATGTTGAACCCGTCCATGAGGAGCCCCCAAACGACTTCCGCCAGCGAAGGGATTGAGAGGATGTGTGAAAGGTCAATTGATGGCGACGGTCATCTGAAAAACTGAGCATGTACAAGCCCACCCCCGCAAAGACAAGTGGGAACATGACGGTGATGAACAAACCGTCATTGTAAGGCAACACGTAGCAACCATCCTTCATGGATTCAAGTTCAAACCGAACCCCGCAGAAAAAGCCAGCATCGTCGGATTCAACCACCCAAAGCGTAGTGTTCTCAAACGGAGAAACGTCAACTGGACTGAAATTCCCTTCCTGTTCATCCGAACCAAATTCTTGGTAGCACCAGTCCGGGGCAATGTTGTAGGCGTATGGGTCAACAAGGTCATCAACGGTCCAATTCTCATGAAGTGATGCAGCGTCGAGATGGACCGTGCAACTGTAGAATCCACTCGAGGTCGTTTCTTGTTCGTAGATGCCCACAACGATGTACTGGCCTTCTTCTGACCATCGGAGCTGCACCGTGTCTCCATCCGTGTTCGTTAGTCTAAAGCGCTGTTCGTCCACCTCAAACGAGGACAATTCCGTGATGTAAGGCTCCTCCTCACAATAAACAGCACCTTCCCCGAGCATGATTGAATCCCCACTCAGGAAAGAACACGGATCCGATTCATCCTGCATCACCATGTTCACGGCCCCAGCGAGCGAAGCCCCAAGGCCGAAGAGGATGAAGACGGAGGAGATGATGATGATCGGGAGATTGGTCAAAATGCCCGACGCCACCCTCGAATCAGACCAACGCAACGTGCAGCCCTTTGCGTGTGGGTGAATCTCAACCTCAGACGCTTGGTTAACCCTGAACAGCGCTTCACGTTGTATCGGAGATCTGGGGCCCATGGACACAAAAGCCAAAGCCTGCTATATCAAACATCACTCGGCGCCGAAGAACTGACGGATCATCGGGTGCATCTCCATGGCCTGTTCCTTTTGGATTTGCTCGTAGGTTCTCAGGATGATACCAACAGCCAGCAAGAGACCTGTTCCCGTTGCATTCCCGACCGTTCCCAACAGGTCAGCCCCTGCAGCAAGCAGACCGACAAACGCACCCGAGAAGTATGTCACAGGTGGGATGTAGTTTTCGAGAATCTTCTCAACCGCCTTGGGGTTGTTTCGGAATCCAGGAATTTGCATGCCCGTGTTTTGAATTTGTTTGGCCACGTCCTTTGTTCCCATGTTGGTGGTGTCGATCCAAAACTTCGCGAAGACCATGGAACCAACGGTCATCAAGGCGACATAGAAAACGACGTGAACCATGATTTGCGTCAGGCTATGGCCGAAGACATCGCCTTGTTGATTCAGGAGCGGTATCAACCAGTCATTCACACCGTTGACCATGCTCGCATACCACGCAAATCCTCCGGAGGCTGTTGTCTGTCCGGGTTCATAGGTTCCAATATACGCCGAGGCTGAAGCCCATCCGTTCTGTCCTAAGATGGGCGTCTGGCTGAGGGTTGGATGGCTCCAGAAGAGGAGCGTGAACATGTTGATGTTGGCCAGCAACGCTGCCATCAAAATGACAGGAATGTTCGATGCATAGACCAGACGAATCGGGTATTGACCACGGTGGCCACGGACCTTGGCGTGAGTGAGTGGAAGTTCGAGTTTGCTCGATTCTGCGTAGGCGACGACCAAGAACACGATGATCGATGAAACCAAAGCAGCCACGGGATTCACGTGCGTGAGCAACATGACCTCGAAACCGTTTGATTGAATCATCTCGTAGTTCGTTGATTCACGGAACATGTAGAAAATCATCGGAAGGGTTCCCGACGGGGGGTTTTGGGTGGAATAGGGTGCACCTGCCGTGGTGGCCAGCGGAGAGAGGGTTCCCACAAAGGTGGACTGCGCCACACCTGCAGCGATAAACAGCGAAATACCGGAGCCGATACCCCACTTGCTGACCAACTCATCGAGCAGGAACACAAGGTATGAACCAGCAAACAATTGAGCCACGATGACAAAGTTCGCCCAACCCAGACCGTAGGCGTCGATGAGCCACTCGCTCGGGTCGAGGAATCCGTAGGTTTGCGGAATGGACTCGATTGGAATCATGATGAGAACGAGGAGTTTCTGCACACCTTGGTACATCGCCTTGTCCTCGGAGTTGCTCAGGTCCAAGCGAATGATCTTTGCACCTGCGAACAACTGCATGATAATGGAACCCGTAACGATGGGACCGATACCCAAGTGCATGATGGTACCCGAAGCACCCGCCATGATGGAACGGAAACCACTGAACAGGTCGAGCGCTTGCCCCGAGAGCCCGAACAGCATGACGTTGGTCATGCCGAAGTAGATGATGAGCACGAAGGTGGTGGTCCACATCTTTTCGTTAAAGCGAACGTGACGTTCTGGTTTGGTAATGGTCGGGTAGACGTCCACGAAGCGTCGCAGAGCGTACAAACGGCTGCTGTCATCGCCACCCCACATGAAACAGGTCAGGATGGCTGCAGCGCCGAATCCGAGCAGCAGAATACCGACGAGGAAGAAGCCAACGCCTTCGTCGTAACCGCCCCAAGCCGACGGACGGACATAATACACGGCGATGGAGGCAAAGACCAACCAGCCTGTGAGTTTCCCGTAACGACCAACGAAGGGCATGTCTTTGACACCTGGTGGCAAATCTCGCTGGAAACACCACATACAGTAGGCGAGGTAAATCACGGAAAAGATGAGACCAAACACGGCTGCATCCCGGGCTTGACCGGTACCGGCGAGTTCATCCGACTGCCAGTAGATCAAGAGGGCATAGTACAACACACCCGTGAGTGCGATGGCCCATGGAATCGGCTTGTGTTTCATCGTTGATCACCTTGCTGAGCTTCACTCTTCTTCGAATTCGCCCCATTCGTCGTCGCCGGAGTCAACGGTGCCTCCAGCGGCCTCGACCTTCTCAACTGCTCGAGCGCTAGCTTCTTCGACGATGACGGTCAATCCGGTGCGAATTTGACCACTGCCGAGCAACTTGTCAATGCCCTTGGAAGTCAAATCAACGGTTTTTTCACCGTTCGCCATCTCCTCGAGTTGACCCACGTTGGCGGTGACGTGCACGGTGCGAAGGGAAGGATGACGGTTGAATCCGTGCATTCCCCAATGCTTTGGCATGTACTTGATTCGCGTCATGACGCGGTGTTTGTTCATACCGGCGTTTCCTCGACCACCGCGCTTTCCTGCGCCACGGCCGGCTTTCTTTCCACGACCGTGGTATCGGTTTCGTCCACGGTGCTTGTTTGCTTTCGTACCCATCTTGTTCACCTCAAATCATGCGTTCAACAAGGTCGCCAATCGCTTCTCCACGGGCTCCAAGGGCTCCGCCAACGACGAAACTTCGCTTGATGCCGCCCCAACCCTTCGGTCCTCGGGGCGGGTGAAGGCGGAAGACGCGCTTCAATCCTGGAATGTCTTTGACCTGTGCTTCACCAGCAACGACGGCTTTTGCGAATTCCCCGATGTTCTTGTAATCGGTGTGTTCAGCGACAATGGCGTCGGTGAGCGGCTCGTTACCGGTCATGCGTCCACGCTCGGAGAGCATACGCTCAACCATGCCCACATCGGCCTCGCCCCACGTGATGTAGTCCTTGGCTTTCTGAAGCATCCCTCGGTACTGAGGGTTGTCGGGTATGATGACTGCGTGGTTCACACGTGTCAAGTTCATGTAGCCCATGGTTTCGCGAATGGACCGCTCAACCTTGACATCACTGCGTGCTCGAACAACGATGAATGTCATGAGTTCTTCCTCCCTTTGTGAATGTAGAGTGTTTCACGCTGTGTGTTGGTCACGCGGGTCGTGTTGATGTTTTTCAAAGCGTTGAAGGTTGCAGCGGCGTAGTTGATGGTTGTGCGCGTTTGACCCTTGGTTCGGGACAGCACGTCTTCTACACCAGCAAGTTCCAGAACGCGCTTCCCGGTCTCACCGATCACCAAGCCCTTTCCTTTTGCAGCGGGCATGAGGGTGACACGTGTGGAGGCAGCGCGACCGTTGACCTTGAACGGCACCGTGTTCCCGGGTCCAGGAGAGGACTCCCACGAGCCGTTTCCTCGCTGAACGGGAATCAGGTTGAGCTTCGCAGCGGTGATGGCCTTGCGGATGGCGGTAGCGACTTCCTTGGCCTTGGCCATGCCGAGACCAACGTAGCCATCACGGTTGCCAACACATGCCATGACGTTGAATCGAACACGTCGTCCACTGTCGGTCATGCGCTGAATCATGTTCACGGAGATGACCTCGTCTTCGAGGTTTGGAATCAACGCATCGATGATCTCAACCTCACGGATAGGAAGGCCCGAGGCCAAAGCGGCTTCGAAGGTGATGATCTTGTTCGCCATGACTGCGGCACCCAATCGGGTGCGTGGCTCCCACTTACGCAAGTTCGCAATGGGGTCATCTTGGTTGCGCCGTCGGCGGCGAGGATCGGGCATTTCGTCGACCTCTTCGGGAGCGTATGCTTGCATCAATCCCGGTGCCATGGTTGGTTGTTCTTCTTCGGTCATCAGTAGGCCCCCTCGATCTTCTTCTTTGTGGATTCAATGTCCTTCGCCATCTTGTCGTCGATGTGAGCGCCGTTGAGGCGGTCCTCATCAGGATACACATCGTCGTTGTGTGGAATGTCAAGACCTGCATCACTCATGCCCTTGAGGGCGGCGTAAACACGACCGCCACGGGAGTTGGCTGCAAGGCCAATATCGAGTACGGCTTCGTCAGCACCTGAGGCGACGGCGGCCTTCCCCATGGCATAACCAACGAGGTAGGATGCTGGGACCGATTTCAACGAACGACCTTCTGGCCATCCGTATTTCTTGACCAAATCGGAACCGGTTGTGTTAACGGCAACGAGGTCGCCATCGGCAGCCCAAGAAACGAGTTGGCAGGTGGTTCGTGTGTTGGAGACGCGGACAACTGCACGAGGTTTTCGGCCTCGCAGCAACTTCAAGCGGCGTCGATAATCGGTCAAACCGGCCTTGCGCCGTCGGAAAATAGAACGTCGGTTGTTACCTGCCATCACTCATCGCCTCCTTTGAATTCAACACCCTCAAGCGCCATCTGAGAGCGCATGTGGGCGATGGAACGGTAGGAACCGCCCTTTGCCTTGAGGTAGTAGCGTCGGTACTGGGATGGCTCAATGGTTTCGGCCTCCCGTAGTTCCTTCAGCACGCGGCGTTGGCTGCGAATGGTTCGCATCCAGCGGCTCTTGCGTGGGTTTCGAGCGTTGGCGGTACCCGCACGGGTTCCCTGGCCTTTGCGACGTCCCTTTCGCTTTTGAGCGAGGCGGGCACGTGCACGGACCCGAGAGGTTCCCTTGACCGGTTTTGCTTTGATCCAGCCTTCGTCAATGAACTCACGAATGTCGTCGGTTTGAACGGCCGAGGCCACTTGGTCGACGTAGAGTGGGTTGATCCAGACTCTGTTTTCACCGCACTTGAGAAGCCGGGCAGCGATTCGCTTTTGGTTGGTGATTTGCATCAGACATCCCTCCGTCGGTTCAACACACGAATGCCGAGTTCATCGGCTCGTGCGTAAATGGTCTCTCGCTTGCGCCCCCCAACGGTGCCGCCAACACGGGCAGCCTCTGTTTCGGGGTCCATGGCCTCAAGGTCGCCCACGTTGTGGACCATGATTTCCTTGAAACCGGATGGGTGGAGGAAGCGAGCAGCGGCCACCTTTCCGTGGCCGATGCGCACAAGGGAGCCTCGGTATTTGTAGTTGCGACGTTGCTTGTTGTCCATGCCGTGAGGAGCGCGCCAGCCCGAGCGGGAGAGACGCTTGTAGCGGAACCATTCGGTTCGGCGGAACGAGGGCGTCTTCTTCTTTTGAGCAGTCCGTAGAGCCAGAGCGGCTTTCATTTCCTCGTCGAGGACAGGCTTTTGTTTGACCATGTAAACATCGTCTTCCTCATCGTCCCAGTCGTCGTCGTCCCACGTGTCGTCATCCTCCACGTCCGCCTCTTGGGCTGGGGCTTCGTCGATGACATCTTCGATCTCTTCATCAACACCTGCAGCTTCCTGCAGGCGTGCGATCAAATCGGATTTCTTCCCGGAAACGGGCAAGCCTTGTTCTTTCAGCAACTCCTTGAGTTGCGCAACAGTCATTGATTCGTAATCTTCTGCCATCTTCATCACTCCTTGCTGAGCAGGTAAATACCATCCTGGAAGACACGGCGGTCTCGCTTCTTCACGGTCGTGCAGCGCTCGATGTTGGCGGCCGTTTGACCGACGGATTCCTTGTCGATGCCTGAAACGGTGATTTCCACCTTGTTGGAAACTTTCACGTCAACGTTCTGCAAGATTTCAGCGGTCCGGGGAACGCGTTCGCCGAAGTAGTTGTTCACGGTGAAGGTGTTGCCGTTCACGGCCAACGTCATGGGGAAGTGAGAGTAGAAGGCCTTCAGATTGTAGGTGAAGCCCTCGGTCACGCCCTTGACCATGTTGTTGAGATGTGCGTTCCATGTTCCCGCCATGGCCCGTTGTTTGCGACGTGGCAAATCCACGCGGACCACGATGCCAGAGCCGTCTTGGAAGAGGTCGATGAAGCCGCTGGTGAAGGTTCGCGTCAAAGAGCCCTTTGGGCCCGTAACGGTCACGACGCCATCTTCGCTGATGGTGGCGGAGACACCCTCAGGGATGGTTACGATGTGTTCGATTCTGTCGAGTTTTGCCATGTTGTTCACCTCAATACACATAGGCCAGCAATTTGCCGCCAATTCGGGCGTCCTTTGCATCGTAGTGATGCATCACGCCGGAGTTGGTCGTCAAGATCAGCAACCCGAAATCACGGGCTGGCAAGTAGCGGGTCTCCCACTTCTCGTATTCTTGGCGACGAACGCTGTGACGGGGTTTGACCGTTCCACAGCGGTTGATTGTTCCACGTAGCTCAACCACGAAGGCATCGCCACGGCCGTTTTCGACCCGCTCGATTTCACCTACGTAGCCAGAGGCCTGCATGATGTTCAGCACGTTACCGAGCAACTTGGATGCTGGCGTCAACTCAACGTTGAACTTTCCAGCCTGCTCGGCGTTGAAGATTTTGACAAGAGCGTCGTTCAATGGATCAAATTGCATACTTTTTCCCTCCTCAATTCATCTTCTTGAAACCAATTTCAGGCCCTACATCTCGGAAGCACTGTCGGCACAGGCGCAATCCGTGTCGTCGAATCATGCCTCGCTTGCGACCGCAGCGTCGGCATCCAATGGTTCGTCCAATTCGTTCTCCGTGATCTCGTGCCATCTTTACTCCTCCAGAATGTTGATGTTGAACTTGTCAACAAACCATGCTCGAGCCTCGTCGGCTGAGACACGGTGTTTCATGCCCACCTTGCTCTTGGCTCGGCGTCGGCGGCTCACGCGGTGGCCGGGGCGTTCCAAAACCACAGTGATGTCCATACCGAAGATACCGATATCAGGATCGTACTTTTGTCCGGGGAAATCCGTGTAATCACGAACACCAAAGGAGAGGTTACCTTCACGGTCAAAATTCCAAGCGGGAATGATGTTTTCACGGCATTCAAACGCATTGGTGAGGAAGGTCTTGATGTCATCTTGGTTGCGCATGGTGGCTTTGCATCCGATGGGGGCACCGATCCGAACCTTGAGGTCGCGATTCTGAATTCGTCCAAGGGTTCGCTGGGGCTTGACGCCGGTCACCATTTCCAACACATTTTCGGCGTTGAGGAGACGGTCACCGCCTTCGCCCACACCGATGTTCACGCAAACTTTGGTCACGCGGAGTTCATTCATGGGGTTCACGGTTGCGCTCATTGGTTCACCTCCGTCAACGGCATGGATGCGTCGCCGATGGCGAACACGTTGCGAGCGACGGTACCAAATCCATCAAATTGGACTTCGTTAGGCATGCTTGAGCGCTTCACGATGTACTCCTTGACATCGGCTGTGGAGCCCACGTGACCGCCGCCGATGAGGTAGCAGCGAGTGCCCTCACCGAAGCGGATGTGTTCCAAAATCTTCTGGTCTGGCAGATTCAGCTTAAGCGAGTCGCCGGTGCTGTACGCTTGAGGGTCATCGACGATGATGTTGCGACCGTCGTGGAGGTTGAGTTGTGTTTGGCCGCCCTTGATGGTGGTCTTGCCTTCAATTCGGCAGACCTTCCAGGCCGCTTCCTTGGCGGAAATCGGTCGGTAGCGGAGACGCCCGTTGTGGTCGAGGACACATCGGAAGTTCTCTTCACCAACGGTCAGGACATCCATCAAACCAACACCACGGCGAGTGTCTTTGACGACACGGCCGTCGATTTGAGCGAGTTCGTTATGCAGGATGTAACGGACTTCACGGGCGGTTTTCGCCATACCGAGAACATCACGGAGCACGAGGGTGATCGGCATGCAGTGCTCAAGGGAATGGGCGCCTGGGGTCGGGCGAGTGACCCAAACCGTGGTCTTACGAGGCAAGGGCCAGCTTCTGGGCATGGCCAAGCGCTTCAAGTGATTGCTACTCATGTTGTTCAACTCCTGTCTCCAGTCAATTTCTTGATACGAAGGCGGTCGGACTCGTCGAGTTGAGTCACCACCACGTTCGAGGCGTGCACTGGAACCGCCTCTTCCTTGTTGTCGGCCTTGCTGGCCTTGACACCTTCAATGTACAGTCGACCCTTCTCAGCGTCGATGCGGAGCACAGCGCCGGTCAACGGTTCGTTGCCTCGCTTGCCGCCGTGTCGCTTACCGCCGTGTGCTTGGTCACCACGGGTGACTTGAACGATGTCGCCGACGCGAACGGTCACGGTACGAACACCTGCGAACCGAGCGTCGGGCTTGCTGAGTTGGAGACGAGCTGCGACGCGCTTGCGCTTCTCGTGAATGGGCGCATTGAAGTGCGCCTTGCGTTGTTTTCCTGGTTTCATGCTCTTGACCATGGTTCTCCCTCACACAATTTGCTTCGCATTGGCTGCGATACGAGGCCAGCGTTCTGCGGCTTCACGGGCTACGGGCCCCTTGATGTCGGAACCGGTCACGTCACCTCGCTCGTTGACGATGACACAAGCGTTATCCTCAAATTGCACCCACGTACCGTCAACACGACGGAACGGTCGGCGCTGTCGAATGATCACGGCGTTGTACATCTGACGTCGGGTATCGGGCGTTCCTTTCTTGACCGAGACCTTGGCCATGTCACCAACGCCTGCGGCAGGGTAACGACGCATGGTACCACCGAGCTTCAGCACGTTGAGAATTTGAACGACCTTGGCTCCGGTGTTGTCAGCAACGTGCAGGCGCGCAGCCGTGGGCAGACCACGGGTTTGCTTTCCAGCGATGCCCTTCATCAAGCAACACCTCCTGAGTTTTCAATGACGCAGAATGAAACGGTCTTGGAAAGCGGTCGGCACTCCATGATTTTGACCGTGTCACCGATGTTGACCTCACCAATGCACGATGGCAGGTGGGCGGAAACGGCGCTGGTGCGCTTCTCAAATCGCTCGTACTTCTTCATGTATCGAACGTTGTTTCGCTCGATGGTGATGGTCTTCTGCATGCCAACACTGGAGACGGTTCCTTCGAGAACTTGTCCTCGTAGGCGCAAGCTTCCGTAGAACGGACAGTTTGCGTCACCGTCCCACTCACCGGTGGGGTTCTTCACATCAATTCCAATGTCTCGCATCGTATCACGCCTTCCTGTAGGTTCGGTGGATCCTGTCTTCGGGGCGCTGACCCACCATGGCCCCATTGATGGTGACATCGCTGTCACCAACGGTGAATGTGATGCTTGCCTTGTTCAAGACAAGCGTGCGGTCGCCCTCGAGCACCGAGAGCGTATTTCGGGATTCATCGACCACCATGCCCCGTCGTCCGACGAGGGAGGAATCGGTGGAGGAAACGACAGCCATTGACCGCCCGATCCAGGATTGATTGTACACGTCCATATCATCGCACCTCCACATTGAATCCATTGTCTCGTAGCACTTGAGCAGCTTTCTTTTTGTGATCTCCTTGAAGTTCAATCAATCGTCCCTTAACCGTTCCACCTGCTGCACATTTGTTCTTCAGGGTCTTTGCAAGTTGATTGATGTCAATTGCTGCGTCGTCAATGCCCTCCACTTTTGTTACGAATTTTCCATAGCGTCGTCGTTCGGTTGAGATGATGGCTTTTTGTTGCTCTTTGGCGATTTCTTGACAGATGCACAATTCGTCGGGAAGTCCGCAAACGTTGCAAATCGCAGCCATTGTTCTTCATCACCTCGTACAATCTCACTGTTGGTTGTTCATGTGCGTCTTCAGACGCGCAATGCTTCGGCGAGTGGCCTTGTAGGCACCCATGTTGGAAGGGGTACCACCCAAGGCCTTCTCTGCACGGAGTTGCAACAACTCCTCTTGAAGTTCGAGAAGACGTGCTTCGCGGGCTTCTGCACTCATCGAGGCAATTTCACGGTTGGAAACATAACTCATTGTGCATCATCTCCTTCTGCCTCGGCTTGCGCAGCTTGGATTTTCAACTCCTCATCGGAGAAGATGCTGATTTCGTGCGGTAGTTTCGTGCCCGGTCGCATGATTTCGACGGTCACACCAATGGTCCCCAACTTCTTGACAGCCACCGAGTAGCCTTTGTCCATGTGTTGGAGAGCAGTTTCGCCGCAGTACTTGACGTGGCCACGGATGTACTTCTCGGTTCGGTTTCGGGAACCGGTCAACTTACCAGCCACGGTGATGATGACACCACGAGCGCCTGCATCCATGATGTTCTGAGCGCCGCTGTGACAGGAGCGTCGGTGATACCAACCGCGCTCAAGGGAGGCAGCGATTTTCTCTGCCATGACCTGAGCGTTCAAGGTTGGATTCTTGACTTCCTCAACCTTGAGTTTGGGGTTGGGAAGGTCGAATTCCTGCTTCAGGCGGCTTTGCAAATCGTTGATGATCTTGCCCTTTCGGCCAATGACCATACCAGGGCGTTCGGCGTGAACGGTGACTTCTGTTCCTTCCGGGACACGGCGAATGTCAAGACCGCCGAACCCAGATTTCTTTGTGTTGTTCATCAAGAACTCGCGAACGAGCAAACGCTCGACGTTTCGGTTGACGATGGTTCGTAGAATGCTTTGCTTACCCATGATGTTCACCTCAGAAGTCGTCCTCCAAATCATCGCCCATGGCGTTCATGTCTTCCAAGAAGACCTCCAAGTTCACACGGTAGTGGTTGCTTGGTGTAGCGCGGCCACGAGCACGTGGAATCCATCCTCGGCGGATCGGGCCACGGTGGGCTGCAATGTGGGAGATGACCATTTCTTCTGCATCGATGTCTTCGTACTGGAAACGAGCGTTTTCCATCGCACTCTCGATCAGTTTAATGATGGCGCGGGAGGCTTTGACGGGGTATCGACCGGGGCCGATACCGCCCTTGCGGTGACCAACCATCGATGGACCTGAGCGTCGCTTGCGCTTGTTGCCACTACCGAGTCGGTAGGGGACGGCTGAAGCCTTTCGACGAATGTCGGCTCGGTCGGAGTCGATCTTCAGGACATCGTTGAGGAACGCAACGGCTTCGCCTGCGGTCTTGTTTTTGACAGCACGGCACACCTCAAAACAGTGCTTGGCGTGCATGTCAACATTGGTTGCACGTGCGGTTGCCAGACGGTTGCCTTGAAGCATCTGCGTGTATCCGCGTTGTGGGAGTTGGCGACGACGACTGCGTCGATCCATTTGGTTTCGCTTTGACATCTTTTTCACCTCACTTCAATGGAACGTGCTTTGACGAACGGGTTGCACCGACACCGGGACCGCTGTGGGTCACGCCTCGTCGAGTTACAGCGAACTCGCCGAGATAATGGCCAATCATTTCGGGCTTGATGTCAATCTCAACGAAATGTTGACCGTTGTGGATAGCGATACGACGGCCGACGAATTGCGGTAGAATCGGCATGTCTCGGCGGTGGGTGCGGATGGTGTTGCTCCCAGAGCGCTCGACACGGGCAAGGAAATGCTCGTTTTCCACGGACAAACCTCGGCCCATGCTTCGGCGAACCCGTGAGGGAAGGAGACCAACGATGTACTCCTCGTCATCGTTCTCGGGCCAGAGGGGCATGTTGTTGAGCTCCTCCATGCTGTATCCACGGTAGGTGAATTCCTTCTTCACACGGGCAGAGGTGGTCGAGAGGCGCTTGCGTGCCTTACGACGACTGGCTTTGGGGGTCATAAACGACTTCTTCTTACGTGCCATGCATCATCACCTCAGACTTTCTTACCTCGTCCACGACCGGTTCGTCGTGGTGCAATCAAACCGACCTTCGCACCGGGTGGGGTACCTCGGGCGACGGAGTTTGGACCGTGAACAGCCTGGTGGTTACCACCGCCGTGTGGGTGGTCAACAGGGTTCATGGCCACGCCGGAAACATGTGGGTACAACTTACCACGGGCCTTGGCCTTGTAGTAGGCTGCACCGGCGGTTCGCAGCGGCATCTCGTCTCGGCCGTGGCCGGCAAGCACACCAATGGTTGCTCGACAGTTGGCTGGAAGTTCTTTGAGGGAACCGGACGGCATGCGAACACGAACCATGGAGCCGATGCGGGACTCGATCATGCAGGAGTTACCTGCGGAGCGGGCCACTTTGCCACCGTCTCCAGGACGGAGTTCGAGGTTGTTGACGGCCGTTCCTTCTGGAATGTTACCGATTTCGGTGATGTTTCCGGGGCGGAGGGCAACGTTGTCACCAATGGCAACCTTGCTGCCAACGGCAATGCCTTCGGTGGCAGCCACCAGGGTGGTGTCACCGTCGGGCGTCTTGATGCGAGCGAGTGGGGCGGAGTGGACCGGGCTGTGAACCAACTCGGTGACCTCACAAACCACATCTTTGTCGCGGGGCATCCTGTTCTTACCGGGGAATCGGTGGCTCGCCACGCGGTAGCGTGGAGAGGAACCTTTGCGTTGTGCACGAATTCTCTTACCCATGATAAATCACCTCAGAATGCTCCCAGACGCATGGCAGCGTCTTCTGCATCGTAGCCTTCAGCAAGTTTGACCGAAGCGTGCTTGCCGTGTTTGGAGTTGCGGACGTTCACCTTGGCGACCTCAACGTCGAAGATGGTCTCGACGGCTCGTGCGATCTGAGCCTTGGTAGCGGAGCGGCGAACGATGAACTCCAGTCGTTGCTCGCTGGTGCGAGCCTCCATGGATTTCTCGGTCAGCCAGGGTTGAATGATGATGTCGTATGCGTTCATGATCTCACCTCAGTTCATGGCCTCCAATGCCGCTTTCGTAAACACCGTCAAGCGACCCACGTCGCCACCGGGAGCAAGGTCTTCGGCGCACAGGTCCTTGGCTGCAACGACATCCACACCGGGAAGGTTGCGTGCTGCCTGAGCAAGGCCTGTTTTTTCCTTGACAACGAGCAAAATTGATTTCGGTGTCTTGTGAACTCGACCACGCATCGTTGCTTTTCCAGCGCGAATCTTGCGGCCAGAGCGGGCACGGTCCATGTCAGGACCGAGTCCGAGACCGGCGAAAATGGCTGCAGCCTTGCGGGTCGCTGACCCGTGGTTGAAGGTCTCGATGTCGTAATCGGTGGATTTGCCATCGACGATTTCGGTGTAGTTACCCAACACGATGGGGAGGTGCTCCACACTGTCGTCAAAGCGGTGACCTCGGGCTGAAACAGTCTCAAGGGAGACGGTTGCGGCGAGGGCTGCGTTGCGTGCTGCAGTGCGTTGCTTTGCGTTGAGTTTGCGAGACCAATCCTTCTCGACCTTGGGTCCGTGAGCACGGCGCCCGCCGAGGGTGTGTGGGTTTTGGGCGCCGCGGCGTTGCCCGGTACGGCGCATGATACGGGATACACCTCGGCCCTTGCCCCACCATTCGACGGAGTGCTTCATACCCGCCATCGGTCGGCGCTTTCCGATGTGTGCCCGAGAACCGTAGGCTTGACGTCGGTTGGCTCGGCTTGAAGCGACGGCCAACTTGACGAGATCTTCACGAACTTCGGAATCAAACGCAGAGGGGAGCTCGACCTTGGAGCCATCCGTGACTTCAACATCGAAACGAGCAGACAACTTGCCTGCATCCATCTCGGTTTGGGTGACGGTGTTGACAATGTCCTTGGTTGCGACCTTCATCTTCAGGCCCCCTGCTTCGATGCCGTACTCACGTACGTGATTTCATACTCGTGGAGCGTGTTCGGTGCTCGAGTGGCGTCTCGGAAGCGAATCAACCGCTTGGCCGGACCAGGAACACTCCCCTTCACGAGGATGTAGTCGGATTTCACTTCGCCGTAATGGAGGAATCCACCGGCGGGCGTGATGGAATGATCTTCGGGGTTGGCAACACGCAAAATACGCTTGTTGTATTCGGTGCGCTGGTGGTATCCGGTTTGACCACCCTGACGGATGGTCTTTCGCACGTATCCGTCACCGAACGCACCCATGTTTCCGTGCTGTCGACGCTTCTTTGAGTTCTTGTGAGATTGAAGTTTACCACCAAATCGCTTGATGACACCTTGCCAGCCGTAGCCCTTGGTGATGGCCACGATATCGGTCATGGCGCCTTCTTCGAAAGCGTCGGCAAAGGAATACTCCTCGCCGAGTTTTTCGTTGGCCCACTCAAGTTGCTCGAGACAACTGCCGCCGGCCAGTCCCATTTCCATGACGTCGGGTACTTTGCCCGGAACGCTTGAGAGGGTGTGGGGTTGCGTGGCAACGATGAGACGGACCTCGCACAAATCCGCTTGTTGGAGGTTGGTCAAGTGCTTGGAGGCATCGTGCTCCTTTCGTTCTGGCACCCGCTTGAACAACTCTGGGAAAGCATCTGCGATGGCCCCTGCATCAGCCCAAACTTCACCACGGGCTTGCTTGCCGTAGGGTGTCATTTCGTAACCACGGACACCAAGAATTCGCATTCGGGGGCACTCCACAACGGTCACAGGAACTCGAATTTCCTGGCCTGCAGAGGTGCTTCGGGGGTTCATATCGCGAGCCAAAATGTGGGTCATACCGGCCTTCCAGCCGGCAAAGCCCTGCACTCGGACTTCGCTCGCATCGGTTGTGGGCCACGACTTGACGTGTCCAAACGGGCGGTTCGCACGCTTGCGCGGGCTGAACGCCATTGATCCACGACGTGGGTGGTTTCGCTTTGCCA
>JAYPIL010000049.1:0-9252 GCA_038127845.1 Candidatus Poseidonia sp.
TCCATTCGGAGGTTGAGGCCATCGTAGAGTTGTTGCTTGATGAGGTCCAAATCCTTGGTCAAGAAGAGGACCCGCTTTCCGGGGGTCAAAGCAATGTGTTCTGCCGGTCGCTCGTCGCCCATGTGCCCCCCTCAAGTCTGTTCAGGCGTCATCCGTTCATAACCGGTTCGGGGCACCGGTTTTGTGGTGTCAATTCCCGTTGCGGTGTTCTGAAGCCTCCAACAAGCGGTCAACGAGGACTGATTTTTTCCCCGAGGAAGACAATCCCCGTTCCTTTAGCATGGCTTTGAGTTCTTTATTGGTCAATTCCAACAACTCTTCTCTTGTCATATCAACGAAACGTCGCCAATTGACTTCCCGCTCAAACAGCAGCACAGGACCGTCGTTGTAGTGGCCAGGCAACCCTTCGGTTGAGGGCAAGGTGTATGCGCCGAGGTATTGGAAACCGTGTCCAGTGTAGTGTTTGATAAGGCCGGGATTTTGTCCGACCGTGTCCAATCGCATGAAATCCAAACGCATCTTGCAGGCCATGTCATCGACGGCTTTGACGACAAATTCAACCAAGCCTTGACCTCGAAAATCAGGTGCATTGGCGATGCGGTGAATGTAGACGGCTGGATCTTTATTTTTCTCGCCCCAGATGAGGGGGTCGTCAAACGCAATGACCCAGATGCAAGCGATTTGATTGTCGATGATCATCTTCCATTGGCGCTGCTCGGCAATCTCCTGTTTGATGAGCGATGGTGGAATTTCGGGCCATGTCACCATCTCTTTTTCACGTTGAAGAGCCGAAGCATGCCCGTACAACTCAACGATGGCTTGCAGGTCGGCAGCGTCGCTGGGCTGGATGGTCACACTCCTTCCCAACTTTTCCCATCGCTTCTCCGTATTCGCTATCATCCGATTGAGGAGTTTCTCGGGGTCATACCGGTCCAAGAAATCCACCGCCTCTTCGAGGAGAGGAACACCGACTTCGGTCCCGTCTGTTTCCCAATCTGGGTTGAATTTGTCGTAGATCATGACCAGCACAATCCGGAAGGAGAGCGCGATGAAGAGGGCAAGGGCAATGCCCTCGGGCCCCCAACCAATGGAGATGAACACGGCAATAATGAAGACAGGTAGAAAAATGACCTCAACGACGACAGGCGCCTTCTTCAATTTCCCTTGTTCGCTATCTTTCCACCGTTTGGAGTTGAAGAATTTCCGTGCGAGCAGCACCAATACGACGATGATGATGGCAAGGAGAACAAGCCCATTCAAAATCGAAGCGTCCTCGGCGTTCATTCTGTTCCCCATGGGGTGGTTGGTCCACCGTTGGAAGAAGGTTTTCCCTCCCGTCGCTCCGACGCCACGTTGTCCAAGCCCAAGCCACAAGGCGGAGAACATCCACGCCTCCCAATCTATCCGTTGAGATGACGCGAAGAATCCTCTTTTGATGGGTGGATATGGTTTGTCCATGCGCCCCTTCATCACCATTGAGAAGCGAGCCAGCGAAGCACTCGAGTTCTACGAATCCGTCTTTCCGAGTTTCATCTTGAAATCACGCACGCATCATGCAGAGCCTCACAGCGACCTTGTCATGGTCGCCGTCTTTTCGATTCAAGGACTGGACCTCATGATCAGTGACAGTTTCATCACCCACGAGTGGAAGATTAACCCAGGTATCTCATTTTTCATCGATGTCGAGAGCGAAGAAACGCTGCAGAACTTCGCAGCGTCCTTATCCGATGGGGGGAAGGTCCACATGCCCGCTGGAAATTACGGCTTCTCCACCCTGTTTGGATGAGTTGAGGACAAATTCGGGGTCAACTGGCAATTCAATCTTGAATAGTCTGTCGACACCAACGGTCTATGCGTACCGTGTTCTGAGAGGCTCAAACCGCTCATTCTGCAGCTTGCATTTCAGCCATACGATCGCTCAAGAGAAGCAATGCCGAGGCCCAAAGGCCGACAAAAATTCCTAAGTTCTCGTCGGTTGTAAAGTAAATTGCGATACTGCCCAAAATTGAGACAAGACTTGCCCCAAAACCTATTTTTTTCCAATCCATGTTTTTTCACCCCCTTAGGGAAGGATTGGCGTTCTCCTACATAGAGTGGCGCTCGTCTTCGGTGCCGAAATGATAGATTCAGGGGGGGTTTCTGCTCAGCCAACGACCATCAATGGGTACCCTCTGCTTTGAGGCATCCTTGCATTCATCATGCGTTGAGGTTGAGCACGGCTGAAGGACCAAATCTCTCCCCCAAATCGGCGCATATGGTCTCAAGGAGATCAACATCGTCTTGGGAAAAGGCTGCTGGAACATCCGAATCCACATCCAACACGGCAATGACTTCACCGTTCGGCGCGATGACCGGAACCACGACTTCGCTGTTCGTGCTGCTGCTGCAGGCAATGTGCTCGGGACGAACGTGGACGTCGGGGACATCCTGTGTTTGCTTGGTGCGCGCAGCGGCTCCACAAATTCCGTTTTCGAAGGGAATGTCGAGACATCCATGGCCGCCCTGATAGGGCCCAATTTTCAGGTGCTCTGGGCGAACCGTCCTGTAGAACCCGGTCCAATGGAAGTGGTTGAAGGCGTGATGCAGTTCGCAGACCACGGTGGCCATGGCCGCAACCCAGTCATCTTCATCGCTCAACAAGCCACCAATTCGCGCACGGATTTCTTCATGATGCTCGCTGGTCATGTTTTCGGGTTTTTGGCGTGTTTCTTGACCCTTTCCTTTTTGCGTCTTGCTTGAACAAAATGGGGCCGTCTTCGTCGATCTACGGGTTGTTCCTTCGCGCGATGATGGCCGCCAAGCATGCTGCTGCAACGCACAAGACAAGACCGAAGCCGGGGGTGTCGCTGCTGGAATCTCCTCTTGTCTGATTGTCATGCTCATCGGATGCGTTGGTGGATGAATCCTGTTCGGCGTACACGCCATCAACACAGGTCCCCGAGCCGGTGATGATTTCGGATTCTACCGCCGACAACACGGTGGCGTTTTTCGCATCGGCGTTGAGGTCGTCCCGTTCGTAGAGGGACGTGTTGAGCAGATAGCACCCTGGCTCAAGTGAAAAGGCGAGGTCGTGGACTTGCCCTTCTTCGACAATGTTGTTCCACCACCACAGGCCTTTCCATTCCCCATCGCTCATGTTCTTGACCACGATGATGCCGGTATACGTTTCACCCTCGTTCAGATCGTTGACCTGTGCCTGATACTCGTAGCTCCACGGCGAATTGGAGTCCTCCGGTGTGACAACGGGACGCACATGATTCACGCTGACGACTTCGTTTTTCGGTTCGGGCGAGGCAGGTTCCTCCCACAACCAGACCATGTTGTATTCGTGCCGGCGCGTGTCCTCGCCCACGAGCACTCGCCCGTCATCGAGCACCAGCAGGTTGTCGGGCCCTGCGAGATTGTTCACGCTGCATTCGTATTGTGCAGATGCGGTGTACGGCCCGCCAGAAAATGCGGGAACGATTCGGTTGACGGACCATGCCGACGCCATCGTCATTCGGTAGACAATGCCGCAAGAATTCATCGAGATATCGATGTCACCCTGTCCGTCGCTCATGGCGTTCTCGATGGATGACATGGCCAAATACAGATTCTCAGGCGCATTTGGATTGAACGCCACACCTTCCATTTTGTTCCATTCATCGCTGGCCCCGAGGGCAGCTGCGGCCTTTCGAGATTCAAGGAATGCCACCCGATGATCGCTGGCATAACCTACGATTCCATCCTTGTTCAGGTCTTCATTCAAGCGGTGTTCAGCCCAATTGTTGATGTCCTCATCCGAAATGTACGATGTCTCACCGCTGACATGGTCGGCCGGTGTGATGCCGTCGTATTCATCGATCCAACCTTGGATTTCGGTGCTGGAAGACGAGGCCATTTCAATCCATTCAACATCAAATCCCGTGATGGCTGAATCCCATCCTTCATCCTGGTCGACGTGGGCGGCAAACAAGGTGCCTTCACTCAGGTCACCACCTTCGTCTGCGACAAATTTGAACAACACCGTGTCGTAACCGTCATCGGTGAGGTAAACCGTTTTTTCATCGGGCATCACCATCGCATTTTCGTGTGAAAAACGCCCCATGGCAAGGTGTCGGTTGAACACGGGTTCGGTTGACGCAGCATTCTCAATTTCAATGATGTAACCGTAGTCGTAGGGATTGGGATAGGTGCCAAGGTAGTCTGCAAGTTTGGTCTGGTCTGCGTGGTATCGGAATTGTTCGTTGTTCCAATCCTCCGTGTTGTCAAAATACAACTCCTCGGAAAGAAGCGGCGTTCCCCACGGGCTCATGCTTCCAAAACACAACACCCATCCGCCGTTGACGCTGCTCAAATTCAACATCTGACTGCTGATGATTCCCCATGTCGCCGTTTCCGTGTTCCATTCAAGTTCCAACTGGCTCAAACCAGCGGGGCGGTCCTCCCATGCGGTGTAGAGGTAACCGTGATGGCCGGAAGCGTCCGTTGGAACAAAGGCGTTGTAGTCCGGTTTCTCACTGGTGAAGATTTGGCTGCCATCATCGGCCGCATAAATCCCACCAGCAACATGCCCGTCGGTCAACTCGTCACCGCTTTGGACGAGGACCTGATAGTTCCCGTACGATGTTCGGATGCCGTGCCAAACATCGCTGGGTTGGCTGGTTGAATCAAGTTCGGGCACGGTGGCGGGCAGGTCGTTCCAATCGACGCCGGTGATGACACCAACCGTGGCCTTGTATCCGTTTTCGTCGGGGTGCATGGCGTTGACAAAGAAATGACCGTTTGTGGCGACGTGCATGCCCGTGACTTCTGCCTCGGGGGGCAACATCATGATTCGGGTGAGTTGACCAAGCGGTTCGTCATCTTCGGTCTGTGCCACGGTTGAAAACGGGAGGTTGAGCAGGACCATCAGGCCCACGACCAACAGCACCCAACCTCGGCGGCTCCCCATGCGGTGGACTGACGGGAAATTCGCAAAAACATTCCCAAGTTGAATTAAGCAAAACGATCTTCTGCACCAAATATAAAATCAGAAAATAAATCATACAAATTTCACCATTAGATATAAATAAAGATGCCGAAAGGGATTAAATAGGTTCGCCAAAATCTTGGTGACTGGAGTGGGACATATGGACGAACAACAAGTAGAAGATATTGTGAAATGCAGCGACTGCGGAAGCAGATCGCTCTCTCGAGACGAAACGCGCGGCGAAGTGGTTTGCGATGATTGTGGATTGGTGTTGGAAGACAACGTCATCGATCAGGGTGCTGAATGGCGTGTCTTTTCTCCAGAACAGGGCGACCAAAGGGCCCGAACCGGTGCTCCAATGACCGTGATGCTTCACGACAAGGGACTGTCCACCGATATCGACTGGCAGAACAAAGATTATTCTGGAAAAACCATCAATTCACGATACAGATCTCAGTTTTACAGGATGCGTAAATGGCAGAAGCGAAGCCGCGTGAGCAACGCAACGGAGCGCAACCTCGCCATGGCTTTGGCTGAACTTGACCGAATGGCCAGCCGCCTCGAGTTGCCGAAATCTGTTCGTGAAGCCGCCGCTGTGAACTACAAAAAAGCGGTTGACAAGCGATTGATCCGCGGTCGCTCCATCGAGGGCGTCGCTGCAGCATCGTTGTATGCTGCTTGCCGCCAGTGTGGCGTTCCACGAACGCTTGACGAAATCGGCCAAGCCTCCCGAACCGGCCGCAAGGAAATCGGCCGCACCTACCGATTCATGGTCCGTGAATTAAAGATGAAAATCATGCCAACCGGGCCCGAAGATTACATTTCTCGATTCTGTTCAGGATTGGGATTGGATGCAGACGTGGAAGCCAAGGCGTACGAGCTCATCAAGGCCGCACAAGAAAAGGAATTGACCAGCGGTCGCGGACCTACGGGCATTGCAGCCTCCATCATCTACATCGCATCGGTCTTGTGTGGAAAGCGCCGCACGCAGCGCGAGGTAGCGGAAGTTGCTGGCGTCACCGAAGTCACCATTCGTAATCGCTACAAGGAACTCATTCAGAACCTCAACATTGAGCTTGATATCTGAGTGAAACGTTCAGGCGATGAAGCGTACGGAGGCCGAGAGCGTGAGCAAGAGCCGAACCAAGATTTCAGACGAAGTTTTTGAGCGCGTTGCAACGGGCCTGGTTGAAGCCCTTGAACGGGGCACTGAAGCTTGGCCGTTGCCAGAGCCACCGATGAGTGACCCCGATTTCCCAGCGATTCAACCCACCTCTCCACACCGACTGTTTGAGGAGGGCCTGGGTATTTTGAACATCGATCGTGGCATGTTTGACCGGCACCTCAACACGGTGGTCGATCTCATCGTTCCACATCGAATGAATTTGACCGACGACCCGTATGAAGTTCATCAGAAATGGTTGCAACGCCGACTTGATGATGTGGCTCATCGCTTGTTGTTTCACATCGCTACGGACTGGCTCGCCCAAGCCTTTGACCCTCATGCACCCAACACCGATCGCTGGTGGTTGAGCATCGCTCTGGTCAACGGGCTTGCAACCGTTCCACACGGCCAGCCAATTCATCAGGGCTATCACCTGGTTGAATCCATTGCATTGGCTGAACGGCCGGGTACCTGGCACACTCAGCCGGATGCTGGTCCTCAACACATGGATTGGAATCCCCATGCCGTGGTGCCTCGCATGGCCAGTGCCGTCGTCGCTCATGAGCGCGGGGTTGAGGCGGCACGATGGCTGCTTGAGCGTCTCGAAGACGGTGACCTTGACCGCAGATTGCTGCTTTTGGAATGGGTCCGCTTGTTGCTTGAACGGCCTCCACTCATCGAACCGCTCGGTTTGAAAGATATCCTCTTGCGAAGAGCAGCGGACCCCGTAGCCGAGGTGGCCAATCGGGTGACGCTGTGTTTGGCAAAAGCCATCGAAGCTGACCGAGATTTTGGACACCGCTTAGCGCTCCGTCTGCACGAGCGCGAAGAACAACTTGTTCAACGAGCCATGGCCGATGTCTTGACGCGCTTGTTCCGTCGGTTGACGTGGGACGCTTTACCTCTGCTCGACGACATGCTTGCTTCTGATGACGAAGGCGTGCTTGCCGCGGCCAGTGCCACGGTGGGCGATGTCAAATTCCTTGACAAAGAACAATGGGCGGACCGTTTGCGACAACTGGTCGACCACCCTCTTCCCATCGTGCGACGCAATCTCGTCCCGAACCTGCGTGAATACGTGGAGTTTGACCCCGCCGATCGCAGGGGACTGTTCTTCGCTCTTTGGCAGGACGGCGACGAGGTGGTTCGCACGCGATTGCGAGAATTGCTGCTTCGCATGGAGGAGGTTGCGTCCGAGCACTTCGCCAACCAAATCCGTGCACTTTACGAGGCCAACGCTGAACTCACTCCGCTTTGGGAACCGATGAAGGTGCGAAACGAACAGCGATGCGCTGTGTGGCAAGCATGGCTCGCAGGCGAAGGCGACCTGCCCGCTGGACCAGCAGGAAGCGTACATCGGTCGACCATGGAGGCGCCTGAAACACTCCCGGAGTTGGACGACGCGCTTCGTTCGCTTGACGAATGATCACTCTTCCTCAAGAAGGGGGCCGCTGGTGACCAACCACACATAGGACCCGTTCATGACCGCGAGCATGCCAATGAGTGTCATCAAAAGGCCTGCTGGCTCGGGAACGAAGCCTTCAAACCAACCAAGACCAAGGATTCTGCCGGTGACCAAGCAAGCGAGACCAAACACAACGGCATGCAACCAAGACGACGCAGGTTGAGCCCACCGGTTGACGGTGGGGGCGACCCCGTAAACGCCAAACGTCCGTTTGAACCAAGCCAAGTAGACCAAACTCATGCCCAACAATCCAAGCACGCCCCGGGTGAAGGACGACGAATCCCAGGGTCCAGCAGGCGCTACATCGGTGAAGGTTTGGAGCACCAACACGATGCCAACAACGAGGAGGCCTCTTTCCGAGCCTTTTCCCTCCATGAAGGTGGGCTGGAGGGCCACGCTTGAAAGCATAGTCCTCCGTAGCCGGACTATGGGCGTGGTTCGCGATGCCGTACTCGTCGCAGCAGGGCTCGGCACCCGTATGTTTCCGGTGAGTGCTTTCCTGCCGAAGGAAACCCTCCCGCTGGTCGATGTGCCTTGGCTCACGCATCTTGTTCTCGAAGCGAAAGCAGCGGGCATTGAACGGTTTCACGTCGTGGTATCGCCCAGCAAATCGTTTGACGGTCTGCTCGAAGACCACCGGCCCATGCACGCCCTCCGTTCCCATCTTGACGAGCAATTGTTCAACGCTGCTGATGGCATGGAGGTATTGACCCACATTCAGGTGGAACCCAAGGGTGTTGCCAACGCGATTCAAGCGGCCTTGGATGGCATCAACGGGCCGTTTCTTGTGATGTTGGGCGATAACCTGTTGATGGATGCCCATTCACCGACGACGGATTATGCGGCGACCAACGCTTCAAAGAAGCTGGTCGAGGCCTACCATCGCTCGAAAACGCCCACGGTGGCCCTTATGGAAGTGGATGAAGCCGATGTCCATCACTACGGGATTGTGAAGTTGGAAAACCACCTCATCACCGACATGGTCGAAAAGCCAACACCAGAACAAGCACCCAGTCGTTTGGCGATGTGTGGACGCTATGTTTTCCCTTCAGACACGAAAGAACGTCTGCATCATCTCCCGTTCGAGGAACACGGTGACATGCAAAGCATTGCGCTTCAACATCAATGGATGCAGGAAGGGTTGCTGCACGGAATGGTGCTCCACGATACACGCTGGTACGACTCTGGATCTCCTATGAAATGGCTCCAAGCGCAGGTTGACCATGCGCTACGGCGGCCCGACCTTCGAGAGGAAATGACGGCGTGGCTCAATCATCGCCTCAAGGATCAACGTTGACCGGGTTTCCAAAACGAGAGTGGCGTCGGAGCTTCGTTGACTGCGTGACGGGAAGCGAGATGGTCGGCGCGCTCGTTCCACCGATGTCCACGGTGAGCTTTGACATGCGACCATTCAAGCGGTCGAAGAGCCTGAACCTCTCGCCATAAGGATTGGACATGGGCCACCAATTCACGGTTTGCTTTGGCTTTCCATGCCCCGCTGGCGAGGTTTCCCGCATAGGTTGAGTCTGCGCGAATGACGGCGGGCGCATCGCCACCTTCGACCAACAACCAGCGCAAAGCAGCTGCGAATCCACTCAATTCAGCCGTGTTGTTGGAACCAACCTCCGCACCGATGTATCCTTCCGAGGCGGCGTCGGTTACGACGGGGCC
>JAYPIL010000049.1:9352-15233 GCA_038127845.1 Candidatus Poseidonia sp.
GAGGTGTTCATCAATTCAGGAGCGTCTTCAAGGTCCATGTTGACCGCGGTGATGGTGCCAGCAAGTGGTGCAAAGATGGGGGAGGCGGACTTCACCGATTCCACCACCGCAAATTCGCCCATGTCATCCACGGTATCGCCTTCACCTGGCAGTTCGATGTAGACGATGTCCGTCAGCATGTCCTGCGCGTGATCCGTGATGCCAATCGTCACCGTGTCGCCTTCAACACGCATCCATTCATGTTCTTTGGTGTAATACAATCCTTCGGGGACTTCGCTCATGGTATCGCCTCTGTTCATGACGGAGAGCCGAACGCTCATCAACCCACCGATAACGCGGTTTCTTACTCCTCTTCGCTGAGGTCTTTTGCAAGCACGTCCGCTTCCAGCGCCGCCCATTTGGCGTTGACCGATTCGGAGTGTTGAACATCTTCAATTTCTTCTTGGACCCTTGCGGCCATCTCCGCGTCCGTCTCGTGAGAAAAGCGACGAGCGAAGGGACCCACGCCGTTCGAGATTGACCATCCCGTAGCCATCAACGCCAATGCCAAGCCCAGGAAAGCAAGCAGCACAGGGGGTTGCGTTTGTGGGAGGCGGCCCGCTTGCAGGGCAAAACCGACTCCGAGCAACAACCCAACGCCCGTGCCGTAGAAGAGGCGGGTGACCGCAACAGCAGGTGGGTGCATGTTGTGTCGAGGAAGCAATGCATCATCAATCAACCGATGAGGCGTTCGCCGATCAGTATGTTTCACGCATCAACTTGTGAATCTTGTAGGGGAGCAAGGCCCGGTTTACCGGCGTCACCTCAAGGATTCGCCCGTCGTCTCGTCGTCGAATGTCCTGTAGGAGCGGATGGCGACTCTTCTTGTGGAGGGTCAACAAGGTGGGCATGTCCACCTCAAGTGCGCTTCGTACCGCTTGAACGAAGGCTTCGGATTCCACGGAAAATTTTCCAATTTCATCCACCACCAACACCTCACAATGGTGCTGGGCGTAGTCGATGGCGGGAAGAGCGACACGATTCAATTCCTCAATGTCGATGCCGTACCCCAAAACGCGAAGTCGGGAATCAATGGCCTTGTGAGCGATGACGCCTTCCTCACCGGAGACGATGTCGATGACCTTGTACCCCAGACGTTCTCCGTTTTCCAACAACGGCTCCGTTCGCATGCCACCCAGAATCGGTTTTTCGATGGTGCTGCCGCGCATGGAAATTTCACGCTGACGTTCGTCAAGCAGCATTTCCAGTACCTTTTCCATCACCGCTGATTTTCCGCTGCGTGGCAAGCCGGTGATGCCAATTTTTGGATGAATTCCCATCGTTTTCATATCCTCCAAGAGAGCGAACGGCTTTGACCACACGGGTATCTGCTATAAATTATCGGTTCCGAATGACGCACATTCGGTAAATGAACAATCAAAATTTCCCATTCACCCTACGAGAGTGCGGAATTGCGGAAAGAAATCCGGAAGTTCCACCGGGAGCATTTCCAACTCGTAGTTGTTGACGTTGTTGTTGGCCGCCCAAGCCCTCGCCCACTCGTCCAAGTCGTTGTTGTTCAGGTGGTCACAAAGCCATTGCAAACCGTTCTCGATGGTGTTGTGGTCGTTGACCAAGCGATGTTGAATGTCTTCGTGAAGTTCGATGTGGTTGACGCTGTTGCCAAGCACGCTGCCCTCTGGAATCACAGCCCAGCGAAGGCGACGGTCTTGGTGGGCGTTCACGATGGCTTGGCAAGCAAGCCGTGGTCCGTAGGTCGGATGATCTTCGCCGACCCACATTGCGAGTTGCCGTTCGCTTGCGCGGGAAGGTATGTCGGTTCGGAAGGCTGGATGGCGAATGAAGACCTGACCTTGTTCGTTTTCTGAGAAGTGAACGCCGCGGATGAACGGACGACTGCGCTTGCCTTTGATCCATGTTTCAATGTGCTTGGCGTGGGCCGTCTGGTCAATTTCACCAACCCGCACTCGGACGTGTCGCTCGTTGGTGGTTAACGGGTGCTCATCGTCGCTCAATCGGGGGAGGCTCGCCAACCTGTCCAGCACTTCAAGGGTGTATTTGCGTTCAATTCGGTCTCGTGGTAGGCGTGGAACAGCCCAAGTGTCGCGAGACCACGATGTCCACCTCTCGTGCTTGAGTTCAAACACAGGAACACGGGATGAGAGACCGTCTCCTTCTCGTCGGAGATCCGCACGTGTAATGGGGCCGTGAAGGTTGAGGGAACACGGTTCACCGTTTGCGGTGATACCGAGCACAACGACGCCTTGCGTCATGCCGGGGAAGAGAAGATTCGCTTCCTCGATGGCCCATGCATGGGTCCATGCGTGGCCCTGCACGAGCAGTTCGCGCAGCGGATGCGAGGATTGTTCGCGCAGGAGGCTGTCGGGGGCAACGATTCGAAGACGGCCACCGTCGCTGAGGATTTGCAAACTGCGCTCGATGAACAATCGGTAGAGGTTGACGTTACCGCGCATCGTGGAAAACCGTGGTTTACCATCGTCCATGAGGCTTCGGAGCTGTTCGCCCAACTCTTTTCGAAGTTGGCTCCCATCTTCCATACCACGGAAGCGGTCCTTGATGCGAAGCCATGGTGGATTGGTGAGCACGAGGTTCGGGCGCTGCTCCCAAGGCCATTGACCTTGCAGTGCATCACCTTGCTGGATACCAGCATCAAGGAGTTCTTCCATCTCCTTGCGGGAAATTTTCCCCGGTGTTTCCGGACCGAAACTCACCAGTTCATGACGGATGGCCTCGAGCAGAAGGCGGGTCTTCGTGCTTTGAACGACCAGGGGGTCGATGTCCAAGAGTTGAATGTTGGAAAACAAGCGTCGAGAATCCTGCTTTCGCTTTTCGGGCTCGGCATCTTCGTGTGCGTCGGCGTGAAGGCGAATCAGACGAGCGTGGAAAAGGCCACCTCCGGCAGCTGCGTCGGCCACCGGCAAGGGAATACCGCTGAGGGTTCTCACACCGTCTTCCAGCGCTTGTTGTTCCGCTTCATCGTCCATTTCTGCCTCCTGTGAGGCGTTGGGAAGGTTGAGTTTTTGCACGTGCTGGCGGAATCCAGGGGGGAGGTTACTCATGAGGAAACTCGAAGGTTGCACTGGCTTGGTCGGGTTGACCAAACTCTCTCGCATTTCCGAGGCGATGACAGCGTCTGCGAGGCGAGGAGGCGTAGGATGGGCGCCACGAGGCGACCGCCCGTCGGACTCCGCATCGTGGCGAGCGAGGAGATGGTCGAGCACGTGACCGGGGTCGGTGAGGAGGTTGGCGGGCAGTGTCGGCCAATCTTCAGGAAGCAGTGCCGCAATCGGCTGGAAGGTTTTGAGGGATTTTTCCCATGTGGTGAGCCAAATGTCGATTTGCTGTTTCCGGTCCGCTAATGTACGGTCCAATCGTGCGTACCATCCGCTCACGCCGTTTTGCATCATCCCCACCAATCGGCGGGGACGGCTTTCTCGCTTTGAATGTGACCCTTCCTGCGAGGCTCCTATTCGGCCGGTTTTACGACCTAATCATCAAGAATACCTGAAGCGGCATCAAACCAATTCCATCCTTCTTTGACCCAATCCAACAGTGCAGACAGTTGTGTTGTTGTCACGCCCGCCGCCTTTGCAATTTTGCGAAGGGCTCGTATTTCCTTCGAATCGTATGCTCCATCGACGGCGGCAACGAGTGCGGCATCCCGGAGGATAAAGCGCACGAAGGCGGGCTCAAGGTCAGCCAGCGACTGCTCAAGCGGGATGGGTTGCTCAAATCCGGCCCGGACCTTCACGCGAGACTCTGGGTGAATCATCGCCCTCCCCATCATCGCCTCGATCACAGCGATTTCTTCGCGCACCAATTCACCATCGGCCGCAGCGATGTACACAAGAACCTCAGCATAACGAACGAGTTCTTGAGGCGGGCGTTGGCCCATCCCGTCGGGGAACATGGCCTCATTCCTCAAGGTTATCGAGCAGTTCGTACCCTTCTTTCATCCACTTGTAGCCTTTGACGGTCCACTGCAAGAGTTGGTCAACGGCATCCTCCCTCAAGCCGAGGTGTTCGGAGATGTCTTCGAGCGCATCGCGCTCGTCTTCGTCAACCGTGCCGTCAGCCGCGGCCATCATGACTGCATCACGAAGAGCGAGACGCCCTGCTTCACCGTTCAAGTCTTCAAGGCATTCTTCGAGGGTGGGTGGATTTTTCAGTGCGGCTCGAATCATTTCCCGCTGATTGGGAGAAAGCAGGGCCGTTCCGAGTCGTTGCTCAAACATCGCCATTTCATCAACCGTCAATTCGTTGTCAATTCGGGCCATGTAGGCGAGCAGGCGAGCATAAGCAAACCGTTCTTCTCGTGGAAGTTTGTGGACCGTGTCGGGCAGCATGGGAGGTGGTGCGCGCTTCTTCCCCAAGAACCCAACGGCGACAAGTCGGCACGGAACCCCAATCTTGAAACCCGGGACGAACCGCCGAATCAGCATGCCTCGGGACAACGACGTTGAGGTGGTCATCTGGACCGGTCGCGGATGCGGTGCATGCACGAACGCCAAACAATTTCTCGGTCGCAAAGGCATTCAATTCTCCGAACGACGCCTCAAGAACGATCCGGCCACACAACGTTCGTTTGCTCGTTCGACAGGAGGCGCTCGCACCGTTCCACAAATTTTTGTTGGCGAGCGTCATATCGGTGGATTTGACGATCTGTTGCAGGTTGACAAATCAGGCGAGTTGGATGTCCTGTTGGGCCGCGCAGACGGACTGCCTCAACGTTCGCGTTGGCAGCGATTTGTGCAGTGGATGGGGTTTTGATGCCGCAGGGAACAACCCTTCATTAGGCGAGATGCTGAGCCCTTTCTATGCATCCGAGTCTCAACGTCCACGGCAAACCCTTGGAGACCTGTTCCAACGCCCCTTTGACGGGGTGGTACCGTGACGGATGCTGCAACACCGACGACGCGGATCGGGGCTCTCACACCGTTTGTTGCGTGGTCAACGAACCGTTCCTCAACTTTGCGAAGGAACAGGGCAACGATCTCGTGACTCCCGCTCCTCAGTTCAATTTCCCAGGACTCAAACCCGGAGATTCGTGGTGCGTATGTGCACGAACATGGCTCCAAGCGGTGAACGCTGGTCGGGCATGCCCCGTCGATTTGGAGTCAACCCACCAGCGAGCCTTGGACATCATTCCGCTTGAGGTTCTTGAAACCCATGCGCTGTAGGGGATGAATACTGAAACACGACCATTCGCATAGCGAGCCAAATGAGCACGCCCCAGGCAAGCAGGTTGACAAGACCCATCACGTGCAGAAGGTCGGGGAAGGCAGACGTTAACCATCCGATGGTGATGCTTGAACCGACCAAACTCCCAACGTAAACGGGAACCGCCGCTGGCAGTGTCCACGAAACGGGCTTTCGGTCGTCAAAGGTGAACCAACGATGAACAAAGTGGCCCATGACTCCGGTCAAGCCCCAAAACAATCCCCACAGCAACCGCACGTCGATGTTTGGCAGCAGCAGCATGGATACGGTCCAGGTCGTGAAAAACACGCTGCTGTTGAAGCCCCCAGCGAGGCCAAAACGAATCAACGACCCGCGAGGCGCCAAACGCTTGAACAGAGCGACGATACCGGGTTCAGTCGTCATTCGTGACCACATCGCTTGGCTTCCCGGTCAACGTTTCTCGCAACACATCGTTGTCCGTTTGCATAGCGTCCATGAACGCGTACTTCACGCCCAATTCTTCTGCCAGCACCCCGAGGGCGGAACTGTCCTTAGGCAAACACTTGCCGCCGAAGCCTCGGCGCAGGCCGAAAATGGGATCCAAATGAGAGGGGCCGATGGGCTGTGCCTGTTCAGCCGTGATGATGTCGCGGATGGCGTACCAATCCTCACCCATGGC
>JAYPIL010000050.1:0-15192 GCA_038127845.1 Candidatus Poseidonia sp.
GACTTGCTGAAGAGGCACGTTTGGCCGAGGAAGCACGACTCGCCGAAGAAGCACGTTTGGCCGAGGAAGCCCGGATTCAAGCAGAACTTAAGGCGGAGGCAGCCGCAAAACAGGCGTATTGGGACGCGCAAGGCTCGCTTCCCGATGATGAAGCAAAAATCGTTCCCGATCTGCCCACTGACGCCGTAGCCATTGCCCCGAACAGCGATGGTTCACCCTTGGTCAAGAAAATTATTCTTGGTGTCGTGGCCCTCGTCGTGCTTGGCGGGACCGTGATGGTTCTCTTGTGAACACAAAGCAAGTCATTTTGTGTCATGAGGATTTCGCACGACCATGACCCTTGCGACCGGTGACGCCGCCCCAATGTTTTCACTCAAGAACGCCAATGCCGCTCATGGCCCTACGACCATGAGCTTGCACGATGCCGTTGGGGAAAACGGAACCCTCGTCGTGTTTGAGTGCAACCATTGCCCCTATGTGGTCGCCAGCATTGACCGAATGAATGCCATGGCGGAAAAGTGCCAGGGACTTGGCATCGGATTTGTCGGCATCAATTCGAACGACCCCGTGGTGTACGAGAACGATTCGTTTGAGCACATGGTGAAACGAGCCAACGCCGGTATGCCTTATCCATATCTTCATGATGAAACCCAAGAGATTGCTCACGCCTACGGGGCAAAAAGGACCCCCGAATTTTTCCTCTTTGACCGCCAAAACACACTCGTCTATCAGGGACGAATGGATGACAGCCCACGCCACCCCGGAGAGGTGACGTCCACCGAACTTGACGATGCCATTGAGGCCATGATGGCGGGCCGTCCTCCCGAAGTTGATTACACGGAATCCATTGGATGCTCGGTCAAATGGAAAGCGTGAGCTTCATGTCCGGTTGCCGCCGTCAATGCGACTGGGACGACAACATGGTGTGCCGCTCATGCGGCATTGACTACTCGCCTCCGAAGGACGAAGAAGAGTGAATCACTCAGTACTGTTCGAGAACGAGTTCGGTGGTGGTGCTGGCGATCTCGTTGGGTGCAGCGAGCCACATTTTGTCGAGCAGGGCACGCAGCGCCATCGTGTCGTCAACGTGAACAAGAGCGACCAAGTCGGTTTCCCCAGAAACCTCGTAGACGATTTCAATCCCATCCCAACCCGTGACTTCCGCAGCGAAGGAACCGATTTCTGAGCCAGGAGCTACCTTGATTCGGACCAACGCCGTCAATCCTACACCGCCTTCACGGATGGTGTATCCTCGTATGGTTCCGTTTTCTTCCATGCTTCGGATGTGCGTTCGTACGGTTCGTTCACTCGCCTCTACTTTTGAAGCAAGGTCAACATAAGACATGCGGCCGTTCTTTCGCAACTGGGCGAGGATGGCTCGGTCGATTTCTGCGATGCGAGGCATGACCGCCGCTTGGCCGGGGCCTATATCAAACCTTTTCCCGCGAAAATTATTCGAAATGGAGAAAAAAACCGTCAAATCATGATAAATTTTACCACATAGTGGAAAAAAAGAGGTGAGGGCACCAAATCTTGCAATTCGTCGGGTTCAAAAAGAAGTCACGCGGTCCAACCTTCATGCGCCAAGAGGAGGTCAGCGAGGATGCCGGCCTCCATGCCTTTTTGGACGCACTCAATGCATGCGACCTTCCTCCTCGGCAACATGAGTGGTTTCACGTGGATGTGGCCACCATGTTCTCTTCCACGCCGATCCTCTTCCACGAGGTAGATGCCGATTCGGGCAAGTCGCTCTTGTTTCTCAACGACTCTTTGGTACTGCTCTGCCCTCAACAGCACCTGCTTCACCACTTCCCACGACACCTCATCCACTGTTTTGTTGAAGACCGACGCCACCATGTTGTGATCGCTAACGAGGCGGTCTTCCGAGCCGAATTGTTTTCGATTTCACCGCTGGAGGAACAGCTCTGTTGGGTCACCCAATCACCTTCCCCACACGATGTTCCTGCGCTTCAAACCAAGGTCGCGAAGTGGATGGCTTGGTTGAACCGATAAGAACAGGGCCCGTTTGGTTCAAGGCCCTTCTCCACCTCGCCATGCCAAGGGAGCCCTATGTCGGGACACATCACAGGATTGGAAGCACGCACGGTGTTGGACAGCCGCGGTCAACCGACCGTTGAAGTGGACTGTTTTGTCGACGGCAATCTGCTCGGGCGTGCCATTGTCCCATCGGGCGCCTCGACGGGTGCCTACGAGGCGCTCGAGTTGCGTGATGGAGACGTATCTCGTTTTCTCGGAAAGGGCGTTTCGAAGGCCGTAAACAACGTCAAGGATTTGCTCGAGGAAGCTCTGGTAGGACTGCCCGTCGACGAGCAGCGCGTCATCGACGAAGTGATGATCGAACTGGACGGAACCCCAAACAAGTCCACCGTTGGAGCCAATGCGATGTTGGGGGCATCGCTCGCTTGTTTGCATGCTGGTGCATCGTTTCATGAATTGCCGCTTTGGAAATATGTCGGCGGTGTTGCTGGAGGTTTGATGCCGGTGCCGATGCTCAACATTCTCAACGGAGGAGCTCACGCCGCATCCAACGTCGATGTTCAAGAATTCATGGTGATGCCTCACGGCTTCGACACCTTTGAGGAGGGATTGCGTGCTGGGGTTGAAACGTATCATTCGCTGAAAGCCGAGTTGAAGAAAGACGGGTTGCTGGGCGGCATTGGTGACGAGGGCGGTTTTGCACCGAATCTCCCCACCAACGAAGAGGGCCTGAAGTACATGGTTCGAGCTATTGAGGGCGCCGGTTATTCAACCGAGGAGATCGGCATCGCTCTTGACGTTGCATCAACCGAATTCCACCACGATGATGGCTACCACATGGAGGGACGGGTTCTTTCTTCCGAGGCACTTGCTGACATGTATGAAGCGTGGTTGGATGAATATCCAATCCTCTCCATTGAGGACGGCTTTGACGAAGATGACTGGAGGGGATGGGCTGCGTTCACCAAGGCAAACGGACACCGCGTCCAAACGGTGGGCGATGACTTGTTCGTGACCCAGTCCGAGCGGCTGTCCCAGGGCATCGAATTGGGCGCTGCGAATGCGATGTTGGTCAAACTCAATCAGGTCGGAACGGTATCGGAAACCCTCGAGGCGATGGACCTCGCAACCACCAACCGGATGAACAACGTCGTCTCTCATCGCAGCGGTGAGTCAGAAGATGTCACCATCGCTGATTTCGCAGTCGGAACGAGAGCGGGACAAATCAAAACCGGTGCACCTGCAAGGTCCGACCGCGTTGCCAAATACAACCAACTGCTCCGGATTGCAGAAGACGTCCATGAATACCGCTCACCGTTCAATTGACTGGTAACAAACCGCGCCTTAAATAGCCCCCGAGCCGGGTTTCGGGTATGAAGAGAGTCAGCACATTGACCGTCCTTGCCTGCCTAATGATGTCCCTTGTTTCCGTTGGTGTTTCAGCCGACGCAAGCGAAGATATTCCGACCAACGCCGCCAACACGGGCGACCATGCTTCTTTGGTTGCAGCCCTGGGCCACGTCGGACTTGTGAGCGCCCTCCAAGCCGACGGTCCGTTCACGGTCTTTGCTCCAACCGACGCTGCGTTTGCGGCGGCGGGCATTGACTTGGCAACGTTCGACAACGACGAAGCCAACCAAACACTTGCTGATATTCTCCTCTATCACGTTATTGAAGGGGCCGTCGATGCGGCCAACGTGACCGACGGGCTGACCGTCGCCACGCTCAACGGCGACAACCTGTCCTTTACCGTGACCAACGGAACGGTCATGGCTGGTGATGCGACCGTCACCACAGCTGATGTCGTGGCGAGCAACGGTATCATCCACGTGATCGACAAGGTCCTCACGCCCCCCGCCGATGAGGTCGTGCCAGCCGGGCCCCCCGGTGAAATTTGTTACAACGTGGTAACGCACACCCTCGTTGCGGGTGCTGATGAAGCCGCTTGTGGGGCTTACATGTACCTCGAGGATTACGAGATGAACGGCCAAAACGTCACCGGATGTTACAACGGTGTCACACACGCTCTGACCAACGTCAGCCAAGCCGTCTGTGAGGGTTACATGTGGGTTCCCCCTGTCCACCTTGCCATGACCGCTGCGGCCACCACCATTCACACCTCGCTCGTCGCAGCGCTCGGCGCTGCTGGCTTGGTTGAGACACTGAGCGGTGACACAAACTACACCGTTTTCGCCCCCTCAGACGATGCCTTTGCCGCCGCAGGCATTGACCTCGCATCGTTTGATACCGAAGAAGAGATTGCGACCCTCAGCGATATTCTCCTCTACCACGTCGTCGCTGGCGAGACCCTCTCTTCCGATTTGGCTGATGGCACCACAACGGTGGTTGCAGCGAACGGTGACGAGCTCGATATCGTGGTCTCTGCAGACGGTGTGACCGTTGGTGGAGCGAACGTTACGCTTGCCGATGTACCTGCATCCAACGGTGTTATTCACGTCATCGACGCTGTCTTGCTGCCTCCTGCAGATGAGCCGGTGGATGAAACTCCCGACCCGTTCGAAGGCATTGACTGTGCCGTCACCATCGGTGCATCCGAAGTCGGCTACGAGTTCACACAACCCTCGGTGACCGTTGCTGTCGGTGAGACCGTCTGTTGGTTCTGGGAAGACGCCAGCATGCCGCACAACGTGCGCCAGGTTGACGGACCATCCTCCTCGACGTACGTGGTGAACGGCGTGAACTCGGGTGCTGCAGCCAGCACGGTTGCCTTCAGTTACACCTTCACTGAGGACACCACCTTCTACTATGCATGCGAGCCTCACATCGGCCTCAACATGTTCGGACAAGTCATCGTCGGTGACGGCGGTGCTGCACCAGCAGCGGAAGAGTCCTCGACCGATTCGGAAGACACGCCCGGTTTCCTCCTCACCAGCAGTCTGCTCGCCTTTATCGGTGCAGTGGCTGTGTTGAGCCGACGAAACACGGAAGAGTGAGAGCAGAGCACGAAGCGACATGTGGAAACGAATCCTTGCTGCGTCCAGCCTCGGCTTGGTCGTGGTCGTTTCGATTTGGGCCACGTTGGTGGTTTCCTACGAGGCTGACCGTGGCACAGCGAACACCGTTGTGGTGTCGTATGTGCCCTCGTCTACCGTAGGTTCCTCTGATCACCTTGCAACGCTCGCCTTTGACGGCGAGGCGGAAAACCTCTCGTGGGGTTCTTTAGAGGTTGCATTGGAGATCAACGGCGTATCCCACAAATGTGGCTTTGGACAGCAGTCCATCCCTTCCGATGAAGGCGCACTGGTCCAGCCAAAATTGGGCGCTGACGGTCAAACGTTCACCACGGTCGTCGATGCGACCGACGAGGAATCGTTCACGTTCCTTTCCGTGCCTGAACAGCAACGTAGCGGTGAAGACCAATACACCATGCGGTTCTCATCAACGGATGTCTTTCTCGCAGACGGCGTGCAATGGGCATTTGTGGAGAACGTCGAATTTACTGACTTGACCTCGACGAAGGATGTGGAATTTTCCAACGATACTTCGGAACGTTTGTCTTGGTACGAATACGACTTTGCAGTTCATCGAATAACGCCGCTGGAAGGTGTTTACGTCTTCCGTGTCGACAACGTGGATTACAAGGTTCAGTTCGTCTCCTACTACAACGCTGACGATGAACGGCGCTATCCAACCATGCAAATTGCTGCATTTGACCCAACCTCATTTCCAGCCTTGAGCAACCCCGACCTTGTTTCACCTGCTCCCTGCCTTGTCGTGGCTGGCGATACCGACTTGACGCAATGGAGTTTCAACGAAACCATTGAACTCCACGAGAACGGATTTGAATTGCGTTCTGGCGAGGAGGCCATGGTGCTCTCCATTCAGTACGAGGATGTTGAGGTCCGAATCGTTCAAAACCCCCTTTCAACGACCGAGGGCTAGATGAAACGCCACCTCCTTCCCGTCGTGACGCTGTTTGTCACCCTGCTGCTCGCACGGCAGCTCTACCCTTACGTTTCTGGGGCTGAACCCACCGTGGTCGATGGCTACCGCGTCGAGCAGGTGGCTGGAGGGCTTGGTGGACCGACATGCTTGGTTTGGGCCAATTCCTCCCACCTGCTGATTTGCGACAGGGACGGGGGTCAAATCCTTTCGTTGAACGTTTTGACCGATGAGCGTCGTACGCTCCTGGACGGCCTTGACAGGCCGCACGGACTTGCTCTTGATGGTGACCGAGCGTTTGTTTCCGAGGCAGGACGCTTATCCGCCTTTACGGTTGACACAACCGGTGTGTTCCTCAACGGAACCTCTCTTGTTGAGGGCATTCCAACGGGGAACCATCAAACCAATGCTGTCGAACTTTTGCCGAACGGTACACTGCTTTGGCACAGCGGCTCAACGTGCAACATTTGCGATGAAGCCGATGAGCGCAACGCCGCCTTGCTTTGGGTCAATGCGACCACTGGAGAGCACGGTGTCCTTGCCAGTGGTGTTCGCAATTCGTTTGATGGCGTTTGGGTCGGCGGCCATGGATATTTCTTCACCGATAACGGCAGGGACTGGGAAGGCGATCACCCTGATGAAGAATTGAATTTCCTGATCGATGGGGCCGCCTATGGATGGCCAGACGACGACCCAGAACATCCCGTTCCAGAAGGAACAGAACCTCCCATCGGGAGGTGGACACCGCACACGTCGATGAACGGTATCGACCTGCGCCCCCCTCATTCATCCTTGCCGGGATTGGACCCTTCGGAAGGTTTTACGCTCTACGCAACCGTGTACGGGTCATGGAACACCGTCTTGCCACAGGGGCATGAAATTCTCCGTATTGACGTGCGAGCATCCGCTAATTCGGGCACCTACACGACGGAGATCACACGGTTCGCTTGGGATGCTGGCACACCGTTGCCCCTGGCGTTCCATCCAGACGGGACGCTCTACTACGCCATCTTTGGAAACGGAGGCTCACTGTTTACCATCTCGGCTGTTTAAATCGGGGCAGCCAAACGACGGGCCAGTTCAGAAAGCGACTCCCCGTTTTGTTGAAGGCTGCGAATGTAGCGGGGAACGGTGTGGTTGGAACAGGTCAAATCAACGAAATCTCCGCACCATTCCAACGTCGTTACTGGCGGAGAACGGGAGGCGGCAGCGTCTTCAACCGTCCAAATCGAACACCCGTCTTCATCGGACGAAGCTACTTGCAGATACCACGCATCGACGCTGGAGGGTGTTTCTGCACGGAGGTGATGACGTTGTATGAAACGGACAATGCAATCATCAACGATGTGGAGGATTCCCGCTTCGTTCAGCATCTCCAAGGTTTCCTCATCTTCCGAACCCGGTTGAAACCACAGCAGCGGCATGGCATCAGTGGCTTGGCTGAGGAGGAGGTTGCGCACGGCTTCTCTTGCCCGAAGTGGAGCGAGAAAAAAGACCACCACTTCGAGATGCGTCTCGTCCTGAAGGGAAGGACGGATTGGCCTTCCCAAAATACTCCCTCCGGCATCGCGTGGATGAACAGGAACCAATCGCCAGCCTCGCTGGTCGAGGTCGTGAACGGAACGATGTGCTGGTCTTTCTGCATTGACTCCAGCCCCCAAAATGTGGATGCTGGAGGCGTTCTCAACCGTGCTCAAAATGGCAGGGTGAGCGTCTCTGAGCATGGGATGTAATTTTCCCGTCACCTTTTCAATCGCTGTTCAGCATCAAAGAACAGGAGTATAAAAAGAAAGGAGGGTGTTATATTTTCATGAGCGAATCGTTTCTTTTGATCGGTGGAAGCAGCGATATTGCGCTACACCTTGCTGCCATGCTGATGGCCGAAGGTCATCAGGTCACGCTTCTTGCACGGGACATTGAGCGCACACAATCGCTTGAAGCACAAGGAGCGAAGGTTGTTCAAGGGGATGCCCTTGATGAGGAGGACGTTCAAAACGCAGTGACTCAAGCCCAAGCCAACGGGGTGAACGGCCTCTCGGGCGTCGCACACCTGGTGGGTTCCATTGCCTTGCGACCGCCTCATGCCATGAAAGTCGAAGATTTTGAGGACGTGATTCGAACCAACCTCACGTCTGCGTTTACCACCCTCAAAATCGGCGGGAAGGCCCTGCTGAAATCCGGAGGAGGCAGGATGGTGTTTACCTCAAGCGTCGCAGGAAGTTACGGCTTGACAAATCACGAAGCGATTGCGGCGGCCAAGGGTGGCCTCGAAGCCATGGTGCGCTCCGCAGCATCGACCTACGCCCAGCGAGGTATTCGAGTGAACGCCGTCGCTCCGGGTCTGACCGAGACACGACTCGGGGCCTCTGTCCTTCGCTCGGATGCCATTCGGGAGGCTTCCGTGGGGATGATCCCTCTGAAGCGAATCAATGAACCCGGTGAAATTGCCTCAAGCATGTGCTGGTTGCTGACTGCAGCCCCCGATAACTTCACTGGACAAATTCTCCATCTCGACGGCGGGATGTCAGCAATCCAAGGGTGAGCGCGTGAAGATTGCTGTCGTCGGTGCTGGTGTGGCAGGATTGACGATGGCTCTCGGCTGTGAGGCCGCTGGGCACGATGTCACGCTCTTTGAGGCAAAAAACACCGTTGGCGGACGTATGGAGACCTTGATTCACGACGGCCATCCCATCGATGCAGGTTTCCATGTGTTGCACACCGCGTATCCGACCGTTCAGCGTTGGATTGACGTAGAGGCTTTGGAGGCTAAAGCGATGGACAACTGCACGGTCACCATTCACCCGCCATCCGGGCGTCGCCGTCTCCTTGGCGATGCACTGCGTTCTCCGAAGCACCTGTTCCCCACCCTGAAATCCGTGGGCGTCGGGGACGGCCTGCGTTTTCTCAAATGGCGATTGAGTACTTCAGCGAAAGACCTCGAACGCCCGTTGTCGAATCCTTCGCCATCCATTGAACGTGGGCTTGAAGGACGCCGTTTCCGCCCGTCGACGCGCCGTGTTCTCGAACCGCTCTTTGCGGGCATCACCCTTGACCCGTCGCTCTCCGAACGGTTTGCGTTCGCTGAATTCACTTGGGGTGCCATGGCCCACGGCTCCATGGTCGTGCCGAAAAACGGCATTGCTGCAGTCCCTTTGCAATTGGCATCGAGGCTTTCATCCACCACCCTCAAATTGAACACAACCGTTGACGCTGTCACCGCATCGAGTGTGATGATAGACGGAAAGCCGGAGGCCTTTGACAAGGTCGTCTTGGCCGTTCCTCAGCATGTTGCCTCCACCCTGTTGCCGTCCATCCCGCTGGAGCACGAACCGGTTGAACGCTTGACCAGTACGGTGGTGTTCAAGGCTTCACGACCACCGTTCAAGCACGCTCGCTTGCTTTTGAACGAAGCTTGGGGAACAACCGGAAACGATGTTCTTCACCTGCATGTGCCCACCAACCTTCACCCCCATCCCGCCGGAGAACATTGGGTTGTCGCCACCCTCGTGGGCGAGGCCGCCTTGAATCCAGACGCCGAAGCGGTTCGCTCTGAACTCACCGCTTGGTTCGGGGACCAGGTCGGTCAGTGGCAACACCTTCTCTCGACGCACGTACGTCATGCTCTTCCCCACATTGACCCGAACCATCACGAACGCGTGTTACCTGATGTCGAAGTCGACGGTGTACTTCTGGTTGGAGACCATCGAGCACATCCTTCCGTCCAGGGCGCTATCGTCAGTGCAGAGCGCGCTCTCACCCACCTCAATATCCCACTTCAAAGGGAGGTCAAAGCATGACATGGAACAACGCCATCAAATCAACGCGGCTGAAAGAAGGAAAGAAAAAGATGGTCACCGTCAAGGGAAAATTGGTCATGGTTACCCGTCAAAACGGCGCGGTGTTGGCCACGGAAGCCCTTTGTCGCCACATGCGTTGGCCCTTGGCCTACGGAGGGAAGATCAAAGACGGGTGTATACGTTGCCCCCTCCATCAAACAACGCACGATATCGAAACGGGTGAGTTGAAAGAATGGTCGCCGTTTCCATTGCTCCCTGCGTACGGAAAATTGGTGGGCAAGATGTCGAAAAAGAAAGACTTGCGAATTTACGAGGCTCGAGACCACGAGGGGATGATTCAGATTCGATTTGATTCGCCAGAGGGTGTTCAGGTCGGTTCACTGAATTGAATCATGAAACACACACCTCGTGACGGTGACGCCTGCGTTGGAACGATGGCATTCGTACGATAGAGAATCGTTGATATACACCCCGTCATGGCTTGAAGGCATCATTGGAGGCCTTGGAATCGACGCGCTCGTGCTGCTTGGGTTTGCAGGTTGTTTTCTCGCTGCTGCGTTGACCGTCCCAGCAGGGTTCGGACTGGCGACCATGACAACACCTCTCTTTCTGCTTTGGTTTGAACCACACCACGCAATCGCAGGCGTAGCCATCGTTCACGGCGCTCACAACGCCATGAAATCGCGCATGCTTCGAACGCACATCGATCGTAATGCCCTTCGTCGATTCGGCTGGGCACTTCTTCTCGGTGCCCTAATCGGTGCCCTACTGCAGTCGGTGATTCCCCCGGACCCTCTCCTCTTGCTGGTCGGCATTGCCCTGATTGTGCTGCCGATACTGAAGGTGAGCGAGTCCTGGACCCGTCTTCGCCTTCCCGAAGCAGAGGACCGTATCGGTGGTTTTGGTTCCGGCTTCTTGGGCGGCTTGACGGGACATCAAGGTGCGTTGAGAGCGATGTTCCTGAAGCAACGTCTTCCTGATAAATCGGAATATGCCGCCACCGCTGCCGTCTTGGCGTTGGTGGTCGATGCCACGCGCATACCGATTTACCTTTGGAACGACTCTGCCGTGTTGACGGTGGAGCCTTGGTTGCTCCTTGGTTTCGTCGTTGCAGCGCTTCTCGGGGCACAAATCGGTCGGATTTGGCTTGAGAAATGGAAGAGTGACGACATTCAGAAAGGTATCATGGTCGGTTTGGTCATCACCGGCGTCCTGTACGTCAGGGAAGCGCTAGAGGCGCTCTCAGTTGCGTGACTCAAGCCAGGCTTTGAGTCGTCGTACACCTTCGTGGATGTTCTCAAGCGACGTGGCGTAACTGACCCGAATCAAGCCTTCACCGCCCTTCATGAGCGAACCAGGGATGACTTGCACTTGTGCCTTCTCGAGGGCTTCGGTGGCGAATTCCATGTCCGTCATGCCCGTACCGGTGATGTCACAGAGGATGTAGAACGCACCTTCAGGCTGAGGAACCACCACGCCCGGGAGGGCAGAGAACGCCTTGTGAATGGCAATCCGACGCTCAGCAAAAGCCACCTCCATTACCTCAATTTCTTCGCGGAGCGATAGTGCTTTCTCCGCAGCCGGCATGAGGAAGGTAGGAACGTGGGTAGCTGCGCTCACGTTGATTTTCTTGACGCCGTTCATCACGTTGGTCGGGCCTGCGACCCATCCCAAACGCCAGCCTGTCATCGCCCACCCCTTGGACCAACCGCCGATCGTGATGGTTCGTTCAGCACCGCCCTCAAATTCGCAGGGAGAGGTGTAGCCTTCGTCGGTCCACACCAAGGTGGAGTAGATCATGTCGTCGAGAATCCACAGGTCATGGCGTTTGGCAAACGCTACCAAACGTTCTGTTTCAGTTCGGGTGTAGACGGCCCCTGTTGGATTGTTGGGTGAGTTGATGATGATCGCCTTGGTGTTGGCCGTCACGTGGGCTTCCAAACCCTCGAAATCAGGATGGTAGTTTTCGCGAAGCACCGGCACGTGAACAGGGGTGGCGCCGGTCAAGCGAACCATACCGTCGTAGGAAGGCCACGCCGGAGAGAGGAGGAGAACCTCGTCACCGGGCGCCAACACCGCCATCATGCCGTACAGCAAAGCCTGCTTGCACCCGGGCGTGACCACCACATCATCGCCCAAGACCTCGATGTTGAACTGCGTGAGGTGGTTGGCCACTGCCGCACACAAGGATTCACTTCCCTGAGGGCGCGTGTAGGCTGTTTCACCTCGGTCAAGCGCTGCTTTCGCCTCATCAACGATGGGCTGGGGGGTGTTGAAGTCGGGTTGGCCGACCGTAAATCGAATCACTTCTGGCGCGGGAGGGGCAAGAAAAGCAGCGAACCCCGAGCCCACTTGGTCCAAATTCGGATTCAATTCTGGCACGTGAACATCCCTCTCAAATACAGGTGTGGCTCTGTTGGATTGGCTTTCAAGCCTCGTATGATTTTTTCACCAAGTGAATTGTTTTGGAGCACGGACGGAGATTCGAACTCCGGTCTCAGGATCTGCAGTCCCGCTCATAGCCACTCTGACATCCGTGCGGTAACCAGCCCAGTGGCCTTTCCTATTTCAACGCGCCTTCATTCCAAATCGCATGAGGTTGGAGATTCGTTTAAATCATCACACGGAGAGGTCGCGCCATGGAGGCGGACAAGCCTGAGGACGCTGAGCAAGAGATCGAGCGCCCTTTCTTTGATATCAGTTCTGAGACGTCCTCGCCGCAAGAACACCCTCCACCAACCACGATGATCGGCGCTACAGCACCCGGACCAGTGCAGGTCGGTGACCTCGGCAGTCCCGTTTCGGGAACGACCTCAACCCCCCAACTTTCGGGCGAGGTCGCTTCACTGGACGGAATGTTTCAACTTCAACCGACCTTGGATGAACCAAAACAAGCGTTCCGTTGGGGACAGTTTTTCCTCGGCATGTTCGTTCCCTACATCGTGTTCTTTCTTCTGACGATAGCCGCAGAGGTCTCCAACCAGGGCGGTGAAGACATGCCCGATTTCTATCGTTACGAAGAGGTGTCGTTGGTCCCAGATGACGAGGGGTGGTACAATTCCTCCGTCGTGAGAGCCCCAGAAGAATCGGTGGATTTTCGATTTGACTTGGACTTCTCCGGTTCTGATTATCGGGGCGTCTCCATGAACTTCTGGGTCGATGTCGTCGATTGGGAAGGCAACGGTCTCGTGTTGAAATCCGGATATGACGTCCCCAACGGTGATTACTCGGAAACCGAAATCGGTGAGTTCACGCCTTCCAATCAAACGATTTGGTTCAAACTGAATGGTTCAGATGTCAAAACGTACAACACCACGATTGTTTTCCACGATTTCGCGGCCGAACAGGCGTGGTGGGATGAAAACAGCGGGCCAGCCGAAATTTTCAGTATCATCCTTTGTGGGATGCCCGTCGTGTTCGTCGGTGTTACCATCGCCGCCTTTGTTCGAGGCAACAGAGCACTTGGCATCGGTTTATTGTCCGCGATTCCGGCCGGCATCATCCTGTTGCCTGCTATGGCCATCACGCTTCTGATCTTGTTCGGACTTTGAGGGAAAAGCATGTTGCGCTCTCAACTTGGGCAACCCCCAGAGAACTACTTTGATACGCGCTACGCTGTTTTGCGGCAACCGCTCGGCATGCCCCGAGGAAGTGAGCGCCTTGCAGACGACGAGCAAGCCGCCCATGCTTGGGTTGAGTTAGACGGCGAAGTGATTGCCGTTGGACGTGCTCATGTGCTACCGGAGGATTCCGATGGTTCTGGCCTTGACCACAAGGGGCCGGGCGCCGCTGCAATACCTGCTTTTGGCCCGCTCGCCCGCAACGAGGTTGAACGACCGGTGTTTCAAATTCGTCAAATGGGGACGCTTTCGGAGCACCAACGGCAAGGGCATGCAGCCGCTGTATTGGGTGAACTCGAGCACATCATGGTGCGTGAATTCGGTACACAGACCGGGTTCTTGCAGGCCCGAGAACATGCCGTTCCGTTTTATCGTTCACAAGGATGGACCATCATCGATGAGCCGTATGCCATTGCAAACATCGGTCCTCATCGCTCGATGATGAAGACATTTTGAACATGAAGAGTATATATTCACTCACTTGTTGGAATTATCATACGGCAGTTTCCAGACAAGCCCCAATCAAAAAGACGGATTATGGTAAAACAGATGGATTTGCGCCCGAATAGAGGGAACAAAGATGAAATCACAACACATTCAGGCAAAAGAACAAAACACGACAGGCTCCGAGAAGGAGAACATGAAAGACTCTCGTTCCGAGAGCGCAACGACGAAATCAGAAACGAATTTTGATTATCTTCTTGCGAAAAAATACGGAATAAAAACAGAAAACGAACGAAATTTGTATTTTAACAAATTATTGGAAGCGTTTCGCACCCTGTCGGAGGAAGCTCCCGAAGTGTTCGATTCCATTGCTCCAGAAATGCTTCAGCGCAGCATTTGGGAATGGAGGGGGGCAGATCCTTTGCTTTCAAAGAAATTCAACAACTGGTTGATTGAAGAATACAAATGGACGCCGTTCAACGATATCCTCCCTGCAAACGCACCACAACGGAGGTTCGAGGCAGTTCCGCCGCTCAACCCCGAAAACATGGAGGCATCCCACCGGCAATTGATAGAAGAATTCCAACAACGCTTCTACGGCGATCCTCATCGTTGGGATGCCTCTCGACGAGACCAGTTCATCATCCTCGGCATGTTAGCGACGGAGGAGGGCTTCGGCGTACGCCAAGGAAAACTGATCCATTCACTCGGCATGGGCCTTGAGCCGGGAGGTGTTCGAGGATCCAACACGGTTCGGGCAGCAAAAATCGCCTTGACCAGAATCGCCAAGCCGCTCGGAATCCAGTTGTTTGCACCTGCGGCAGGTCATGGAGAAGAACGCCTTCATTTCTTTGCAGACGAGCAACTTGCAGACGTCATCGCTCGATACATCCTCAATCACGAGGCCGCCGTCTTGCTTCCTGTCAACACCGCAGCGACCTATGCGAACTGACCTTTCGAGAGCGCACATCCCATCGCGCTGTTCATATAGGGTAAGTTGTTTCTTAAGGGCAGAGGGAACACTGGGTTCCCTATGAACGACCCGTGAAAAACGATGAAAACGGAGGATTTGAACCAAATCACACGCAAGGAAACAATGGCGCAGGACAACGATTTGTCCTCAACAGCTCATGATCGTGAGCGCACGCCCCTCCTTGCACCCACTGCCAACAACCTGCCCTGCGTAGCGTTGCATCGATCCCAGACATTGAGCCCCACCACGTGCGCCTCAACGCTGGAAAGAGAGAACAGCGGGTTCTCTGTGTAAAAACAACCCAAAACAAAAAGGAAGTGAAAAAACATGAAAACGAAAATGATGAGCGTGCTAATGGCTTTGTTCCTCGCCCTTTCGGCTGTTTCGGCAGTCTCGGGTGACGGTTCCGACCCCCTCGACCCCTCAGACGGCGGCGCCGACTGGGACGGCGATGGTT
>JAYPIL010000051.1:0-15160 GCA_038127845.1 Candidatus Poseidonia sp.
CGATGCCTGCCACCATGCGTCCCTTGAGTTTTAAGGAAGATGCGTGAGCGTCAAGAATTCGTTGCGCCCCCTCACGCTTGGTCAAGCTCGCCATGGTTGGCGCACATGGCGCATCAAAGTCAAGATGTCGCTTGCTGTTTCAGCCATTCATTCAGTTCTCGGATTTGCTGCCGATTGAACTCCTGGCCGGACGGACCATCGCTGACAAGCACGCTATCGTTCATCGTGAAATGTCCTCGTGGTTGAGCGATAAGGTGCTGCAACAATTCACTCATGGCCTGTTGCATGTTGGCCGTTTGTTCAACTTGCATGTTGAGCAAACGCTCCATGCTGTTGAAGACGATATCGTTCCGTTCCTGACGGGCTTCAAGCGCGTTGGAAGCTGCCGTCATCGCTTCCTCTTGCCGTTTCAACAATTCCCGAGCCGCCGGACTCCCAACGGCATCCCTGCGTTGCAACTCCTCGATGGCGGTGTTCAACTCCACGTGGCGCTTGGTCAAGGCGCGTTGCAACTGATCCACTTGATGGTTGGCTTCACGAAGTTGCGTAGAAACATCTGCTGTATGACGTTGAACCCGTCTCAATTCACCTCGGTGGTGCGTAGATTCGGAGAGGAAGGCGACCACGATGGCCATGCCCAACGCCATTTCCGGATGAATCATCAACGATGTTGCCAACAACCATGCCATGCTTCCTGAAAATACCGAACGAATCAATCCCATGTTGTTCAATACGACTCCAAGCCATAAAGCCGCGATGCGGGACTGCCACGGGACCCCTACGACGGGAGCAGAATGAAGCAGTCATCATCGATCTCAAGCAACAACCCGTTGGTCAAGAGATGGTCCAGTGCCTCATCGGTTTCTGCATCGTCGATGTTGCATCCCCGTGTGTGTTCAAAGATGGCTTCGAGGGTGGCAACGGGCTCTCCGTTTGCAAGTTCTTGTTCAACCCCCATGACAATGGTTTGGCAGGTGATGGCCAGCAGAGGGTCATCGGTGTTGTCGTGTGGAAGCAAATCCAAGAACACGTTGGACGGATGGCGTTCCATTTCATCCCCCTCTTCACGGGTTGAGGATGGCTCAACGGCTCGCTCACCGAGTCCCCGAAGAGCATGGGGCTCGTTGAGGTCAAAGCAGTCAAAGAGGTTCTTCTGATACGGGTCCTCACTGACTTCTTCGTCATTGACTTCCAGTCGTCGCCCGAGGTCTTCCAATCGCTGGATGCGCTGGTCGATGACAACCTTTTCTCGCAACAAATCAACGGCGATGAGGTCCATGGCGAAGTTGGCTTGCTCGACCAGCCAATCGTGCAAATTCCACTGAGGATTGATGCCCATCATGGTGTCGGCAAGTTGACGAATTTCCGCCGGCATATCCTCCACAGACACACGGCGTTCCTGTTCGTTTTGCCGCTCATCTGCCATGCTCTTTCTTGGAACTTGACAGCCTATGAAGCATCCCCTCAACAACGGTCAAAAGCGAAAGAATTCGGGCCAACACCATGTCTGAGAAGGGAGCCAAGACTGCGGCTCATTCCTCTCGAAAACCCGTTCATGAACGAGGGTTTCGTTCATGTAGGCGAGTCCTGTGCGCCAAACCATGAGTGACCATCGCATCACGGTTCTGCCAGGCGACGGGACGGGCCGCGAGGTTGCGTTGGAGGCCCAACGCATCTTGGATACCATTCAGGCCCACACCAATCACGGCTTTGAGCAAACCGTCATTGATTGCGGCGGCCAGCACTACCAAGCCACCGGAGAAGAATGGGCTGAAGGTTCGTTTGAATTCTGTCGCGACGAGACCGATGCTATTTTTCTGGGCGCCATCGGATACCCCGGTGCTCGACTACCAAACGGTGACCTCGCTGGTGGCTCGGTCATCTTGGGCCTGCGAAGCGGTTTGGATTTGTACGCCAACGTTCGACCCATCAAACTCTACGAGGGCGTGCCCCACAAGATTCACGGTGGCTTCCGCCAAATTTGGGAACCCGGCATGGTGGACATGACCATCCTTCGGGAAAACACGGAAGGTCTCTATCACGCCCTCCTCCGCCGAAGTGCAGACCGCGCGCAAGGCCGTCCGGAGTACGAGCCAGAACCCATGACCTTCCCGGGGTTGGACGGCGAAGTCGCCTATGACCCGCGCCCCATCTCTCGAAACGGTTCAGAGCGTTTGATTCGTATGGGCTTTGAAATCGCTGAGACTCGGAACGGTGCCCCTGCGGATGGCGTTCGGCGTGTTTCTTGCATCGACAAGTCCAACGTGACACGCGGATGCCAACTGTTCCGCTCAACCTTTGACGATGTGGCATCAGAATACCCCGCCACCGAGGCCGATTACGGCTACATTGATGCGTTCATGCAGTGGATCACCCGCTCTCCGGAGCACTACGACACCGTGGTGACCTCAAACATGTTTGGGGACATCTCAACCGACTTGGGCGCTGTTCTCCAAGGCGGTATGGGCATGGCTGCTTCTGGAAACATCGGTGACGACCATGCCTTCTTTGAACCTGTCCACGGGTCTTCGCCCAAACACGCTGGACAGAACAAAGTCAACCCCATCGCTACCATCAACTCCGTTCAGATGATGATGGACTATCTTGGCCGCAAGACCAACGACGAAGATTTGGTTGCGATTGGACGGCTGATCGACGACAGCGTTGCCGACCACCTCAAAGACGGAAAAATGCTGACCTACGATCTTGGTGGCACCGCCTCGTGTTCGGCTGTCGGCGAGAGCATCGCCTCCCGCCTCGCAGAGAAGCTCAAGCAGCGCTAATCGTTTGAACGCATACCGCTGAGGATCTCATCAAGACTTTCCTGCAAAATGGCGTGATGATCATACTGTTCATCAACGGTGGGCAGAGGCTCGACAGACATCAACGCCAGCATGTTGTTTAACGCTCTTGACAGCTCATCCACGATGGTGACGGTTGCTTGAATTGCAGAACGAGAGCGCGGATTCAAGTCAATCACGATGACCGTCTTACCCATGTTGACAAGAGCTTGACATCGGTCACCGTCTTCCAAAGGAACGAGGATAACATCGCTTTCCAATATACCCTCTTTCGTGCAGGCTGCTCTCGGTCCTTTGAGTCCAGGAATGGTTGCATCCGGGCGGTCGCCTAGGACTTTCACATCGAGGCCCAAAACATCATTTCGTTCATTGAGAAACGCAAGAATGGCACTCATCCGTTCGGGTGTTCGGTAGAAAATATTCACCTCAAGCGGACAGTTCAAGCTGTCGGCAAGGCGGAGCATCTCGTCGCAAGCAAGCGCAGCGACGTTTCCGTTCACACTCAAAACGGGCTGTTGTGCTGTTAGGAGACATGCAAGAGCTTGGCGAGCGGCCCTCATCGCACTTTCAGTGGTACGTTCACCAAGAAGATAGTCAAACGCTTCACCGCGACCGTGGGCGATCATGGCGCTGTCGGCCAACATGCCGCGCTTCGCAGCGACTTCCATGCGATGGCGCATCAGCAACGAAGCATAGCGAGGATGGCTCGGGTCGGCCGCGATGTCGTCCATCGTCTCACCTCAAAGGCCGTTGACCAGCATGGTGAGGTCAAGGGGTTTTACACCTCGATTCACGGCACTGGTTGAGACCACGTCCAATCCACACTCGTGCCAGGACTTGAGGTCGTCAAAGACAATGCCGCCACTGGCTTCCAAGAGGACATGTTCGCGAACGCCTTGGTCTTCCATCTGCTCGCTGACGGACTTGCATGCTTCGGGAGAAAAATTGTCCAGCATGATGACCAACCGGTCCACACCATCGGCTTGCCTTCGTTGTGACCACAGCATGGCAGCGACCAACGCCTCTTTTTCAGAACGAACTTCGACTTCAAGAAACGCTCCGACGTCATCCATGTTCACGGTCTGAAGATAGGCAGCGAGCCGTTGCTCGTGATGTTCAAGGTCGACGTGCATGCTGGCAAGGTCGTTTTCTTTGATCATCGTGGCGTCGTCTTTGGAAAGTCGGTGGGTGAGGCCACCACCCATGTGAACAGCCCACTTGTCCAGCAGGCCCCCAACGGTTTTTCGTGTGGAGGCGATTTGCTTGGGTGCGATGGCCGACCATCGCTTTGTTTCCGTGGCAATACCTGAGAGTTGGCCAAGGATGTTGAGCATCGACCGCTCAATGCTGAGGACGCTGTCTCGGTCGCCAGAGACAACGGCGATTTCATCGCCAGAGGTCACGCGTTTCCCATCACCTGCCAGCCATGTTACCCGGACGGAAGGTGCCCAAATCTGCAGCAGGTAGTCCACCACGGCACAACCGACGATCAACCCATCTTGTTTGGCAAGAATCGTGGCATCAACGGCCTCGGAATTGCCTGAAAGCGGCATGTCAATGCCGTCGTCGCCAACGACAGCCCCGACCCAACGGTCCATGCTTGCCAGCAATTTTCGACTTGGGCCGTCCTCCATGGTCCACAGTTCATGCCCACGGTCGTGAGGCACTCGGGGAGCATCGGCCATGAAGGATGGAGCGCGGGCCACCACTTCAAAGCACCCCTCCAACGACCTTTTGGCGTTGAGCGTTCACCGTACGCCATGGCAAAGGTCACGGTGGTTGGTGCCGGCATCGCTGGCCTTGCCACGGCTCTCTACGCCACCACGGCAGGCCATCATGTCGTGGTGCTTGAGCGAACGGACCGATTGGGTGGAAAAGGGACCTCGCAAACGGTGGACAATGCGCCGTTTGGTTACGGGCTGCATCTTCTTCTTCACCGAGGCCCGTTGATGAAGCTGGTGAAGAAGATCAGCCGTCTCCCTCTCGTGCTGTCATCGCCTCGTCTCGATCGATTGAACATACCAGCGGTTGGAGCGATTCGCCCCCGAAACAACGTGCGCCTCGCCGCACAACACCGTCGTGCCCTTCGCCAGGGCGACACGACTTCACCGGTTGCACAGGCCGCTTCCTTGCTCGCAGGGTCCGGTCATCCCGACTACGGCTCACGTTATGCTGCCTTGAACCGTCAGCGCCTTTCGTTCGTCGGCGAGGGTTGGTCCGGCGTGGTCGGACGCATGGCGGCCGCTCTCGACGAGGTGGGTGTGTTAATCGAGGCCAATTGCCACGTGACGAGCATCGAGAACCGACGCGTCCAACTCAAGGATGGAAGGGCATTTGAGAGCGATGTGGTCGTTTTGGCATGCGGTGTTCAACAAGCAAAACGTTTGCTCAAAGTCTACGATACCGATGGGCTTAGCGGTGTGAAACCGGTTTTTGTCAGCACCGTTGACGTGACCTTGGACGCCAAACCATTGGCGGCACTTCACGGCATCATCGACCCGTCCGAAGGTGCCTATGTCGTGGACAGCAACAACATCCAACCCCGCCTTCAACTGCCCGGCGCCTTTCTTTCTGCGGTCATGACCGCACGAGACGGCGAATCCGAGGACGAGAGAATGGCCCGGCTGGAAGGGTTCCTCGATCACCACGCGGTCGGATGGCGAAGCCACGTGCTCCACGAGCGAAAGCAGACGAACATTCTCGTTCAAACGTACGGAGAAAAACCGAATTACGATCGGTGTGCAGAACACGGCATCCTGCTTGCTGGTGAGTGGGTGGCCAGCGAGTACCGATTGGCCGACGCTGCTGCTGACACGGGACGTCTTGCAGGGCAGAACATTGCAAAGGCCCAATCTTGAACCCTTATTCACCGCCGCAGCGAGGGCGAGCCATGCGCTTCGTATCGTGGAATGTCAACGGTTTGCGTGCTGCCATCCGGAAGGGGATTGACGGCTATTTCACCGACCTTCAAGCAGACGTGACGATGCTGCAAGAGACTCGCACCCTCGACGAGCAACTGCCAAAGGACTGGTCGTGGCCGAGCGGGTGGCATGTCACGCTTCATGCGGCTGAAAAAAAGGGATACTCAGGCGTCGCTACCGCTACCACCTCACCTCATACGGTTCTCGAACGCGGTAAGGGCGGTCATCTAGACCCCAACGACTCCGAAGGACGCGTGTTGGCATGCGAGGTCAACGGCGTCATCTGCATCAACACCTACCTGCCCAGCGGATCGAACAAAGACGAACGGCAGACCTTCAAGGAAGGGTGGATGGAAGAATGGCGCCAGTGGTTGAAACCGTACCTTGATGAGCAATGCCCCGTGGTTGTTTGCGGGGACCTCAACATTGCCCATACCGAAGACGACATATGGAATCCGAAGGGGAACGCGAAGAATTCGGGCTTCCTTCCCCACGAACGCTCATGGTTCACGGAACTGCTCTCCGACGGTTGGACCGACGCGTTTCGCCACCTTGCGGGTGAGGGCGTGAAAACCTACTCGTGGTGGTCCAATCGAGGTCAAGCACGAGCCAAGGATCGAGGTTGGCGGATTGACTACTTCCTGCTCAACGAGGCCGCACTCGCAGCGCTCAACGATTGCGCAATTGTACGACAGGGCGGTTTGGACGTGTCCGACCACGCACCGTTGGTGTTGGACCTCGACCTCTAGTCGTCTGTTCGGCCAAACCGGTGACGAAGCTTTGACACGACCCAATACACGCCGTCCCGAAGGGGCAGCGGAACCAACCAAGCAAAGGGAAACAGCATGGCATAGTACCATTTCATCGTGAGAAGAAGGCGGATGGCCCCCGCAGAGCGGACATACGGTTTCCCCGCTCGCACCACATAGAGGGTGTCCATGGTTTGCATTCTTGGAGGAAACGTTTCGATCATGGCTTGACCTTCTTCAGATTGGATACCGATGACGTCAAGTTGGGCGTGAGGGGCTGTCCTCTTGCGCAAAAACTTCGCAAGACCGTTGCACATCACGCAATGGGCGTCGATCAACACGGTGGTGTGCTTCAAACCCTCACCCGTTCATCCGTTCCTCAATCTCACTGAGGTCGACCAGGAGTGCATCGACTCGGTCACGTAAACGTTGCAAATCTGCATCCGATACGGAGATGAAAACAGTCGTGGCTTCTTTGGTCTGTTCAACCTCGACGGTGCACTCGTGAGCGGCTGCCCCGTCCTTCAGGGCCAAGGCGATGGCATGGTCGCCGGACCATCGCACATCCATCACGTGCTCTTCGGTCATGAAGTGACCTTGAGGTGGGCTGATATGAGTCTAACCATTCCACCCTGCATGGCCCAACCCCCTCAAGACCCCTACGCCGTTGCGGGCAGCGGCGGTGTGGTTCTTGGGGAGGCGCGAACGAATCACGAAGGCCGCCGAGCCGTGCTGTTGCAACGTGGTCAAGGCGATACGAGCGAACTGCAAGCTCTGGCAGAGACCATGGGCATCACGATCGTAGAGACGGTGGTCCAAGCGGGGGAGGAAGACCCTCGCACCTACTTTGGCAAAGGACGGCTCCTTGACATCGCCGACGAATTCCAAAGCATCGTACCCGGTCATCCGTGGGAGGGCGTTGATCTGGTGATGCTTCACACCAACGCAACCGCTCGGCAACTGGTTGGTGTGAGTGGTGAAATCGGATTGGAGATTTGGGACCGTGTCCGCCTCCTGCTTTCGCTGTTCACGGCTCACGCCTCCTCCGTTGAGGCGAGGACCCAAGTCAGAATTGCCCGCTTGCAATCCGATCGCACCGTGCTTCGTGAACTGGCGAATCAACAGACGACGGGTGAGCGAGCAGGATACGGTGGAGGGGGCGTCACCGCCTTGCAGGGCGTTCTTGCGAACCTGAACAGAGAGCTGACCAACCTTCGCCGACGTCAGCGGAGACATGCGAATGCCCAGCGAGAACATCGCCGCCAACGCGTGCGCAGCGGTGCCATGACGGTTGGCTTTGTCGGGTACACCAACGCTGGGAAATCTTCTCTTTTTCAACGGTTATCGGGGAAAAGCGTGCTCGTGGAGGACCAATTGTTCTCGACGCTGGAAACCACCGTGGGCCGGATGGAGAAAAGCCCGCGAATTCTTCTCGTCGATACCATCGGTTTTATTGATAACATACCAAACGCAACTCTAACAGCATTTAAAGCAACTATTGCTGAAGCAATAGATGCTGATTTAACGCTGATTTTGGTTGATGCCTCGGACTCCCTTGTTGAACTTCAACGAAAAATCGAAACCACACAGCGCGAGGTCATGGAACGGCAACGCATCGACGAAGATATCCTTGACGAACCTTCACCGCCTCATGTGGTTCTGACCAAAATTGACCTTCTCTCCGAGGCTGAACTCCATCATGTTATCGAGTTGATTGAAGACCTCGGTTTTCCGGAACCCGTCGCCATTTCTTCGCTGGAAGACACGGGCATTGATGCGCTTCAACTGTTCATCCGAAAACGCCTCTTTGGCGAGCCATGCACATTGTCCATCCATCCACCGGCCACATCCGGTGACGATGCGAGCGAGCGAATCGTGGCTGATGTGTATGAGAATGGCATGGTGGAGTCGAACGATCGGGCGCAAGACGGCACCGTCCAAATGGTGGCCTGGCTAGCATCACCGCAGCAAGCCAAGCTGAAAGCGCGTTGGCTTCACCGCATTGACATCAAGTAGGACCGCCTTCCACGCATCCTCATGGGCGAGGCGGAGATTGAGGGAGTCTCCTACCTCGACGAAGTGGTGGATGAAACGCCCATGCTGTTTGCCTCCTCCGAGGCCGTGTTGACCATTGAGGACCCACGAATGCACCCCATCGGGCAGGCCACGGGCATCTTTTTGCTCTTCATTTGCCTGCTTGGTTTCCTCAACGGCTTGGATTACGCATCGCCAAACGACGGCCTTGTCCGTCCTGACGAATTCGTCTATCGGTTGGCCCAAACCGCTCCCGACGGCACGGCAACGTTTCGCGGAACGGTCGTGGGCGAGGAGGGCCAACCGTTGGTGAACGCCACCGTCTATGTCTCTTGGTTGAACGAAACAACGCAACTGTGGATGTCTGAAGAGCAACTGACCAACGACAACGGCGGTTATTCATTCGAGGGTTTGGACCCAGGTTTGGTACGGGTTGATGTCATTCACGCACGGGACGGTCACCGAGATGTGTATTCAAATCGCGTGCTCCTTTCACCACCAGCGCTGATCGAACCCATCGGTTTCACCACCCTTGATTTCATCTTCCCGTCAAGCGAAGCCTTCGCCGCTGAACCGTGCGAAACAGAGGGTGAATCGGATTGCGAAATCCGCACCATTGATATGACGCCATCACAGATGGACCATCCGCTGATGGACCCCAGTGCTGCCACCGGTTACATCCTCGTCGGCTTCGCGTTCATGGGTCTGGCCATCATCGCTGCGGGTTTTGCCGTTTGGTCGCTGAAATCAGGGTCCATTCTCATCTTGCGAACCTCTGCCGTGTTGTCGTTTTTCACGATGGGCCACTACTATTCGGCTTGCATTTTCGGTTTGATGGCCTTCGTGCTGACGTTCGCTGTTCCTCGCCGTCAAATACCACTGACTGAGGCATTGTGATTGGATTATGCCCACTGCACCAATCCGGTATCAACATCGTACATTGCACCGTGAACGGTCGCTCCATCCCTCAGCAAGGGGTGAGCCTGAAGTTCAGCCACGTCGTGGGCTAATTTCGTTGACGCATCGGTGATCATCCTTGGCGTGAACGTCGAGAAATCCTTCCCGCTCATCTTGCTGAGCACCTCTTGAATCTCTGCAAGCGATTTGCTTGCCATGGCACAGCGTGTATGGGGCATGATGACGATGCACTCGCAATCCAGCACATGGCTCGCTAGCACGATGTCCTTCATGACCTCCGGGTTCAGTTGTCCGCCTGCATTTCGCACGACTTTCATGTCGCCTTCTTTCAACCCGAAGACGGCGTGGGGGACGATGCGTGAGTCCATGCAGGTCAACAACAACAAGCGCTTTCCCGCCTTACCGGGAACACCCTCCGCATCGAAGGAGGACCCGTAGGTGGCGTTCGCCTCTTTCAACGACTCAATCAAGGCGACCGCTTCGTTCATGGTGATTGTTCCGAGAACGGCAGCATTTTGTTCTTGCTTGCCAAACAAGTTGGTTGAAAACGCCTCTTGGCGAAGCGGATGAGCGACCTCCTTATGGTGGAGGAGATGCACCTCCCGTCATGGACCTCAAGGGCGCTGCATGGATGGTCAGGTCGCTTGACCAGTCCGTTTCCATGGTTCATCTCGCACCCTCGAACGATGTCTTTGCCGGTGGATGGGACGGACGGTTGGCGTGTTGGGACGCCGAAGGTAACAGCGTTTGGACGGTTCAGACGCCTGACCGAATCAGCGCCATAGCGCTTGGCGAAACGCTGGTGGTCGTTGCCAGCGGCCTCCATGTTGTTGCGCTTGACCGAGCAACCGGTGAGGAACAGTGGTCCGTTGCTTTGGAGGGCAGTGCGGACGATGTACGCTGGTGGCAAGGCGAGGTCGTCGCCGTTTCTTCCGTGTACGATATCGAACACAACGATTTCATTGAATCTGCGATATGGCGCTTCACCGCTGAAGGAGAAGCCGTCTGGGTCGAACGGATGGACGAACGCCCTTGGGCGGTGATTGAGCGAGGGGACACCCTTTTGGCAGGCTTGGGGCGTCCCCGGTGTGGCTATTTGGACATCAGCACCTCGCCTCCTTTCGAACACGTGAAGCCACCGACCTCTTCACCGATCACCACGGGTTCTTCCCGTGAAACAACAGCGCTGTTCGGGCAAACCGACGGGTTGGTCGTCCAACCGGATGGAACGGTCCTTTCCACCGAAACGGGCCCGATTGAGCACTTGACGTGCATGGTCAAGGGATACGTGGCCACGACCGACGACGGTCATGCGGTCGGACGAACCGAAGACGGAACGGCATGTTGGGAATCCAAAGGTGCGCCCGTAACGGCGCAAATGGAAGCCATGGAACACGAGGGGGCCTCGTTGCTCTGGATGGCTCGAGACGAGGGCCTCGGTAGCCAACTCGTCGTTTGGTCGTCCAACCAGAGCACATCAATTGCCAGTGCATCGTACGGGCGTGTGCGAGCCATGCACGGCACACAACAACGGGCGGCTATCGGTTGCGAAGACGGAACGGTGGTTGTTTGGGAGCGAGCGATGCTTCAACGTCGTTTGGATTCCGAAGGTCCTGCTGCTGAGGTTCAAGACGAACGTGCTTCAGCACTTCAGGCGAAACTACGAGCCCTTCGCCAAGCATGATTGGAGCGACACCCTCAACTTTGCTTTGGGCCAGTCATCTCTCCCGGGCGAACCCACGCATCAAATTCCTCGTTGGTAAGGAAGCCTAATTCCAGCGCAGATGAACGGAGTGTTGTGCCTTTTTCATGGGCGTTCTTTGCGATTTTTGCTGCCTTATCGTAGCCGATGTGGTTGTTCAATGCCGTCACCAGCATCAGTGAATTTTCAAGATGCGATTGGATGTTGTCTTCAACAGCCTCCAACCCTTCCACACAGCGGGTACGGAAGGTGCGGCACGCATCCGTGAGCAAGTCGACGGAGTGGAGGAAATTGTGAATCATCATTGGCTTGAAGACGTTGAGCTCAAAGTTCCCCTGACTTCCTCCAATGGTGATGGCGGTGTGGTTGCCCATGACCTGGCAGCACACCATCGTCATGGCTTCGGACTGGGTTGGATTGACTTTGCCCGGCATGATGGAGGAGCCTGGTTCGTTGGCCGGAAGGGCCAATTCACCCAAACCGCAACGGGGTCCGGAGCCGAGCCATCGAATGTCGTTGGCAATTTTCATCAACGATGCAGCCAATGTGTTGAGTGCGCCTGAGGCTGCAACGATGGCATCATGGGCTGCGAGTTGTGCGAATTTGTTCTCCGCCGAACAGAAGGTCAGCCCCGTGATGTTGGCGATCTCATCGGCCACCATTTGGGCGAAGAGGGGATGTGCGTTCAGCCCCGTTCCAACCGCCGTCCCACCGAGCGCCAGTTCAAACAGGTCATCCAATGCGAAATCAATGCGTCGCAAATCGGCATCAAGTTGAGCGACCCAACCCGATGCCTCCTGACCCAACGTGAGCGGGACAGCGTCCATGAGGTGCGTGCGTCCAATTTTGACAATGTCTTTCCACACCTCGGCTTTTTCAGCGAGCGCATTGCGAAGCGCTCGCACGCTGGGAAGCAGGCGGTGTGTGATGGCTTCTGCTGCAGCGATGTGCATGGCGGTTGGGAAGGTGTCGTTGGAGGATTGTGCTCGGTTAACGTGGTCGTTTGGATGGACCGGTGTTTTCGAACCGAGGACACCACCTGCCATCTCAATGGCTCGGTTGGCGATGACCTCGTTGGTGTTCATGTTCGATTGTGTTCCCGAACCCGTTTGCCAAACCCGGAGAGGAAAATGGTCGTTGAGATGCCCCTCAAGCACTTCTTGCGATGCGGCAAGAATGAGCTCACCAACCTCGGGGTCAAGTTGCTTGAGCGCCACATTGGTCTTCGCAGCAGCCTGTTTTAACACGCCAAAGGCACGAATCACTCCACGAGGCATGGTGTCGTCGGCGATGTCAAAATTCAGCAAGGACCGAGCGGTTTGACAGCCATAGTATCGGTCTGCGGGGACCTCGAGCTCGCCCATGGTGTCGCTTTCTACACGCACCTCATCGGGCGCTGCGGCTGCTGCTTTCGAACGGGTTGGGGGTGATTCCGGAGCAGGTGGTGTCCCGTCAAGCCCTTGTTGAATCATTTTTGCGATGGTGGCTGAACGACCGTCGGCTCGTCCTTTCCCCACTTTTCGGTCCAACTGTTTGGCAAGGTCTTCTGGAATGCTGATGCTGATGATCCGGCGGTCGCCGGCGCGGTGTTTGGCCATACATTGTCTAATAATTACTTATTAATAAACATGACTAAAAAGACACATGCTCACTGTTTAGGAACCTCGAACGACGTTTTTGAGGATACGGAGCGTTGCGCTTTCACCGGCGGTCATGTTCGCCATCGCTCGCATGTTGCAAACTTCCGACCAAGCATCCCCCAATCGCCCCTCCATCCACGCATCCAAGAACCAAGGATGGATGTAGGATGAACGGCACACTGCCCGTGTGTTTCCAAGGTTGGCAGCCACCGTGTCGATGACAGCCAGCATGGCTTTGTTGAGCGCCGTTTCGGACTCGGGCGGTGTCCACGTTCCTTCCGACCACATTTTTGTCATCGATTCCACGGGAGGCAGACGTTTCATCCATGCCTTCATCTCCTTTTCTGTTCGTTCAACAGTGAGAAAAGCAAGCCGTTCAGCGCATTTTGAGGTGGCTGACCATGTTCGGAAATTCTTGGCGGTGAACCCCTCACCGCTGGTGGCACGGATGTACTGGTTGATGTGTTCGGCCTTGAGGTCAACCTCGTTTCCAGCCTCTGAAATGTACATGAAGAGGTCGGCATCTTTCGCACCCAAACGGTTGGTTCGCAGGATCAAATCCACCAGATGATCGTCTTCGATGGTGATTTCCCAATCTTTGCCGGACTTGCCCGTGAAGGTGAAGACCGCATCGTGACGGCCTTCGGCTTTCTCACCCTTGATGTGCTTCACGTGCATCGATTTCAGCGTCGTCAATCCGTAGGATTCGTTGGACCGGGCGTATTCATCAGACCCTACCCGAATGCTGTAGAGGTCCATCAGACGGACAACCAACGCAGCCACGGTATTGAGCGACATGGTGTTGTCTTCAATGTCCACGGCCACCTGCTTTCGCAAGCGAGGCAATTGCGAGGCAAAATACGCTACATCGTCGTATTTCATCTCGGTGGTGATGTCGGTCCAGTCCGGATGGTACCGATACTGCAACCTGCCCTTTACGTCACGACCGGTGGCTTGGATGTGACCTCGTGGGTTTGGACAAATCCAGACGTCCACCCAAGCGGGAGGCAAACCAAGCGAATTCCATCGCGCAATGCGGTCTTCTTCCTCGACGGGGTCGCCGTCAGGGGCTCGGTACAACCAAAGCACCTCACCCTCTTTTTTTGCGATGTTCTCTCTCGTAACGCCTTTGAGCGAGGGGTCGCTGCGGATGAGCGTTGCTCTACGCAGCGCCTCATCTGCATCCACGGGCATACCGCTTTGGCACGCTCAACAGGTCATGAACTTAGGGGCAAGAATCAATCAAACATGTCCGGACCAATGCCAACCGAAACGGTTCCGTTCTCGTAGAGGCCACGGTACATCAGCATGGTTTGGAACGGGAGAACAACGTCGCCTGAGGCTGAAACAGCGATCAACCCTCCACGCCCACCCAGAGGAGCCACTTCATCCAATACTTGCGTGGCAGCATCGTTGAGGGTTGTGTGGCGATGGTGAACAGCAACAGCATGGGCCGCAACGGTTCGGATGAAGGCTTCACCAACGCCCGTACACGACACGGCGACCGTTTCGTCCGCCCAGGTGCCGGCACCGATGATGGCGGTGTCACCCACCCTTCCCGCAGGCTTCCCCGTCATGCCTCCTGTGGAGGTTGCCGCTGCGACCCGACCGTTGGCGTCGAGAGCAACCGCTCCTACCGTGCCCCATCCGTCTTCTTCCCCGTCGTGATCGAGCAACGTGTCGTCTTCATCCGTGGCGCCGGGTCGCAGGTGCTGGTCGTTCCATTTCTGCCATTGTGCTTGGCGCAATTCGGTTTTCAACCAGTCCGCAGTGACCTGCTCGACGCCACAGGTCGTTCCAAACACATCCGCTGCCTCACCTGCAAGCATCACCGGCCAACCCTTGTGCAAGAGGTGATTGGCGATGCGAATTGGATGACGGCTTTCGCGGACACCAATGACCGCTCCCGCAGCTTTGTCCTCTCCTCGCATGATGCTCGCATCCATCGTGATGGAGCCGTTTGCGTCGAGAACCGAACCACGCCCTGCATTGAACAACGCCTCGTCTTCCATCGCTTCAACGGCCAGCGTCACGGCTTCCAGTGCGTCAAGTGACCCGTCGTTGAGACGGCTGCCAATGTCGTTGAGCAGTGCTTTCATGCACGCAACGCGTTGTGGGTCGGCGTCGGTCATGCCGCGCCACGGGCCGTCACCACCTGCACCTCCGTGCACGGCGAGGACGACCACGCCATCACCTCACTCGATGACGGTGCAGCGGATGATTTGTTGCGGCTCAGCTGGGCGGTCGCCCGGGAGTTTCTTGCACCGCTCGATGGCATGGACCACATCCATACCTTCGCTGACCGCACCGAAGACGGCGTGGTTGCCGTTGAGCCATGGGGTGGCAATGGTGGTCAAGAAGAATTGAGATCCGCCGGTGTTGCGTCCAGCGTTGG
>JAYPIL010000052.1:0-14769 GCA_038127845.1 Candidatus Poseidonia sp.
CCGAGGTTGCCTTGTGGTCGATGAGACGAGCCACCCCGCTGGAGCAAGTCCAAACAGTCCCGTTAACTCTGCACGACGAGGGACAGGTAGGATGCAAAGTTGAATGCAGTCACCGAAAGGAAACAGAAAGGGGCTTACTCCCTACTCCCTCCGCCCACAGGGTCGAGCACGGCGTCCATGGATTTCATGACCTCTGGGCGACTCAATGCAATGTCCTCACCAAAATCAATCCAACTTGGGTGTTTGTTGATCTTGGCTCGCACCGTGTGTTCGGCTGTGATGACAGCAGGCAGCAAGAAGGCACTCGTGATGAAGGCAAAGATGATGAGCAAGCACATCAGCATGAAGAAATTCTCGAGGCCTGGGAAGGCTGCCAAAAAGCCTGCAGCAATTCCTGAAACCGTTGTGATGGTTGTCTCAAAGATGGTTTGGCCTGTTTCCTCGATGGCTGATGCAAGCCCGTTGGGTGACTCCCCTTCCTCTCGGATACGATGCATGACGTGAATGGAGTCGTCCACGCCGATGCCGAAGACGATGGTGCCAATCATCGCCGTGAAGATGTTGACATTCACATCACCGCTTCGCATCAGCAAGGGTTGCCACAGGATGACCACGGCTACCGGTATCATGGTGTAAATACCCAGACGTGGCGAGCGGAACACGACCATGAGAAGGAGCGTCAAGACCACAAGAGTAAGCAAAGTGGTGGTCGTTTGCGTATCGTGGATGCCTTCGTTGATGTCGAGGGATACGGGAAGGCCTCCCGTCAACAACGAGGTGCGTGTGTTCAGCAGGGTGGGGCCTTCGCCGAGGATGTCGTCAATTTCGTCCCGCAGGTCGCCGGCGATGTTGAGATTCATGTAGGGCTGGCTGACGTACACAATGGCTTTCGTTCCTTGTTCGTTGAGGAGCATGGACTGAACTTCCTTTGAGAGCGTGTCGAACGCAACATCGACCATGTCGCGACGAAGCTCCTCTCGCTCGCTGAGGGGGACAAGGGTCCATCCAGGACAGTCTGGGTCCAACAAGGATTCACTTTCCCAACAAGGATCGTGCAGCAAATCCCAGAGTGAGCCATCTCCGATGGTGACGCCTCCGGTGAGTGTAATGGTGGCAGGCACCGCTTTGAGGAAGGTGATGATGCTCGTGGTTGAGGTTTCATCAACAGCATCGATGTCCGTCTCGATGACATCGATGGAATCCAATACGGGAAGGTCTCGGACGTTGTCGGTTCCGTTCACGTTTGGCCTGTCGGACGCATCGTAGATGAACAGCGAAGTTTGGCCGCTGCTGAACTGCCGTGAATATTCCGCCAACGAATTGAGTGATTCAATGCCGTCCGGTGCCTCCGATGAGCCCGTGATGGGTTTGTTGAGCTCGTCCATGTTGGCAATCCCGTAGGTCGTGATGGCACTTGCAAGCAGCAAAATAATGAGGAAACCACGAACCGGCGCCTTGCCGATGTTTTTCCATACCCCGGGATTCGTTCGTTTGTTAAATTTGAGCATCCATGCCAGCGTGGGAACCAACACGATGCTCAAGATGAGGGTGGACGAGATGCCAATCACCAAGGTGATGCCCACGGAGCGAATGGGGCTAATCGGCACGATCATGGGGGCGATGAGGACAGAGAAACCAACGATGGTGGTCATGGCTGAAAGAAAAACAGCAACGCCGGTGGACCGTGTCATTTCCATCACACACGATTTGTAGAAGTCCATGTCCCACAAGTCCGGTACGGGTTGTGGCGGCTGCCCACGCTTTCTCCGCCGCTCGTTTTCGTCGTGAGCTTTGTCAAGTTCCTTTCGTCTGACTTCTTCAATCCGATTGACCATGTGGAGAGCATAATCGACACCTAACCCAATGAGAATGGGGAATGTCGCCACGATCATGGGCGTCAGGGTGATGTCAAGAATCACGGATGAACCAAAGGTAATCGCCAGCGCCATGAGAATGGGCGTCCCCGTGATGAAAACCACTTTTGCTGAACGGTGAAGGGTCGTGATGACAATGATGGTGAAGAGAACCGACCATGGCAGAATCATCAGCAGGTCTTCGTAAATTGCGTCCGACACGTCCTCGAGCACCTTTGTCAGGCCCGTAACGGTCATGTCGGTACTTCGGTACTCAGAAGGACGGGCATCAATGATGTCTTGAAAATGATTCAAAATTGCAGAGAAATCCTCGAAATCTCCTGTCACGGAAGGGTCGTAATGCAAACCCACCACGATGGCCGTGGTGTCCCAAATGCCGTCGCCATCCATGTCGTTGGTGTAGTTTCCGTCCCCGTCGCTGTCAACGGTGGGATCCATGTCGTTGGTGTCTTTGATGAGGCTGTCAAACGCACCGTCGGATTCTTCGATGATTTGGTCGATACGGTCTTGGCTCGGGATGGCGTATTCTCCGCCTCCCGAGAGCTGTGAACAGTCCAATTCCCCGAAGGGCATCCGAGAATTTACGCCGTGCTGACAAAGCGAAGCGTTGAACCGACCATCGGCCGAATTAATTTCCTTGATGACCTGTGCGGGTGAAATAATCCAGAGCACGCCATCGTTGCGCCCGTGGTCGTCTTTGTCGTAGTCCATCCCTCGGCCCGTGGAGTCGCCATCGATGTTGCGATCGTCGCCTTCAATCCAACTGATTTCGTTGAGGACAAGTTCATCGGTGATGTTGGTGGTATCGCCAGGGTTGTAGGCGTTTGGCGTTCGAATGTAGATGACAGCAAGGTCCGTTGACCATTCCGTCCTGACTTCAAGAAGCAAGTCGGTCGATGAGGCGCCATCGGGTAAGAAAATCTCAACGTCGTCGTCAATTTGTTGTTGGAACGCCATGCCCTGTTGAGCGAACACGGCACTGATGACGATGAAGAGTAAGAGAACGGTACCTGGGGAGGCAAGTACAGTTGAATAGAGGTTCCCGAGCCGTTGTTGAACGCCTTGTCGGATGGAGGCAGCCGTCCGCTCCGCTTTCTCGCGGAGAGCATCAAGACCAGACGGGTCACTGTCCATGACACGGTGAAGTGGTGCTGGCTCAAGAAGCATTCCGCTCGGCGGACCAAGACAAGACGCTTCAACAGGCGTCGTAGGCCTCAATGAGGTACTTGGTGAGTGGACTGGTCCAAGCCAGTTCCGAAATGCCGTCTTCTCCCTCAACTTCGTATGTTCGAATCACATCTCGGACTCGGACGTTTCCTTCAGCGGACCGAGCGAGAATCATGGCGGCCTTGACGGGCTTGCCCGTGCCGTGTGGGTCGTACACCGTGTCCAAGGCTTCCTCAAGGAACCATTCGGCTTTGCCTCCCGGCTCACCTTCGTAGGTTTTCTTGGGTTTCTTTGCACCAAAGAGACCTCCTGCCTTCGGTTTGGGTTTGGCCTTTGTTTGGGTCTTGGCTTCGGTCGTTACAGCAGCAGCCTTACCAGCGGTCTTTTTCGCCTCTTCCGTTTTCTTGGGTGCTTCTTCCTTCGTTGCTTTCTCCGGTTTTGCTTCAGCAACCTTCCCAGTTGATTTCTTGGCATCCGAAAGTTGGTCTTTGAGATCTTGAATTTGGTCTCGGTACGTGGAGGCAAGGTGCATGAGTGAGGCTTGCATGGCCGCCTCGATTTGGATGGTGAGGGCGTCGGTTGACATATCGCTCCACTTCTTCCACTGAAGCATGGCATTGGCGTGAATATCTGAACCGCATTTTGGACAGAAACTCTTGTTGGGGGGTTGCATGATGGGTATGCTTTGAAGAGCATCACTTGCAGGGAGAACCGCACCTTGAGAGACCTCCAAGAGATGGAGTGTGGCTGTGCGTCCGATGTTCATGGCCTCTGTGAACGCATCATGGTCGCCTTCAAAGGAACCGGATTTCTTCAAATCGGCGAGTTTTGTTCCCTCTACGGCGAGGTCGATAGCAGCATCCGCAGCTTCGTGCCCCCATGTTGCTTGGCGAAGTGCAGGTGCCACAACGCCACTGGGTGCTGCTGCGGGCTGTTCTGAAGCGCCGTCATCTTCTCCAGCAGCAGCAATGCCGAGTGCGATAGGGTCGGCGCCGTCCTCGATTTGAGCGATCATGTCGAATTTTTCAGCCATCGAGAGGTCGTCTCGAAGGCGAATGACGTCCTTGAGTTGGTTCAGGTCGTGGCCCGTGGCCGTAATGGGGCCCTGTCCAGTGAGGTCGTGGCCACAGGAAAGGCAGAATTTGGCGGTGACTTCAACACCTGCCTCACAGGTCGGACAGTAGACACCTCCCATGCCACAGCATGGACGGTGACACCTTTTGAAGGGTGTGTTTCATTTTTTTCTCGCCCGTTGATTTAGTCGTTGCTGTTTGATGCCGAGGCTCATGTCATCCCAGCACAGGATTCGACCAGTGTAAGCATGTCCTCACGTGAACATGTGGCAAGAATCGGGGCGAGACGCGGTCCTCGTTCGGCACCCATAAACACGGCATAGCAAGCACGGTAGACGTCGCGCATACCAACGCCCACCGAATCTCCGGCCTCCTTGAGGGCACTGGTGATCCCGTCCGCTGACCATTCCACCCTCTGAAGTTGACCGGGAAGGGCGTGGACCACCTTGCGTTGTTCCTCGGTGAGGGCCAAAAGTGCTGGAGGGTCCGGGTGCCTGAGAATTTCTATCTTCATTTCTTCGGGGAAGTGACTGGAAGCAATCCATGTCCTCATACGGCGCAGCCGATCCCGTAATTCGTTGTTTGGATCACGGATGTGATGGGATGTTGAAAGGCTCGCCCACACCTCTTCATCGCTGTTTTTCACCTGTGCCAAAAGCGCGAGATGTCGGAAACTCACAGAGGCAGCATGAACTTCTTCCCCTTCTGCGACCCTCGCAAGTTGCAACGCAGTTTGGACGTCCTCGAGTTGGACCCGCTGGCGACGACTGAGCGAATCGTCTTCTAATTCGGCTGCAACATCTCTCGTGGACCATCGCTCGAACTCATCCGCCAGATTCACCAAGCCCATGCCGGTATCGAATTCAATCGCTTTGCTGGGTTTGGTATTCGCAATGAGGAATCGAAGAATTTCCGGGGGTACCAATTCCAAGGCTTCAACCGGACCAATGGTGTTCCCTGTTGATGAGGACATGGCGCCTTGACCTCTGAGACTGATCCATTCGTAGGTGAGCGGAGCAGGTGGTTCGTGGCCAAAAAATCGAGCGATTTCCTTGCCCGTATCGTAGGAGCCTCCCGCTGCACCGTGGTCCTTGCCAAAAGGCTCGCAGGTGATGCCGTTGAATCCCCATTTCGCCGGCCAGTCCAAACGCCAAGGTAATTTTCCCTCCCCTTTGGTGAGGTCGGAATGGCCGGTTGTTCCATGGCTGTCCTGCCAGTGAACGAGTGGATACTCGTAGCCGGTGACCGTAACATTGTCTAGCGAAGCCTTCGAGTCCAGCGGCTGCCAAGGAAACCAATCTGCTGGCAAATCGCGTCCAGACACCCGTTCTATAATTTCTCGAATCACTTCAGGACGGTCGCAGGCCAATTTTGCAGACGCTGCGAATTTTCCTGTCCGGTACGCCTCAAGATTCGGGAGCAGCCGAGGTCGAACACCGATGTGTGCCAAGGCATCGAGGAAGGGCGTCAGGAAGTGGTCTGCATAACTCCAACCGTCGTTTTCGAAAGCCGACCAGTTGGGTTTCCCGTCCTCGTCGGGAGCAGGAATGTTTCCTAATTGATGACCGATGAAGGCATGGTAGGATTCGTCAAGGAAAGGGTAGACCTTTCGCAGCGGGTCTGCGTTGTCCACGACGAAGACCAATTCTGCGTCAAGACCCGCCTTGCGTGCGGCACGTGTGATCATATCACCGGTGAGGATTTCGCGAAGATGTCCGATGTGGAACTCTCCACTTGGCGTGATGCCCGTGGCGATGATATGCTTGTCACCTCGCTCTGCAAGGCGCTGCGCCATCACGTCGCTCCAGTGCATGAAGGCATCACCCTAGACGGCTACCGCGCGAATCAATCCTCGCAGCGGAACATCGTCCACTTCGTTTCGCACCGTTTTGTTGACCAGCACGACGGCCAAGACCACTTCACCGCCGGCTTCTCGGATGGCTTCAATGGTCTTTGACATGGTGTGGCCTGAAGACAGAACATCGTCGATGATGACCACCCGTTTTCCGGCAACTTGGCCGTATTTGTTGGAGAGTGAACCACTCCCTGTGCCTTCGTCGGTCGTACGAAAAACGGTCATGTCGGATTCAAGTGTTCGGGCCACCTCGTAGGCGAACGCAATACCGTTGATGGAAATGCCCACGACGGTGTCAATGTTGTCGTAGCCCACCTCCTCGTCAGCAACATCCGCCATGATGGAACCGACCGATGCTAATCGCTGAGGTCGGACACCCAAGGTTCGCCATCCAATGCGTACGTCGCTCGGGCGGTCGCTTTCACCGGTGCCGGTCAGCAACCAGGTGATGGTGTCTTGTGAGAGGGAAAGCTCATCAGCGATTTGTTGGGTGTTCAACCCCTGCTTCCGAAGATTCGAGGCGAGAACTTTCAATTCTTCAATGCTCAATACCATGATGCTCAAGAAACCCCTGCTGAACCATGCTCATCAATGCTTTCCTGCCTCGGGGTGCTTGGGCGAAAGTCTTGAAGGGAGGGAGTGAGGGCCAGTAGCATGGCCGACTTTGACTACGAGACCCTTCTCGACCGCGCTCGTGAGAACATCCCCGAGGAAATTTCGTCAAAGTCTCGTTGGCGATTGCCAGCGCCACAAATCATGATTGAGGGTTCCAACACCATCTTCCGGAATTTCAACGAAGTTGTGTCGATGATGGACCGTGATGAAAACCACGTCTACCAGTTCATCCTGAACGAATTGGGTACGTCGGGATCTCGGGACGGCCCCCGTGCTCGCTTCAAGGGACGAATTCCTCCGAAGCGAATCAAAGGAACCATCGCCAACTATGTGAACACCTACATCAAATGCAGTCAGTGTTCTGCACCGGATACGCACTTTGTCAAGGAAGACCGCACCACCCTGCTCAAGTGCCAAGCCTGCGGTGCCACGCGCCCCGTGAAATTGTGATCAATCCATGACGAGGGTTGCATCAGGATTGATTTCACCCGTTTTCAAGTGCTTGAGCACCGCCTCCATGCTTGCCTCATCGGTTAACGCGTACCACGTGCCTTCTGGATAGACGACACATGTAGGTCCATACTCACAATGGTCAAGGCACCCTGATTTTTGGACACGAACACCTTCCAATCCCTCTTCTTTCAGGCTACGCTTCAACACTTTCATCAAATCGAGACTGCCTTTCGGTAGACACGACGGGCGGGCTGCGCCTTCCGGGCGTTCATGACCACAAACGAAGGCATGTCGAACAAAGCCGGGAGTTGTTCTGCCTTTTGGGTCTCGGCCCATCAATCCACCTCCAAACTGTTGATGGCATGCGCAAGGGCATCGTCACGCTCCGTGATGGACGCGGTGTCGTGACTGTAGATCTCAACCACGGCGTACCCCCAGCCGAAGTGAAGTTCAGCGTGATGTTGCTGTGCCTCGCAGAGGTGGCTCACGGCGTCAATGAACGCTTTTGCCTGAAGAAAGTCTTCAAAGGCATATTCACGCATCAATCGCCCGTCAACGACGGTCCATCCGTCCGGATGGGTCATCTCATCAACCCCAAAGGTGGGAATCGTCGTTGCCCGTGGTTTCTTTTTCCACCTTTTCATGCAACTTTGAGCGGCGTTTCATGTCTTCACGTTCGTAAGCAAGCAACTCCTTGTCGTCGATGTAAGCGGGCCTGGTGTGAGCGACGAGCTTGACTCGCACGATGATTTCACGAGAAATAAAGTGGCATTCACCGTCCTCGCCGAGAATTTCAAGGCTGCTCTTTCCACTTGAAATCAATCGCCCACGAATGAATGCATCACCTGGGTTTTCAAAGGCCTGCACGTTCATGTAGATTTCAACAAGGTCATCCCGTCGGAGGCCTTGACGGCGTTCCAAGAGGTCCCCGTTGTGGACCGGTGCAAGGCCGTCAAGTTCGGGGCTTCCCATGTCTTCCCACATCGATTTTGCCCATTTTGGTAGGTCCACACCGCCTTTCTTCGCCATATTTGAACGCACGCCGTGAGCGTACTTGAACCTCGCCTTTGCCTGCGGTTGCCTCCAACCCACGGATGACTTCTTGAAGGGGAGGCGACGGGCATCACATGAGGAATGGGCATGAAGGTCTCTTGGCGCACCCTGGGTACGGTGTTGTTGGAGGACGAAGTGCTCGACAAGGCCTTTTCGCGGGCCAAGAAAGCCGCCGACCGTGTGGACGACCCCGACCGAGTCTTCCGTGTTCGAAAGCAAATGACCCGTATGGTTCAAACCGCTGCCGATATTATCGCAACAGAATTCCAAGAATTGGTGGCAGCGTGGCCTTCGCTTGACCAATCGCCGCTTTTCGACGTGGCGATGATCGACGCTTGCGTGGGTTGCGATGACTATCGCAAAAACCTCGCGACGCTCCAATGGGCTGCTAGTCAGGTCCAACGTATCGCCTCGCAAAACGCCAAGAAAATCATTCGCACAGGCCGCACGGACTTGATGCACGAAGCAAGGCGTGAAGCCTACGGGCGCATCTCCTCCATCATGCGTCAAGTTGGGCCTGCCCTTGACTGGCTGAGCGAGGCGCGAGAAACGCTCAAACGCCTCCCCAAAATTGACCCAATCCTGCCCTGCATCGTCGTTTGCGGTGCACCGAATGTTGGGAAGTCTGCCTTCATTGCCGCCCTCAGTACGGGGAAAATGGAAGTCAATCACTACCCCTTCACAACCAAACAAATCCACGTTGGCCATTTCACACATCGTCGGCTGCAGTACCAGATGGTGGACACGCCCGGTCTTCTCGACCGGCCAATGGAGCAGCGCAATCACATCGAGATGCAAGCGATTGCTGCGCTCGAGCACATTGGGTCCCTCGTCCTGTTTTTGGTCGACGAAAGCGAATCCTGCGGCACACCCTACGAGGAACAAATGAACCTGCTGGAGGAAGTCAAGACCTTGTTACCCGATACCGAATTGATGCTGGTCACCTCGAAGGCTGACCTGCTTGATCCACAACCAGCGATGTGGGATGATGTCGTCGAGGCAGAAAACGAATGGAGAGCGGCAGGGTCAGAAGGTGAGCCTGAACTTCCTCTGCTGTTCGATCATGCTTCTCGGGTGTGCATCTCGGCAACAGAAAACGTAGGGCTTGACGCCATGAGGTTGGAAATTGTTCGCCGAGTCAAAGCCGCCAATCCAAACAACCCAATGGAACTCCCGGAGGGTTGGTATCGGCAAGATCTCTGATCACATGGATTCCAACGGGACAATCCCGAGGCCTTCCATTCCGTTTTTCATCACCGTCCTCGCAAATTCCGAGAGAGCAAAATAGAACGCGTTGACCGAGGAATCCTCGATGACATGACAGTCTCTATAGAAACTGTTGTAGGCGTTTGAAAGATGAAGCATGTATTCTGCATACAGGTGGGGGCGATGTTCGCGAACCACCTTTTCGAGACAGTCGTCGTGAACCGCGAGGACTCGGAGCAGTTGGACCAATCCATCGGGATGCGGCCCCTCCGGAACGTTTGTCGGTTGGGCGGATGCATCAACCCCCGCATCGAGCACCCGCTTACGAATTGAGCAGGCCCTCGTGTGGCTGTACATGATAAACGGGGCAGAACCGGACTCGAAACTCAACGCATCTTCCCATCGGAATGTGAATCCTTTCTCGGGACTGACGTTGATGATGTTGAACCGAACGGCGGATGTACCAACAGCCTCAGCGATCTTCGCCACGGTTGCCGCATCGTATTCGGGCCGGAGTTCAGCCACCACAGCCGCAGCCTGCGCTTGAGCTTCCTCGAGGAGGTCATCCATGAACACCACGTTGCCTCGTCGGGTTGACATCTTCCCCTCTGGCAGTTTGATAAACGAGTAGAACATAACCTCAGGCCGTTGTTCTCCAAGTTCCTCAAGGGTCATGCCGACCTGCTGGGCTTGCAATTTGTGGTCCTCCCCGAGGACGTTGATCAGGGCATTGGATTGTTGCCATTTCCACCGGTGATAGGCGATGTCACGCGTTGCATAGAGGGATGATCCATCGCCACGACGGTAGAAGAACTCGGTCTTTCCTTTGAGTCCTCTTGCGCCGAGGTCGAGGAATTGAGCCCCGTTCTCGGCGACGCCGTTGATGTCCAAGTTGCTGAGTTCTTCCATCAGCGCTGCCACATCTCCGTTAATCACAAACAATGATTCCTTGGTGAAACGATCGTAGTTGATGCCGAGTCGTCCAAGGGTTTCCAACATCCCGTCGAGGACGGGTTGGTATGCAGCCTCAAAGGCCTGGAGCACAACTTCATCTCCGTGTTCGCTCGCATGAACCAACTCGCCAATGGCTTTCTCGATGGTCTCAGCGTCTTCGCTTTCCTGCCTCAGGATTTGCGCGGCTTGATACCAACGGACCCGTTGATGATCTGCTTTGTTTGCCCATTGGGGGTTCGCAGGTTCTCGGTCGCTGAGCAGCGATTCAACTCGGTCTTCGTCGAGTTCTTCAAGGGCCCATGCCAAGACCGCCACTTGCTTACCCATGTCATCGACATAGTACTCCGCGGTTACTTCATTGCCCCAAAGCCGGTGAAGGCGAACCAAGGTGTCACCAAGAATGGCGTTGCGTGCTCTACCAACGTGGAACGGGCCGTTTGGATTTGCCGAAGTATGTTCGATCAACACCTGTCTTTTTTCGTACTCAACACCGTTTGACAGGCCAACTCCAAGAAGATGCTGAGCGAGCCAAACGGGGTCGGCCTTGATGTTGAGATAACCGCCGACGGCCTTGACTTCCTGAATGGCTTCGTGGTCTTCCATCGCATTGCAAAGCGATTGTGCAATGTCCGCAGGGGCCATGCCCAAGATTTTTGCAAACGGGAAGCAAGGCAGAGAGAGGTCACCTTGGTCTGCTTCCCGAGCAGGCTGAAGCATACGTTCAACCAGCGAGGGGTCGACGCCCAAGCTTTCGAGGGCCTGCTCGACCAAAGGTGCAGCGTGGCGTTTGAGCAATTCCATGGTCTCCCCTCACATCATCGGGTATCTTAGAATGGCGCCCATGCCGTAGAATCCATCCAACAATTGCGAACCTTCCTCCGTGTTGTCCGAGATGTAAACGACGCTGACCTGCGTTTCTGCCGCAAGGTTTTCGAGGTTTTCCATGAAGTTGGCGGCTTTGGAACCCAATTCATGCTCGGCTTCCTTCGTCAGTAATTCTGTGGGAGCATCTTCATCCTCGTCATCGAGGGTAATTTGGTAGGCGTGCTTGCAGTCGTTGGAGTTTTTCTGACAATCGTGACCGTCGCCACTGGAGTTCTCCTTGGTCAGGCATCGTAGGATAGGCGTGCCGTCGGCATCCTTTCCTTTGACCTCATAACCAACCGAGGCTTTGTGGAGAATTTTTTCCGAAATGAGGAGGCGGTCAACAGCTCCCATGTTCATGGCGTTCGATATGCCAAGGGCTCCATAAGTTGCCTTGGGATGTGCTTTGATCAATTCGACCAAAAATCGTTCAACTTCTTTACGTTCCTCATCCAGTTCAATTTCTCCCATCAACGGGCCAGCGTTCTGGACCAATTCTCGAATGCCAGAATCGTTAGAATATCCAACATCCAGGTGTGTTTTTGCAATCTTTTTCTGAATTTCATGGTGAAAGTAGTCGTTCTTGACAACATAGTCCTTGGTTGCCCCTGGCCCACCGATAATGATGGCTTTGATGTTCTCGATGTTGGGTAACCAATAATCGCTCGCGTGTTCCGTCGCTCGCTTGAAAAAATTGTGGGCTGCTTCCTCAATCAATCGCTCAAATCGTTGGGCTGATTGACCACCTTGACGGTGTTTTCCCATGATGTTTGATGTCAGATGTTCTTGAATGTGAATGTTCTTTCCAATGGCGATACCGTATGCTGCTTCCGAACGGTCAATGACAAACAGGCCATAGGCTTCGTTATCGACGAGCATGCTTTCCAGCTGGGTGGTCTCAAATCGAGAATCGCATCGATAGCGAAACGAGACGAAGGGTTGTGGAGGATCGCTGATAACAAGGCTGTATTTTTCGGTCTTGTTGTTGACGCCTGGAATCTTGACAGCCCCGACGAAAATAGCCAGTCCAAATTCACCGGGTGTTTTGTACTTTGACAGGGCTGAAATGGCCGATTCAATGGCCGCTTGTACGTTCTTTTTGGTGCTTTTTGATTTGATGTTCGCGGCTTGCCCGTGCTCGTTTTGCAACATGCCCCTTGCATCTGATATCTGGCGGTCAGGTGGGATGATCAGCGTTACAAGTTCGGTTCCAGAACCTTGCTTCGCCCTCAATTCGGACAGAAGAACGCGAAGTTTGACCTTCTTCGCACGAGCAGATTCATCACTCACTCTTCTGCCCTCCTTGTTTTATGGGCTAACCTGCATCACTTCAATCCTCCCTTTTGAACCCACAAAGAACGCCACGGTATTTAACGCAAGGGATAGGATGAAGTCATGGCTGTGTTGCAGACCAACCAATGAGCACCATCCACGTCGTTGCTCTCGGCGGAAGTTTGTTGCGGCCCGAGGAGGCTGATGCCAGGTCGCAATGGATGGGACGATTGCGCCAACTGGTTGTTCATCTTGAAGGCAATCAACGAAAAATTGCCTTCGTCGTCGGTGGTGGATTGCCTGCCCGTGAGGGAATTGCTCTGGTGGAAGGAAGCGTCACCGACCGGTTTCGTTTGGACCACATTGGTATTGCTGCGACCAGGCTGAACGCCACCGTGTTGCAGCAACTTCTTCTCGAAGTTGGGTGCGATGTTGCCCCGACGATTCCTCATTCCGTTGAAGCCGCCAAAGACCTCCTTGATTCGCATCACATCGTCTTGATGGGCGGTACGGTGCCGGGACACACCACGGACACTGTGGCGGTTCAACTCGCTGCTGCTGTTCGAGCTCGCCACTGTATCATCGCGACCAATGTCTCGCATGTCTATGACGAGGACCCGAGAAGTAATCCTGATGCCAACCAGTTCACGGAGATGACGCTTACCGAACTTGCAGGCATCACCGGCATCGGTGAGCCATTGGAGCCGGGTGCTTCCGCTGTCATCGATCCCGTTGCCGTTCAGGTGGCAACGGATGCCGCTCTTGATCTCGCTGTCTTGGACGGGCGTGACATCGCCCGGTTGGACGATGCTCTTGAAGGAAAATTGTTCGAAGGCACGATCATTCGAGCATGAGGTGGTACAATGGTGGATGCAAAGAAGGTCAAAGACATGGCGACGAAAAAAGCCAACCAATTCATCGGACAAATGTCGGGAAAGGTCCCCGCACACAAACACTGCCGAATTTGTCATCAACCCATTCCTGTGAGTGCGGATCCCCGAGTTTGCAAGGACGAGGCTTGCATTGAGAAAAACGCTCAAGATGATAAAAACCAACGAACGGTCCGCATTGCGATGTTCGTCTTCTTTGGTTTATTTGCGATTCCATACGTCCTCGCGCTCGCTGCGAGGGTGATGGGCTAGCATCAATCAAGGCCAAATTCCCGTACGAGGAGCAGGCGAAGGAAACGTTGTGCGCTTTGCAAGACCAAGCCTGTGGCCATCAATGCGAGCCCGAGCAAGCCAATCCAGACGGCTGAAATGCCCGATCCGATGATGTTGTCAACTTGCATGGTAAAGCCTTGGGCTGTGCGCATGCCCATTGCTGCACCCGCTGCGAGAAGACCGAATCCTGGAATCCCAAGTACCAACAAAGGCTTCTTTTGGGAGAGCGAGAGCATGGCCCAAGTCATCACGGTGAATCCATGAGAGACAGCCGTGAAATTTGACCCCTTGGGAACATCATAGCGAATAACGGTTGGGACTTCCAACACACGAAGTTGTTTCTCGTGTGCATCTTCAAGCATCTCCAGTGACAATTCCATGCCTTCAGAATCGAATCGCAGGCGCTCGAGGGCGGTTCTCGAGAAGGCTCTGTATCCGGACTGGGTGTCTTTGATGCCCAAATCGCTCGAGAGGTTTGACGCTGCAGTGATCACCTTGATGCCAAGGCGCCGATATGCCGGCATGTCGGTTCCACCCCCACCTTCAACAAATCTTGAGCCGATGGTGAAATCGGCCTCGCCGCTGAGGATGGGTTCGAGCATGTTGGGAATGTCTTCCGTTTCGTGTTGGCCGTCCGAGTCCAAGAGCACCAAGGCGTCTGCATCCAGTTCAGAGGCTTTGAGAAACAGTGTTTTGAGGGCACCGCCGTAGCCACGGTTGACTCTGTGGCGAATCACAGTCGCACCACAGGCTTCAGCGATTCGAGCGCTGGCATCTGAGGACCCATCGTCGATGCAAATCACTTTGTCAACGTGGCGTAGGGTGCGAATAACAACCGAGCCAATGGTCTCCTCTTCGTTGTACATCGGCATGCCCGCAACGATGTACGGCTTGCCTTTCGGCGAAGAAGACTCTTCACTTGGCACGGTCTTCCGTCCTCTACCTTCTATATATGGGTGATTGAAAAAGGACGCATGAATCAAGGTAATGGCCTTTCAGTTGGCCTTGGCCAACCAAAAGGCGTTGTACTTCTCGGTGAGAAGGAAAGCGGGTACTTGGCCGACAACCTCAGTCGTGAAGTTGCGTCACCGTGGTCACAGCACGGTCTCCCGAAAGCACCTTTTCAAGGGCTCCCATGGAGATCACCAAGGGGACATAGGACTGTCCGTCGCTGGTCATGTACGTGCTGCAGTCGGCGAAGGCAGCCGTGTTGATGGAGA
>JAYPIL010000053.1:0-14250 GCA_038127845.1 Candidatus Poseidonia sp.
TTCATCAGCAACATGCGAACGGTCTACCGAGAAGGAGAAGACCAGTTTCCTGGCGTTGACACGACCATGGAAGATTCAGTTCGCTAGGCGGCCCTCAATTCGGTCAACCCGAGCGTCCAACATCTCGAGTTCATCCTCTATTTTCCCAAGACTGCCACTCTCAAGATTTCGCTCTACGGAGAGTTTCATTCGCTTGATTTCGTTGATTCGCTGCAGGCGGTCCTTCGGCCGGTTAACGGCACTTCGCATGCTCATCAGCCATTCTTCGAGCAGTGCAGCCCCCCATTCCGGCACGCGGAGTTCACTGGAGAGGAGAATGGATTGCCGGCGGTGCTGGAACCGTGTTTTCCCTTCGCTGGTTCGAATGCCCTGAATGGAACCCGGATTCCATGTCTCCAATGGGATGTGAAGGTGCTGCTGAATTTGCAGTTTCCCTGAGGCACCTACCACGAAGTCGGCGATCAGCACACTCGCGGAAAGGCGGAGAAAGACCTGCACGACATCATCGTGGGTTGCCCAATCTGAAATTCGTGCGGGTGCTTCACCCCACGTGTTGTCACACCACGCTTCAATGGCGGCGTGGTGTGAGTGCATGGTTCACTACAACCGCCAACCTATCATGAAGGTTTGTCCTCAAACGAGGTCGAGGATGGATATCAATGTTCAAAATGGGTTGCGTCGTCCCTTCACCATGGTGGGAACATGGGGTTCGGTTCAAGCCGATTGGACCCTGGTGCTGTTGCTGCTGGTTGGTTGGTATGTTCTCATCAAAACGTGGGAGCGAAACGGGACGCTCGACCGTTGGAATGCGACCCGAGCCCTCGGTATCGTGTTGATGGTTCGCACCCAACGAGGTCAGCGCCTTCTTGACCGGCTTGCTCGGCCTCGCAAATTCTGGCGAGCCTACGGAGAAGTCTCCCTGTGGGTCTGCTCCATAGCGATGTTGGCCGTGGCCTTTGTCGTGCTGCTGGCCTTCGTCACCTCGTTGCTCAATCCTCCCACGGCGGCGCCACCTTCAGCCAGTGAATTGGTGGCGGTGCCCGGCTTGAACCCCGTGATTCCTCTTGGGTGGGGTGCGTTGGCGTTCATCGTATCTCTCGTCATTCACGAGTTCGGGCACGGTCTGCTCGCTCGTGGTCACGGCATGCGTGTTCGTTCCTTTGGCCTGCTTCAACTCGGACCCCTTCCGCTGGGAGCCTTTGCTGAGCCTCAATCCGACGAGTTGATGCGAGCGCCTCGGCGGGAACGCCTGCGAATGTTTGCAGCCGGTCCAGCAACCAACTTGTTTGCAGCCTTCGTGATGTTGTTGCTGCTCGGAGGCGTAGCCGGGCAGTTTGTTGCGAAGGAGGATTACATCCACATTCAAGGCATTGTCAAGGACGAGGGAGCCGACCAAGCGGGGATGCAACCGTGGGACACGCTGGTCTCCATTGACGGTCAACCGGTGCATACAACCGAGGATTTCCGTACCATTCTCCTCGACTATTCGGCCAACGACAGCATTGACCTGGTGGTCCTTCATCAAACGGGAGAGCGTGTCACGCTGACGGCCACCTTGGGCGATAAGTACGCTCATTACGCCGCTCTCGGGTGGGACGAGGAGGTTCTCGCCAACATGGAGATCGAGCCTGGAGACCCGTTCCTTGGCGTTGAAGGTCTCTCAGAGGGAACCGCCGGCATTGACCGACTTGCAGGTCCGCTTTCACCTCGTTGGGAGGGGACACTCGGGCAGCGAGCGCTCATGCTACCGTTTCACGTGCTGACGATTTTGATCATCCCCTTTGAGTTGAACGGGGTCGCCATTCACCCGTTCGAAGAATCCCTCATGACGGCTGGCGACGGGCTCGCTGCCTCCGTCCTCGGTGAAGATATCTTGCTCTTGCTTGCCCATCTCTTCTTTTGGTTGATGTGGGTGAACATTTTGTTGGGCTTCACCAACCTGATCCCGATGGTCCCCTTTGACGGAGGTCACATGCTCAGGGACATGCTTCATGCCTTCCTGAGCGGATTGAAACGCTTGGGAAGGAAGTTGAAACTGTGGGATTTGCATCCCATGTGGGTGGACCATATTTCCTCCAAGGCATCCAGCCTTTCATCCCTGCTTTTGCTGGTGATGTTGGTGTTCACCATGTTTATTCCGTATTTGTGAAGGGCATCTGGTTCGGTGTTCGTCGCCGTTCAAGTTCAGCGAGAATATCCAACGGCTCGGGGGAGCGACGAGGGGCTTTCTTGGTCTTCGCCCGCTTTTGCACCGCGTTGAATCCGGAGTCCGTTGGTTGTTCCACAGCGCACATCAAACCAATGAATTGATTCAACGGCATGCCTTGTTCCCAATCAAGAAACGGCGAGCCGTTACGGTTGAGTGGAAGCGGGGGGATTTTGGGTGCGAGGTGGCGAAGCGTGCCTCGCAATCCTTCGGTTTCCACCCGGAAAATTCGCCAAGAATCGCCCCGAACACCTTTCCTTCGATGAGCGTACAAGGGCATCAGCCCGCTGCGTTCTCCCTCTCGAATCATCGCCTCAAGTTGGTCTTTGGTACGACCGGAGAAATAGAGTTTCGGTGCCTTGGTGGTTTTGACCTCAATCGGAAACGAACAATCTCCACGCAGCGCCAACAAATCCCCGCTGCCTTCCATACCGGAGCCCGCTGCTCGCACGACGAGGAACGGCCGCGTGAGAATTTGTTTCATCCGTTGCTGTTCTTGTGAATCGCAGCTTTTGATGACGGCAGCAACGCCCTTTTCGGTGCCAGCCAGCACCTCTCGAAGTTCACGCTCGTAAGCGCTTGTCATGGGGGGACATCGTTGTCCATCGTTCTTGATGACTTCGGTGGGATACCCTTCCGCGGACCACGGTTTTCCCTCAACACGGGCGAACCGATAGATTAGAACACAACGGAGGCGAGGATTGAGCGTGCAGCGGGTGTACGTTCGGACCGATGATTTTCAACTCGCTCATCGCTTGTTGACCATCCTTGAATCCTATCAGCATCCTGTTTCGATGTTGACACCCGCTGAACCGCTCCCTGAACCCAACGCTTGGTGGTTTGGAACACCCGAAGAGGTGGAACGGTTGGGTGGACGGGGAGTGGGCGTTGAACCGGACGAGGTCGATCGGTTGTTCGTTGAATGGGCCGCCTCTCGGTTTCAAGGCAGTGCTCCCGGCCAATTGGTCTTCGGTTTGGACCCGGGTCCACGACCAGGGTGTGCCTACCTCGCCGACGGGTCGTTCCTTGGAAAACAGGAGATGGAATCCATTGACGACGTGCTTGTGTTCATGGAGAACTTGATTCATCGAATGAAGCCAGGCAGCGTTCTGGTTCGTGTTGGCCACGGTTCTCCAAATCACCGCGACCGTCTCATCAACGATGTCCTTGGCCGAGGGTATCACGTCGAGGAGGTGAACGAATACCGTACCAGCTCTGGAGCCTCCCGTCACGCCCACGGCGCAGCAGCGCTGAAAATCGCCATGCTCTCCGGCAGACAGGTGCATGAACAGCGGAATGTGGAACCCGCACCGGGCGAATTACGAAATCTCCAACGCATCAGCAGACAGCGTTCGAAGGGACAATTGACCATCTCCCTTGAACTCGCCAAGCAGGTCAGTCAAGGGTTGCTTTCGCTCGATGAAGCCCTTCGACGAGCAGGTTATGATGCTTCATAGGGGTCATCCTTGGTGATTGGGGCTTCAAGTTCAGGTGCTCCAGCAAGCCAAGAACGGAAGACCAGTTCGGTAGCGTGGGGCACAAGAACCACCACAGCGAGGATGATGACGAGGGCCATGAACGACGATGAAGGTACGTCCCCTGTCCCGTAACTGTTGGGTCCACCGACCATCAGTTTGACCGTACCGAGCCAGGGAATCTCTCCACCCGCAACCCCCAAGATCCACGCATCTCGAACGGGTCCAACCACGCCTGAAGGGCTGTGAACGCCGGCGGAGCCTCGAACGGCTTCTGCCCCTTGGTCGACCGAACACTGGTTGTTGTCACCGAGCGTGAGCATGCCTTCGTGTTTTGGCACCCAATTTTCAACCACCAAATGGGCTTCAACCCCCGCATGGGCTGGACGTTTGCAGTCGTAGTATCCTGCTTCATTTCCATCAAAAGCGACGGTGATGTTGGCGACGTCCGTGACGGCCGTCCCCGGGACAGACCACGTGAGAATGCAGGTGCCCATGGCGCCATCGCTGGCGATAAGAAGGGCATCGTATGTCCCTCCGTCCGCACAAGGTGTGGAACTGCTCCTGTCCGGAACAGCCGTTTGTTCAGCCACCACCCGCAGAATGGCTCGATGGATGATGGGGGTGCCTCCCTCGCCGTTTTTGTCGTAAATGATGACGTCGCCCTCAAGGCCGTGTTGTTGGTAGCCAAACGCGGGATGGAGTGGGTCGGTGGCCTCAGCAAAGGTCACGATGGAACTGGGCGGTTGGTCATGGACGAGAATCAGGTCACCTGCATCGATGCTGCCCACTTCTCCGTTCTCCTCGTGAATCATCGAGGCCGATTCCACCACGACCAGTGGCGGCATGGATCCGGTGTGAATGAACATCGCTCCGACCAAACATGCGATCATACCAACGGCAAGCGCCACCTCAAGAACGAGCATCTTGAGCGGGTTGTGTTGCGACATGAAGGGTCCTCGGTCTACCGGCGCAGGCCTTTGCTTTCAAGGAACGCATTCCACTGCTCGAGATGACCAGCACCCAACGCTTCGGCGGCGAGTACTCCGTCGGCCTTGCGTCGTCGAAGTTCAGCCGTTGATTGGATCTCCATGATTTCCTCAAGCGTAGCGACGTGGCCCTTGAACCGTAGGAATTCGGGAAAAGAGACCAAGAACAAGAACAGGGAAACGGTGACGCCGGTAATGGCGATGCCCGTGAACTCGCCCCAGTCAGGGTGGTCGCCAAGGAAGGCCAACTGGTAGGCGCACAAGACCACCAAGATGCCACTTGCACCCGCCGTCACGGCGGTGATGGCGTATTGTCGCCCGTGTTGTTTTTCCCACCAACGTCCAAGAAATGAGGTTCCATCGCTCATGTGCCCACTCGGCCTTTCCATGCCGAATTGAACCTTCAAACCTCGCTTTGGTTGTGTTCGGGTTCCTGTCGCCCGGCGCCGTAGGCGCGAAAGGGTATGATTCAAATGTGATGGAGCGACTACGAGGTTCACCCTCAGGTGACTTGTATGCAACGCGCAATTTTTCTCGTGGCCGTGTTCCTTCTCTCCCTTCTCTCGCCATTGGCCGCCGCGGCGACCACGGAAACGCAATTCAAAGACGGGACAACGTCCTATTCACACACGTTTTCGCAAAAAGGAGAAGGCCCTGCGGGCATCGTGACACTGCCGATTGGAGCGGCTGTTTCGGCTGCCAGTTTCAGTCTTCGTGGCGATGCCAGCACCACCACCTACACCAATTTCACGAGCGACCGGCATTACGGCGGGGCTGGTGACGCCAACGGGCAGGGAAGCAGTTACGCTGGTAGCCCGTTCACCTACGGCTATCGAAACAATCTCGATGTTGACAGCCAAACCGCATCGCTGAAGGGCAACCCTACCGAAGCCTTGGCTGACTTTTCTTCTTCCTCTGCTCTGGCAACCCTCGGAAGTGCCCACCTCAACACCACCGGTCAGTTTGTTGGTTTGAGCGACCAAGGTTACATCAGCCCGACCAAGAAATATGCAGATCTGTCCGTGAGCAGCAGCGCACCGTGGTCCTACACGGGCATCGTCGTCCCCATCAACGCCTCGGAAACGCACATTTTCCGCTACACCAGCAGTTCCACCCAATCAACACCCACCATCCTGCGAATCAATCCCGCAACGGGCGCCTATCTCGGCACAGCATCGTACTCCACGACCTCTCCGTGCTCTTCTTCGTCCATCTACGGCATCGTCGACGCCACGGTTCACAACGGCTCGGTCTACACGGCCAACAGCGTGTACCAAATCGCCAACAAGTGGAATGTGGATTGGAACAGTCAGGGAACCGGTGTGCTGTGGAAGTGTGAAGCCCGCTACAGCTACAACAAGTACATCACGGGCATCGACATCGATGCGACCACCGGAAACATGTACATCGCTGCTTCCGATAGCAGCAGTTCCCGAACCCACTGGCTCTGGCAGGTGAATCCGGCATCCCCCACCGTTGTATCTAACCAGTGGATGCTCACCAGCACCTCAAATTCTCAGGACTACGGGGCTGGATTGACCGTCAGCATGCCCAACGTGATGTACAACATCTACTACTGGCAGAGCACGTACAAGAGCGTCCACTACCATTACACGTCCCAAAGCGGTTTGCTCGTCTCTCAAGGCGAACGAACGATGCCCGGTGGCGGCCATTACGGATTGGTTGACACCGACGACCACAAGGTTCAGTTCTCGTGCCACCACTCCTCGACCTCGTACTGCACCCAAGGTTCCCGCAAGGTCCATTCCTACGGTGATGGGGCCCACTACGACATGCGGTCAAGTTCTCTCACCACGCAGATGGTGGTTGGTCAAACCACGTCAATTTCACGAGCCATTGACACCCTGACGCTTGAAGCCGTCCTCGGCTCCATGCCAACGGGAACCGACATCGACGTTGACATTTCCAACGACGGCGGGCAAACATGGCGCTCTGCCTCGCCCGGGCAAAAGGTCGTGTTCAGCAACACAGGCAGTCAGATCAAATGGCGGGCAACGCTGAACGGAACGACCACGAATTCACCCGTTCTCGGCGATGTGATTCTCTCGTACACGACAAACTATCAGAGCAGTGGCTACTGGTACGGCTATCAATATCTGGGATACCGTTATTCTGTCAGCACGATTGCTGCCACGGTGAATTGGACCGAAACGGGCAATTCCATGACCTCGGTGAAGGTGAACGTTGGTTACGGAAGCAGCACTTCGTGCACATCGAGTTACAGCTACGTGACCTCGTTCACCTCGCCCAACCAAACGGCGACCATCAACCCGTCAACGACCTCAAGCGTCTACTTCTGTGTCCGCATTGAATTGACCACGTCTTCCACAGGCTTCACGCCGAGCATCACCGACTTGAGCATCGCTCTTCACGCCAACGCCCCCAAGCAGCCAGGTATCACGGTGAACGGGAAGTCTGCATGGAAATCCACCTCGCAAACCGCCCTTGTCGGTCCGATGACCGTCACGGGCACAACCTCAGGGTCGACGCTCGTGGACAAACTGAACGACGCCATCCCTGCTTCCGGCAGCGGAACGGTGGATATTCCGATCAATCTGACATCCGAATCGGCCGGTATCCTGTCCATCGATTCCTTCCAAATCACTTACACCATGCAAACGGTCAATCTTGACATCACCATCCCAGAAGGCGAAGTGCTTCACGAACGAATCACACCCTACGAAGTCGTCACCCGCCACGTCATCGGCGAAGATGCGAATTCCATGGCGAGTGCTGAATTGACCATCATGACCGCAGGCATGGCAACGTGGCCCATTCTTTCTTGGCAGTACGGCGATATTTTCCCGGCTCCCAACGACCCCTCACAATACATCGAGGTGGACCCAACCTCCTATTCGGTTGAAAGCAACGGTATTCTCGAAATCCACTGGAAGTTCTTTGTTACGGCAGAAATGCCCGACCAGGAAAATGTTCGCTTCAGAGCCGGATGTTTGGACGACAGCGGCACTGCGGGATTCGCTCCGCTTCCGTTGATTTCAGATGAGGGCTTGGACGTCAACCGCTCGTTTGGACTGGGATGGTTAAACGTCCGAGACAACGACGGCGAGAAGACCTCACAGGACGTACCGAACGGAGCATGGGTGGCTGCAGGTGAGCAAATTCACTTTGTCGGTGCCATGTGGTTCCAGGACACGGATGATGCTCCGAAGGACAGCGCCTTCGATGTGCGCGTGGCTCGCAACGGCTATGTTGAGGAGACCGCACGGGACATCACCAACAACAACGGCTCGTTCTTCATCTCCATTGACCTTCCTTCCATTGACGTGCCTGACGGATTGACGTACGAGGTGCAAACCTACAACCAAAAGAATCCCGATCACGTCCAGCAACCCAACGCCGATTGGCGGCGAACCTACCTCGTTGATGCAACGCATCCCGAGCGCAAACAAGTCTCACCCGTGGACGATGCCTACGAAGCGGCCTCGAACGAACAAACGGTCCAAATCCTCGTCGAGGACAAAATCGGTCATCCAATGGAGCTTGAACTCAATTATTGGGTCGAAGCCGATCACGACCTGAACCGAAACGGTGAGGCCGATCCCGACGAATACGTGCAAAAGGCGGTGCTCAACAACACCGAGGCGAAGTCGAAGTGGTTCATCACAACCATTGACACCTCTCGCAACCCCAACATGGGGCGTGTTTCGTACTTCTGGGACGGTGGGGATCAGGCCGGTAACCCGCTGCACTTCAAAGTCGTCAACGACGAAGACGAGGTGTTGATGTTTGAATCCTCAGAAGGCTTCCTCTATGACGACGCGACCTTCCGAACCCGAAAGGATTCGACGGCTATTTTCACAGGTCTTGAATGGGCTGGCCACGAAGACAACGAAGCCGTGTTCGCCGGTATGGAGCAACACATCAGTTTGGGCTTCATCGACGCCAACACCGCCATCGACTTTGAGTTCATCTCGCTTGTGTTCGACTTTGAGGGCCCCAACCCTGCTCGTGACGCACAGAGCATTTCGTATTCCGGTATCAACAACACCTTCTGGTCGGATTCCCCCTACATCCATCTCTTGCCGACAAGCAAGATGACGCAAACCACGAACGAATCCGGGCTGCCTTGGATCATGTTGGATTTCAACTTCAAATTCAGTTGGGATTGGCCCGATGAAGAAATGGGCGATGTCGCTCTGATGTACAAGGAGTTGGGAAGCAAGGACCCGTCTCGCATTTTGTTGTTGGAACACACCTTCAGGGTTGAGAACGACCTCATGCTGTCGCCGACGGATTTCACCATTGAAGACATCAGTGAGCCCCGAACGGGCCCGGTTGCTGACGGCAGTCGTGTTCGCAAGGACGACCGTCTTGCCTTCACGGGCCGCGTGGTCTACGAAGGCAGCCAAACACCTGCTCCCCGGGACGTCGGTATTTTGGTCGAGGTCTTCGACGGTGAGAAGTTGTGGTCGGACGGCTCACTCACGGCTGACGGCGGCTACGCTGTGGAGGTCCCGCTCTCTTCTGCTTCAACCCTCCAATCTTCTCCCTCGAGAACCTGCTTGATTTCCATCACGAACATTCCCGGTCGCGGTGAAGACATGACGGGCACGTTGGTTTCGACCACTTTGCAAGTCATCGTCGACGACGCTGCACCTCGTGTGACTCGCCGAATCGCTCCATTGAACGTGATCGACATCTCCGCCAACAACGACCTCACACAGATTCCCGTGGAGTTCCAAGGGACGGAAGACGCTGACCTCACGGGCTCCAAGCAAATGGTGCACTGGGTGATGCGAGACGCCACACGAACCATGACCATCGGCGCAGGTTCGACCTTGCTCGGTATGCAACAGGACGGTCAAAACGTGATGTGGACCGGCGTCGTTGACATCACGGCTGGCGGTCAAATCACACCGAAAGCTGGTGATTTCATCGGTTTCTACGTGACGGGGTACGACGCTGCTGGCAATCAGTTCCCCGTGGTCTCCAACTCAGAAGCGAGCCCCATCCCGGAACTCGCTTCGGACGACATCGACTTTGAGCGTCAGTGGATTCGTTTGGGTGCAGTGGGTCCCGAACTGAAGGTTCGCAACATTGTCCTCAGTGACGACCACATTGCACCAGGGGCCAAGATCGACATTCGTGCCGATATTTTCAATGCAGGGGGCGACACCACGCAGCAGTTCAAGGTGTACTTTTACGCCGGTTCCAGCGATACACCGTTCGAAAAGGTGGGCATCGTTGGCATCAATGCTGGCGAAATTATCTCCGTGAACGTGCAGTGGGAATCGGAGGAAGTTGACCGCATACGTGTGGTGGTCGATGCTGAAAACGAAATCCCTGAGGCGAACGACGATGACAACTCGGCAGAGCACGCCGTTACGATTGCTTACGGACAGTATCTTGGTTGGTTTGACTCCGTTCGAGAACAACCCCTTGCGTGGTTGTTTGTTATCCTCACGCTGTTGACCCTCACCGCCGTCTTTACCGTGGCGACCAAGACCTCGATTGATTTCGGTGAAGGGGCGTTCGATGAAGACGAATCCGATTGGGAAGATGACGATGACGACTTTGATGACGATGACGACGACGATGACGATGACGATTGAGCTTCGTCGAGCGTCGTAGCGCTAAGCCAAATCCTCAAATGGAGTGGGTAAAGGCCTCTTCCTCGGGGGAGGGGAGAGTATGCCGCGCGTGTTTTCTCGGCTTCACCCAAAACTCACCGATGCGCTTGCAGAGAAGGGCTGGAAAGCGACACCCGTTCAGGAACATGTCATCCCCGAGTTGATTGAGGGGCACGACCGATTGGTGGTTGCGCCAACCGGGTCCGGGAAGACCATGGCGGGTATTTTGCCCCTGTTTCATCGCTGTTTGACCCATGAATGGCCATCGCTCTCGATCCTCTACATCACGCCTTTGCGGGCATTGAATCGGGACGTTGACCGTCGTCTTCGAGAACTTGCGGATGCCGTAGGTCTACGGGTTGATGTGCGTCACGGCGATACACCGCAATCACAGCGAACCAAGCAAACCCGCAGGCCACCAAACCTGTTGGTGACCACTCCCGAGACATTCCAGTTGATGTTTAGCGGTAAGAATCTGCGAGCCATGCTCTCAACGGTTCAAGCCGTGGTGGTCGACGAAGTTCACGACCTCGCCGCTTCTGAACGAGGTTGGCAACTCAGCGTCGGGCTCTCAAGGCTCGAAGCCCTTACGGGTCGTCCCGTTCAGCGTCTTGGTTTGTCGGCGACGGTTGGAAATCCCGAGGCCGTTGCCGCTTGGCTTTCACCCCGGGGCGCAACCCCGCTCATCACGACAGGAGACCGTCAAACGGTGTTGAGTGTGGAATCGCCCCAAATCCTTCCCGAGGACGAAATCGGCACCGTTGAGATGGCTTTGCCGTCACCGAAACAACATGCCGCCTACCGACATCTTTGCACGCTGCTGCGCACCGAAGCACCGTGCTTGCTCTTCGTCAACAGCCGAAGCGAGGCTGAGACCCTCACCTCTCGGCTTCAAAGCATGGCGCCCGACCTCAAGGTCGGTGTTCACCACGGTTCACTGGCCGCTGAAACACGCCAACAAATGGAGGACGAATTGCGGGACGGCACGTTGTCGGGCCTGGTCTGCACCTCGAGTTTGGAGTTGGGAATCGACGTCGGAAGCGTGCGTCGTATTCTCCAGTTGCATTCCCCAAAATCGGTTGACCGCATGCTCCAGCGCGTTGGTCGGGCAGACCACCGGCTTGGTGGCGTGGGTCGCGGACACGTGGTGACGTGGGACATCGACCATCTTCTGGAATCCGCCGTGGTGGCCCGTCGGGCGATGGAAGGCGACATTGAACCGGTTGAATGGCGACAGCGACCGTTGACCATCGCAGCCAATCAATTGGTGCTGATGGCACACTCGTTCAAAGCCGTCAGCATCGATGCGGCGACGAGCATGCTCGCTGCGTCACCTCAGTTCGATGGCTGGGACCGAACCGACACGGAATCGGTGCTTCAGGTGCTGGCAGAGAATTGGATTGTGCGTTTCACGCCGAAACCCGCTGAGGTACCGTGGTATCGGTGGCCCAAAGCGGTCTACGCCATTGCTCGTGACGAGGCAGCAGCGAAAGGCGAGGACCTTCCCGAAGACCTTCCGCTCTACAAAACACCCGACGATGCCATTCCAAGACAGTACACCGAACGAACGATAAACGTGCCAAAACGCTTTGCGAAGGGTTGGTTTTCAACCGCCGGACGAACCCGAGATTGGGTTTCGAAGCACCTGTCCATGATTCCCGACAAACGCTCCTACCGCGTGCGAGATGCGGTGACACGGCGCAGTTTGGGCAACGTCGACGAAGCCTTTGTTTTGAGCCTCAACGATGCGGGAGAGGATGACGATGGAACCCCGCGGCGATTTGTCATCGCAGGTCGTACGTGGCTTATCGTGGATGCCGACCCAGAACAATCGGAGTTGTTGGTGGCGCCGGTGAAAGACCACGGTGCGGCTCCGCACTGGCTCGGTGAATTGCCTCCAGTTCCCGAAAGCGTGGCGAGAGAAGTGGGCTATCTTCGTCATTTGGTCGCTCACGACCTCGGTTATCTTTCTCCCGTTAAACCTCCAAAACTCGACCCTGCAGGCCTGCTGCCTCATCGTTCCTTCCGCCTCGACGACTACCCTCTCGATGCTGAAGCACGCAGCATGATCGCAGAGAGCGTAACCGAACACCTCGATGGAGCAGGCATCTTGCCAACCGACCGCGTGATGACCATCGAGGAGCGAGACGATGCCTTGGTGCTCAACAGTTGCCACGGATCAAAAATTAACGAAGCGTTAGGAAATTTCCTGCTCGCCATGGCCTCCACAAAATCAGGCACCTGGGGTCGTTTGGTCATCGAGCCGACGAGAATCGCCTTGCAAATCGCAGATGTTCGTCCAGAAGAGTTGGTTGGCTGGTTGATGGAAACACCACCGGATGCCATTGAGCAACTGCTCAGCATCACGGTGCCAAATTCACGACAGGTACGCTGGCGCTTTGCTCAGGTCGCCAAAGTATTCGGCGTTCTTCGCCACGGGGTTGACCCGCGACGCATCAACCTGCAAGCGCTCTTGCGTAAGTATCGAGGCACGGTGGTCATGGAGGAGGTGTTGGCCAAATTGTTCCACGAACGGATGGACGTGGTCGGTGCAAGCGATGTGATGCGCGGTCTGCAATCCGGCGTGCTTTCCCTTCATGTCACGGCACGGGGGCCGCTGGGGTTGTCCAACCAAACGCAACATCAAATGCTGCTGCCGAATTGGGACAATGCGGCCCTCCGCGAACGTTTGAAGTTGCGATTGACCAACGAACGAGCCGTCCTGTGCTGTTTGCGATGTCACGGTATTCGCCGCTTCCGTGTGGCACGGTTCGACGCCATGGAGCGACCGGGATACTGCCTCAAATGCGGAGGAAACCGTCTTGCCTGCGCCAGAGAAGGTCTGCAGGAAATGTTGGAGAAATGGGTGAAATCCGACGACACCAAAGACCAGGACCGGATGATGAAAAACGCCGATCTGGTTGCCAACCGTGGGTTGGACGCCATCATGTGTTTGATGGGACGAGGTATCGCCGAGGCCACCGCAAACCGCTTGCTTGTGAAGGTGATGCCCGGAGATGAAGAGGGCCTGCTCCAAGCCATTCACCTCGCAGAGGTGGAGTACGCACGAACCCGTCGTTTCTGGGGCTAATCCTTGTTTTGTTCAGCGTAGGCCTGCTCCTTCAAGAGCGCGATGACCTCTTCGGGAAACCCTTCGCTGGTCGAAACGACCTCGACCGTTTCGTACATTAACACCATCACGTGATCGCCTTTTGTCAACTTGAGCGTGATGTGTTCGTTGTCCTCCGCCGCTTCTTGATGTTCATCGGTCAATTCTTTCTCGATGTTGTCGCAGAGGATGTCAAAATATTCGTCAATCAACGCTTGGGTCGCTGGGTCGTCGGAACGGTGGTCAATGACCAATTCAGCATCCCAACCGTGCTGTTCAACCAAGATGTCAATTCCGTTGCCGTACGTGTAATACACGTCTGCCCAATGTGTTTCGTGTCCGCCACTAAATGTTCCAGTCATAGGCAACAAGCTTGATTCACCCTATTTGAACAACACAATTCCTCATCAGATGAAACGACAACCGCTAAACGAGGGACGGTGGTGCTTTGACCATGGCAAAGAAATTTTTCATCAAACTGGTCACCGACCCCGACGTGGATTTGCGAAAGTGCATTGTTGGGTTAGCATGCGCATCTCAAGCCATGAACGACGGTCACGAAGTCAGCATGTTCTTCGCTGCGAATGGTGTCAAACTGTTGCACGCAGGCTACATCGAACAGGTCAATGCCGGAGGTATGTTGCCGGACAACGTTGTCTTCACCATCATGGAAACCATCACGAGCGGAGCCCGCCGCATTTACTGCTCGACGGGCTCTCAAGCGGCGAACGGTGTGACGAAAGAGAACGCCGAAGGACACCTGCTGGAAGGGTTTGAGTCATGGATGACCTGGAGCGGACCACCCGGTGTCATCGAGTTGAGTGCGGATGCTGACGTTCAGCTCGTGTATTGATCGGTA